>NZOY01000093.1 GCA_002695445.1 Flavobacteriaceae bacterium
AAAATATTTTTCGCTATAGTCTTCTCATATTCATGTCTGGAACAGCGGCAAGTCTGATTTTAGATATTGACAAATCAATGATTTCAAATGTATTAACTGTTGAAAATGTTGCTTATTATAGTGTGGCAGTATTTATTGCCTCAGTAATTGAATTTCCTGGAAGGGCAATGTTTCAAATCCTTAGTCCTCTAGTTGCAAAGGCTTTAAATGATAATGATTATAAACAATTGCTTTTCCTTCTAAAAAAAAGTGCTAATAATTTATTACTTAGCTCAGGACTTCTTTTTTTGTTAATAAATTTGAATTTGACCGACTTTTACAATTGGGTTAATCTGACAGCATACACTAAGGCGATAGATGTTGTGTTGATTATCTCTTTCGGAAAATTATTTTCAATGTCAATGGGTTGCTTGAACAATATAATAACCAATTCTAAATACTATCATTATGTATTTTGGTTCTCAATCGCATCTGCTTTCCTAGCAGTTATTCTTAATATTTTCTTTATCAAGCTGTATGGAATTATTGGAGCTGCTTATGCTACTCTAATTGTTATAGTATTTATTAATTTAATGAAAATTTTATTGGTTCAATTAACCTTTAATATAAATCCTTTTGGAAAAAAAACCATATTAACCATGCTCGTCATTTTTATTGTATACCTAATATCATCAAATATAAATTTTGATTTTTCCCCATTTATTTCAATTATTTTAAGATCTTTATTAATAGGGGTTATTTTTACTTTAACATCTCACATGTTAAAGCTAACATCAGATTTTCAAAGTTTTTTTATTAAGCTTTTTAGCTAAATATTGTCCAGTATAAGACTTTTTAATTTTTATAATTTTTTCAGGTGTTCCCATCGCAACAAGATTCCCTCCATTTTCTCCCCCACCAGGCCCTAAATCAATAATATGATCTGCACATTTTATTAATTCTAAATTATGTTCCACTACTATAACTGTATGGCCATGATCAATTAAAGAGTTAAAGGAAATTAATAGTTTGTTAATATCATGAAAGTGAAGTCCAGTAGTAGGCTCATCAAATATAAATACTATTTTTTCTTTTGTAAATCCACGACCAATAAATGAAGCGAGTTTTATTCGTTGTGCTTCACCGCCAGAAAGAGTAGTAGAGGGCTGACCCAATGAGATATAACCTAATCCCACCTCTTGCAAAGGCTTGAGTTTCCCTGCCATTTTTATTTCTTGATGTTCCTGAAAAAAACTTACAGCATCATCAACTGTCATTTTAAGTAGTTTATCTAAAGAGAAACCTTTGAATTCAACCTCTAAAATCTCCTTTTTGAAACGTTTACCCTTGCATTCATCACATTCAAGAATTACATCAGCCATAAATTGCATTTCAATTGTTAAATTTCCATCTCCTTTGCATTTTTCACACCTTCCACCATCTACATTGAACGAGAAATGCTTGGGTTGATATCCACGATTTATCGAAATTTTTTGTCTAGCAAAAAGGTTCCTTATATCGTCATAAGCTTTTATATAGGTTACAGGGTTAGACCTTGAGGATCTACCAATAGGATTTTGGTCAATAAACTCAATGCTACCAATTTTTTCAAAGGGTGCATTAATTTTATCATATTGTCCTGGTTTGTCGTTAAAAATTCCTTTTTCTCTTTGAAGTGCTGGGTAAATAATTTTTTTTACCAAAGTCGATTTTCCACTTCCTGAAACACCAGTTACAACAGTTAAGCATCCCATAGGAATATGTGCATTGATATTTTTAAGATTATTTTCTCTGCAGCCCGCTATACTGATTTTGTTTATATTTTTTCTTCTACTTGAGGGAATAGGAATTTTCATTTCGCCAGAAAGATATTTTGCAGTCAGACTATCAGAGCTATTTATCTGATCTATTTTTCCCTCTGCTATTATTTCACCTCCATTAGTCCCTGCTCTAGGACCAATATCAATAATTTTATCAGCAGAATTCATTATCTCTTCGTCATGCTCAACAACAATAACAGTATTACCAATATCTCTGAGTCGTTTTAAAACAGAAATTAATCTTTTATTATCACGTGGATGAAGACCAATTGAAGGTTCATCCAAGACATACATTGAACCAACTAATGAACTGCCTAAAGAAGTAGCTAAATTAATCCGCTGAGATTCACCACCAGATAGTGTATTTGCTTTTCTGTTAAGGTGGAGATAACCTAAACCAACATCTTGAATAAAACTTATTCTAGACTTAATTTCTTTTAAAATCCGATCAGCTATTTTTTGCTCATAACTGGAAAGTTTAAGTTCATTAAAAAAAATATTTAAATCATCAATTGGGAGACTGAGTAGTTTTGAAAGTGATTCACCACCAACTTTTACATTGTTAGTTTCCTTCCTAAGGCGAGAACCTTTACATTCGTCACAATTAGTTTTACCTCTATATCTTGAGAGTAGAACCCGGTTTTGGATTTTATAATTTTTAGCTTCAATTTTACTAAAAAACTTTTTTATACCAATGAAATATGAATTACCATTCCAAATCGTGTCTATTTGATTTTCATCTAATTCATAATATGGCTTATGAATTGGAAAATCAAATTTGTAGGCGTTATCAATAAGTTTTTTATAAAACTTTTGCATACTAGAACTACGCCAAGGAGCAATCGCATTATTATATACTGATAGGCTTGTGTCGGGAACTACAAGCTCTCTGTCTATTCCAATTATATCTCCATATCCCTCACATTTTTTACATGCTCCAAAGGGGTTATTGAAACTAAAAAAATGTACATTTGGTTTTATAAAATTTATACCGTCTAAGCTAAACTTGTTGGAAAAAATTATTTTATTTTCCTTAGTATTACACCATATCGCACACTCTCCCTTTCCCTCATGAAAGGCTATTTCAATCGCGTCTGCCAATCGTTGATAAAAATCTTCTTCGTGGCTGACAACAATTCTATCTACAATAAGATCAAAATTACTTTTTGGAGGAGATTTTAACTCCTCTAATCTTACAACTTTTTCATCAATAAAAATTCTTGCAAACCCCTGTTGCTTTAATACATTTAGTCTGGTCTCTTTTTTTTCATTTGATTCACTAATTGGTGCTAGTAACATCAATTTTTCTCCTTCTTTAAAGGTTTTTTTAATATAACTAACTACATCACTCACACTATCACTCTTAACTTCGTCACCCGAAATAGGAGAAAAGGTTCGACCAATTCTTGCATAAAGTAACTTTAGGTAATCATATATTTCCGTTTTCGTTCCCACTGTTGAACGCGGATTGCTTGAGGAAACTTTCTGTTCTACTGCGATTGCAGGTGAAATACCTTTAATGTAATCTACTTCCGGTTTATTTAGCTTCCCCATAAACTGACGTGCATAAGAGGATAAACTTTCTACATACCGTCGTTGTCCTTCAGCATAAAGGGTGTCAAAAACTAAAGAGGACTTTCCCGAACCCGATAAGCCAGTCACTACTGTTAAATGATTTCTTGGAAAAACTGCATCTACTTTCTTGAGGTTATGAAGTCTAGCTCCTTTAATAATTATATATTTTTTTGGGTTTTTTTGGAGAATTTGACTCATCTTAATAAATAAGATTGTAAAATTACAATTAATCTATATCACCTCTAATATATCTACGAAAATTTTTAAATAGAAAAATAACTTTTGAATATTAAGTAAATATTATATAAATTTGACAAAAAATACGCTTATAGTATAAAATTACTTTTAACGATACCGGCTAAATTTTCGCTTGTTCTAAAGTTTTTTTATGCATACATTTTCAAGTTTCCCTGACTCTAAATTAGTTAAAGATTATATTCAAGGTGATGAGAATTCCCTCGAAATTCTTATACATAGGCATAAATCTAAAATTTATAATTTCATTTTTTCAAAGGTTTTGGATCGCGATACAGCAGAAGATGTTTTTCAAGAAACATTTATTAAGGTAATTAGGACACTAAAAAATGGATCATATAACGAAGAAGGGAAATTTTTATCCTGGGTTATGCGTATTTCACATAATCTAATAATCGACTTCTTTAGGAAATCAAACCGACTGCCAAAATTCCAGCCTAGTGATGATTATGATGTATTTCAATTTATTAAAGATGCTGTTCCAAATGTAGAAAGTAAGCTAATTAATCAACAAGTTGTAGATGATCTTAAAAAATTGATTTTGCAGCTACCTAATGACCAAAAAGAGGTAATAAATATGAGGATTTATAGGGATATGAGCTTTAAAGAAATATCTGATATTACTGGGGTAAGTATCAACACTGCATTAGGAAGGATGAGATACGCTATTATTAATTTAAGAAAAATCGTGGAGAAAAATAAAATTATTTTAGAGTTGTAAATAATTTTTAATACTTTTTGGCGTTATAGAAAAAAGTATTAATGTATGGTAGAAAACTACTCTAAAAAAAATTTTGTTTATCAAAGCCAACCAAGATCAATTGTAATTCAACGTATCTTAGCCTTTTCTAAATTTTACTTACATACTAAAGTTCAGTATGACGATATAGTAAAAAAATCTAATTCTTCAGCTTAAGATACTCCTTAATTACACTTTTTCTTCCTATCGCTTTTGTAATAAAATCCTTGTCAAGGTCCCATCCTCTAGCAGGACTATATTGCCGTCCATACCAAATGATCTGAAGGTGTAAATCATTCCATTTTTCTTGAGGAAAAATTCGTTTGGCATCTTTTTCTGTTTGAATTACGTTTTTTCCGCTTGATAGCCCCCAACGGTACATTAACCTGTGAATATGTGTATCAACAGGGAAAGCTGAAACACCAAAAGCCTGAGACATTACTACACTTGCAGTTTTATGTCCCACAGAAGGTAATTCCTCTAATTCCTCAAAGCTTTTTGGAACCTTTCCATTATGTTTATTAATAAGTATGTGAGATAACTCATAAATTCCTTTTGACTTCATGGGTGAAAGTCCAACAGGTTTAATAATTTCTCTGATTTGGTCTATGCTTAACTTTACCATATCATATGGATTATTAGCTCTTTCGAATAGGAGGGGAGTTATTTTATTGACCCTTATATCAGTTGATTGAGCTGACATTAAAACAGCGATTAATAAAGTATATGGGTCTTGATGATTTAAAGGAATAGGTATTTCAGGATATAATTTTTGTAACTCATTTATTATAAACACTATTTTTTCCTTTTTAGTCATTCCAATTTTTTGTTATTTCGAAGAATAAATATTAAAGATAATATGAAGACATTAAAAGTTGGCGATAAGCTTCCTGAATTTATTGCTGTTGACGAAAATGGAAATAATGTAAAGTCAACTGATTGGATTGGAAAAAAAACAATAATATTCTTCTATCCAAGGGCGAATACTCCAGGATGCACAGCAGAGGCTTGTAATTTAAGAGATAACTTCAAGGAACTTAGTGAGATGGGATATCAACTGATAGGAGTGAGTGCCGATAATCCAAAGAAACAAAAAAATTTCATTGATAAATATAAATTACCTTTTACTTTGTTGGCTGACGAGAAAAAAGTAGTTATTGAATCCTTTGGCGTGTGGGGACCAAAAAAGTTTCAAGGAAGGGAATACGATGGTATTCATAGAATGACTTTTTTGATTAACGAATCAGGTATTATTGAAAAAGTAATTGACAAAGTAAAAACCAAAAATCACTCAGCTCAAATAATTGAGATAAACTAGGGTTTATTTAACAACTTTTGTTTTATCGCCTTTCCAGCCAAACATATTATTTTCCATAATCTTTTCGGCAATTCCAGGAGGAAGCTGATTTATCCAATCCTTCTTACCTTTTTTTATTTTAGAAAGGATTTCACGCGAGAATATTGATAAATATTCACTTTCAAAATCAAAAATATCAACTATTTTACCATTATATTTAAAAAATTTATAAAAATCCTTCATTCTAGGGTGAAGTTTAAGATTGTTTGATGTGATGTTTTGACCAGTTTCGAAATCTTTCATTGGGTATAAATATACTTTAAGATTATTATGAAACATTTTACCAAAAGCCTCTAGAATTCCTCCACTAATATCCTCATAATAATGTTCATCAAAAATTTCAACAAAATTACTTACTCCCATCGCCAGTCCTAATTGTTCTTTGGTATATTTAGAGAGATAGTCTACCATGCGGTAGTATTCTTTGAAATTAGAAATCATAACTGTATGGCCAAGTGAGCCAAGTAACCTTGCACGATCCATAAAGTCACTTTCATCAATCTCTCCCTGAGCTGTAAGGTTAGATAAGGTTATTTCAAAGATGACCTCTGTTTTATTTTGATTAACGTTTTGTTCCTTAATAAAAATATCATAAGATTTTTCAAACATATCAATATTGACCTTAGTAACAGGTCTAAAACTCCCCCTTAATACTAATATGTTTTTCTTGTACAAAGCTCTCGCGGGTAAAACATTGTTACCTTCAGGGTTGAACATGACAGCGTCTGTCATGCCATTTTTAACTAACTGCAAACTTAGGATTCGATTATCAATCCCTTTGAAAAGTGGGCCAGAAAAATTAATTGTATCAATTTCAATAGCAGAACTATCTATGTGATCGTAAAGATATTTAAGTAGTTTTTTGGGCTCATCATGACAATAAAAAGCTCCATGCACAAGATTAACTCCCATTATACCAATAGCCTCTTGTTGAAGTCTTGCTTCCGTGTGATGAAACCTTACGTGAAGCATTATTTCATTATAAGGTTTTTCAGGTGCTGGTTGAAAACGAATTCCCATCCATCCATGACCTTTAAATTTCTTTGCAAAATCAATTGTAGCAACAGTATTTGCGTATGCAAAAAACATTTTATTTGGATGATTTATTTTTGGAATTCGAGTCTCCAGAAGCATAATTTCTCGATTCAACATTTTATGCAATCGTGTTTCGGTCACATATCTTTTATCATCTTCCTCGCCATAAATAGTATCACTAAAGTTTTTATCGTAAGCACTAATTGTTTTAGCTATTGTTCCAGAGGCACCACCAACTCTAAAAAAATGTCTCGCAACCTCTTGACCTGCACCAATTTCAGCAAAAGTTCCGTATACTCCTTCGTTTAAGTTAATTTTTAAAGCTTTTCTCTCAGTTGATGGACGCTTTTCAAATTCTCTATCTCCAGGTAGGGTAATTGGCATAATCTAATTTATTTCTTAAAATTACAAAGTTTGTATTTATTTTTCATTATATATTTAAATTTGAATTGTTGTAATGATTAAAATAACTTTTCTTGGCACAGGAACTTCTCAAGGGATTCCTATAATAGGAAGTAATCATCCTGTTTGTCTAAGCAAAAACTTGAAAGATAAACGACTCAGATCTTCTGTTTTGATTCAGTGGAAGAATTTTAACTATGTAATCGATTGTGGTCCAGATTTTAGACAACAAATGTTAAAAAGTGGTTGTAGAAAACTTGATGGTATTCTTTTTACTCACGAGCATGCTGATCATACAGCAGGCTTAGATGATATAAGACCATTTTTTTTTCTTCAGGGAGATATATCTATCTATGGCTCGAGTAGAGTAATAAATAATTTAAGTAATAGATTTGACTATATATTTAACAATGAAAACAAATATCCTGGAGCTCCCAATGTTAGAGTTAATAGCATTCTAAGAAATAATGAATTTAAGCTAGGAGACAGAACAGTAATACCCGTTGAGGTAATGCATAATGAGCTACCAGTAACTGGGTACAGAATTGGTGATTTTTCATACTTAACTGATGTAAAATATATTAAAGACGATCAATTATTAAAACTTGAAAACACTGAGGTATTGATTATTAATGCACTAAGAATTGAACCTCATCCTTCGCATTTAAATCTAGAAGAAGCATTGAAATTGATTAAAGAAATAAAACCTAAAAAAACCTATCTCACTCATATGAGTCACCTTCTAGGATTTCATAATGAGGTTTCCAAAAAACTCCCTAAAAATGTTTTTTTAGCATATGATAATTTGAAAATTAATTGCAATTAAAAAATGAATAATAAAATCGTTATTTACCTTTTTGTATTTACAGCTTTGGTACTAATTTTTCAATTAGTTAATTCAAAAAAAATACTTGATGACCAAAAGGATAGATTAATTAAGCTAAAAGAAAATAATTCAAATTATGAAAAAATTATTTTAAAGCTTCAAACTGAATTAGACGAAGTAATTAATTTTTCTTTAAAAAATAATGAATATGCATTATCTTATTTTAATGATATTAAGATAGAAAATCCAACAACTCTTATTGAAGATCAACTATATGAAAAGAATTTAATTAAACAAAAAAAGATAATCCCATACATAGAAAAAAATCGAACATTTTTGATAAACAAAATAAAGGTATTAAATCACAAGTGGCTTATTGCTAGTTTTTCTGATGGTTCAGTCTTTGGTGAAATATTTCTTTCTTATAAAATGGACAAATTGGGAAAGGTTAGTTATGAACTTAAGGAACACTTTATCTATCATAACTCAGATTTGTCTCCCTAATCCAGTTTAAAATAGATTCAAAATTTTCTTGGGATACATTATGCCCATCCGGATAAGTATTGAATGTGACATCAGGATTATTTTTTTTTAGAAATTCGATACCTGATTTTGCCATTTCATGAGGTATCATTTGATCATCTGAACCATGGGATGAATAAGCTAAAATATTTCTGTATTTCCCAAGTGGATGTTGTAAAAGTTTTTTATCAATATAACCACTCATACATATAGCCCTTCTGAATAGTGAAGGGTAATCAAGTAATAAAGTCCAACTTAAAACAGCTCCTTGACTAAATCCCATAAGACATATATCATTAGAATCTAATTCATACTTGGATATAAAATATTCAAGTTGATTTATTATTCTCTCAAGAGATTTCAATGCCTCTTTTGTATTAATCCATTTTTCTGAATTAGAGTCAAAATTAATTGAGTACCAAGATGCACCCCCAAATGGTGTATTGAATGGAGCATGAAGTGAGATTACGGTAAAAAAATCTGGTAGATAATTAGCAAATGAAAAAAGATCATCCATATTACTTCCATAGCCGTGTATCATAATGATACACTTTGATGGCTTATCAAGATTAATTGATTTCTTTATTCTATAGGACAACATCAATTATTGATTTATTGTTACATTATTATTGTTCAATGCCCCTAAAACTTTACCCTGCAATTGAAAATCAAGATATGCACAGTTTTTTGAGGTTGACTTTAAATCATCCACTTTTATAGTGAATAATTCCTCAGGATTAAACCAAGTTAAATCTGCTTTGTTTCTTTCCTCTATTGAATCAGAGTGTATTCCAAAAAATTCAGTTCCTCTTGTAAGGAAGTCAATTACATTATCAACGGGAAAAATNTTAGACAATAGTCCAAAACAACTTTCAAGTCCAATTGTTCCNGGCGCAGAATGTTCAAACTCCAGTTTTTTATGTTCAANATCAATCGGTTCATGCATACTACTTATCATGTCAATGGTACCATCTAACAATCCTTCTCTCAAGGCTTGTTGATCNTCTTTAGTTCTGATCGGTGGGAAAATTTTAAGATTGTTTTCAAAACCNTCAAGGTGTGATTCATCAAAAATTAAATTCGGAAGTCCTACGCTACAGCTGACATTAAGTCCTTGCACTTTAGCTTTTTTAATTAATTCAACACTCTCTTTCGAACTAATAAAAGGAATATGAAGTTTACCATCTGTATAAGATAAAATTTGTAAATCCCTTGAAATCTGCATAGTTTCCGCTAATGTTGGAATTCCTCTTAATCCTATTTTCGTACTAATTACACCCTCATGCATCATTCCAAATTTTGATATTTCATCGTTCAGTGGATGAGAAAAGATAATTCCATTAAAACTTTGAGAGTATTGAAGGGCTATCTTTAGAAGATTAGCTCTTTTTAGAGAAGACTTGTAGTCACCAAAACCAATAGCTCCATGACTGTGCATGTCATAAATCGGTGCTAAAAATTTACCATCAGCATTTTTGGTTAATGAGGCAATAGGGAAGAGTCTGGTAGTTTTGTTTTCGCCCATTTTGACTAAATGGCTTATTGCAGCATTAGAATCAGGGATGGGATTGGTATTAGGATTTAGTAAAATCTTTGTGAAGCCACTGCTTGCAGCTACGTTTAATCCATTTTCTATTGTTTCTCTCTCCTCGAAACCAGGCTCACCAAAAGAGACACTAGGATCAAACCAACCTTTTGATACATGAAGATTATTATGCTTAATTAATTTTACATCTTGATTTATTTTAATATCATGATGAATTTTACTTATTTCACCGTTTTCGATTAATATATCTTGGGTAGTTGAATGAAATGAACTGGATGGATCTAAGATGGTAGCATTTTTAAGAAGTATCCTCATCTAAGCATTAGTATAAAACAAAAATATAAAATCAATATCAATAAAATGAGATATGAACTTTTATTCTTAGTCAGAATTTTTCAAAAACACCTAATCCAAATAGTGCAAAATCATATTTTACAGGATCTACAGGGTCTAATATTCTTAATTTTTTATCTAGTTCCATTAGTGTTTTTGAGTCGTTTTGCTTTCTATTAATTAATAATAATTTTCTAGCTATATTACCAGTATGAACATCTAAAGGTACTGATAGCTGTGATGGTGATATATTTTTCCAAATTCCAAAATCAACCCCTTTAGCATTAGATCGGACCATCCACCTCAAAAACATATTTAATCTTTTTGCTGCACTTCCTTTAAGTGGATCTGAAACATGCTTTTCAACTCTTTTAGGATGATCAATTTCAAAGAAAATTGATCTAAAATTGTGAATACCTAATTGTAATGATGATTTATATGGTTTGAAAAGATTCTCAAGACCTGAATGGTTCTTGTAGATATTTTGCAATGAACGAATAAAGAACTTTAAGTCAATTTCATTAAATGTTCTGTGAACAAAACCATCGAATACTTTCAGGTCTCTTTCTTGATGATTAATAACAAAATCAAATGGTTCTGAGTCCATCAACTCAATCATTTTATTTCCAGAATTTAAAATGCTAACCCTATTTCCCCATGAAATTGAGGCAATTAGAAAACTAGCAACCTCAATATCTTCCTTTTTAGAGAATAAATGAGGAATTTTTATTGGATCAGAATTAACAAAACGAATAGATTCGTAGTAATTAGCTTTATAATCTAAAAATTTCTTTAATTCANTGTGGTTCATGAAATGATTTCTCCATCCTTTAAAAGAATTTTTCTGTCAGCCATCTCGGCTAACTCCTCATTATGAGTTACAATTACAAAGGTGGTTCCAAATTTATCTCTTATATCGAAAAAAAGTTTGTGAAGAGAATTAGCATTTTCTGAATCTAAATTTCCGCTTGGTTCATCTGCAAAAATAATACTTGGTTGGTTTATAAGTGCTCTAGCAACAGCAACTCTTTGTTGTTCACCTCCTGAAAGTTCACTTGGTTTATGATTAATACGATTAGAAAGTCCAATTAATCTTAATAATTCTTTAGCAGACTGCTTCAACTCTTTATGTTTTCGTCTACCAATCCAACCTGGTATACACACATTTTCTATTGCAGTAAAATCAGGTAACAATTCATGAAATTGAAAAATAAAACCCAGATATTTATTTCTAAATGATGCAAACGAAGATTCATTCATTTTAATTACTTCAATTGAATTTATCTTTAATGAGGAATTTTCTGTATTATCGGGTTTATCAATTGTGCCAAGTATTTGAAGNAGAGTAGTTTTACCTGCNCCGGAGGGACCAACTATTGCAATTATCTCACCTTTTTTAATTTCTAAATTAATACCTCTGAGTACTCTAAGAGACTCATAAGTTTTAGCAATGTTATTACAAGAAATTATTATNCTCATAGTATAAACATTAAATCATTTGCAAATTAAATCAATTATTAGTTCCCTAAGAAATAGTTTATTTAATGATTAACTATTTTAGCTTATTATTTGATTAATAAGTTTTAGAATGATTAAAAAAACATATTTTGCNGGTGGATGTTTTTGGTGTACAGAGTCAATATTTCAAAGAGTCAAGGGGGTATCATCAGTTATTCCTGGATATATGGGTGGATCTGTTAAAAAACCGNCTTANAGNGAAGTTTGTTCTGGAAAAACTGGTCATACTGAAACTATAANAATTAATTATGATGATTCGATTGTCTCTTTTGAGGAGTTGTTATTAATATTTTTTTTAACTCACGACCCGACAACAATGAATAGACAGGGAAATGATATAGGTTCACAGTATAGATCTGCAATTTTTTATAATGACAAATATGAAAAAGATAAGATTAAAGACTGTATTTCTAAATTAGAAAACGAAGGCATTTACAAAAATCCTTTTGTTACTGAAGTTCATAAATTAACTAGATTTTATAAAGCTGAGGTGGAACATCAAAACTATTTTAATAACAACGAGTTTCAACCATACTGCCAAATAGTAATTAAACCTAAAATTGATAAATTTAAATCACTATTTATAAAAAATTGTATTTGATTACTTTTAGAAAAAGTTAAATAGATGTTTTTAATAACTATATAAATCAACAAACAAAAAAAGATTATTAACATCTAATCTAAAGCAATAAATAAATATTATAGTACTAATTAGTTTTTTTTCTAAAAAGAAATCCAAAACCTATTTTTCTTAAAAATTTTTTCTCAAATTCCCAGAAAAACTTGAATTGAAAAAAAAATACTGCTACCACAATTAGCAATATTTGGTAAATTGGAAAAATTATAAAAATTCTTATTAAAAAATAAAGCACATTTCCGAATTTAATGTTTTCAAAATCAGAAGCGTGGATATTAAGTAATTCTAGAAAAGGTAAAGCCAATTTAGCACTGGCTGTTCCAGTTATTGCAAAAACAATAAAAATAATAATCAATTGAAGATTACTAGAAATCTTCCATTTTTCCTTTAAATACTTAAACATTTAAGTGTTAACTTAATATTGATTTAATTTGCATTGCTAATTCTAAACCAATACGGTCCTGAGCTTCTAGCGTAGCCGCACCAATGTGTGGGGTTAATGAGATTTTTGGATGCATCAATAATTTGATTTCTGGTTTAGGTTCGTTTTCGAAGGTATCCAAACATGCAAAGGCTAATTTACCATCATCCAAAGCATTGATTAAAGCTAATTCGTCTACAACTCCTCCTCGTGAAGCATTTACAATTGCTGAACCATCTTTCATCATTTGTATTTCTTTTTTTCCAATTACATAATTCTTTTGAGCAGGAACATGTAGGGTTATAAAGTCTGAAGTTTTAATTACTTCACTAAATTTTAGAGTTTCAATAATTACTTTTATTGATTCTCCATTAAATAATTTAACAGGAATATCTACTTTGTCTATATATTTATCTGTAGCTTTAACTTGCATTCCAATTCCAAGTGCAATTTTTGCTACTTCTTGACCAATTCTTCCAAATCCAATTATACCCAAAGTCTTCCCTCGAAGTTCAATTCCTTTAGCATAAGCCTTTTTTAAGCCTTTAAAATTGGATTCACCTTCTAAAGGCATATTTCTATTGGCATCAAACAAAAATCTGACTCCGCCAAATAAATGAGCAAAAACTAATTCAGCAACAGATGAAGAGGATGAAGCAGGAGTATTAATAACACTCAGACCCTTTTCTCTGGCGTATTCAACATCAATATTATCCATTCCTACACCACCACGGCCAATAATTTTTAAACCAGGGCATGCGTCAATAAGTTCTTTTCTTGCAGTTGTTGCACTTCTAACCAACAAAACAACAATTTTGTTTTTATTTATAAAGCTCACCAATTGTTCTTGAGCTACATTGGTAGTAATTACATCAAAACCGGCTTCTGTGAGGGCATCAATACCTGACATTGAAATACCATCATTAGCTAATATTTTCATTACAAATTAATTATGCATTTTTTTCAAATTCTTGCATGCAATCCACTAAAGTTTGAACACTTTCTATGGGGAGAGCATTATAAATAGAGGCTCGATATCCACCAACAGATCTGTGACCTTTAAGTCCGCTAATGTTAGCTTTATTCCAAATTGAATCGAAAACTGATGAATAACTTTCATCAACTAAATTAAAGGTTGCATTCATGGAACTTCGGTCATCCTCATTTGCAAATCCATTAAACAAGGGATTTCGGTCAATCTCGTTATAAATCAGTGCAGCTTTCTTCTCATTTTGTTCACCTACTCCANTTAGACCGCCATTTTTAGCAATCCAACGAAGATTCAATAAAACAGTATAAACTGGAAATACAGGAGGAGTGTTAAACATACTGCCCGCATTTGCATGTACTTCATAATTTAACATAGAGGGAATAGTTCTGCTTACTTTATTAAAAGCAGATTCCTTAATTACAACAAGTGTTACTCCTGAAGGTCCTATGTTTTTTTGAGCACCAGCGTAAAAAAGATTAAACTTTGAATAATCAAAATTTCTAGAAAAAATATCTGAGCTCATATCAGCTACCAAAGGAACAGNAGTGTTAGGCAAGTCCTTGTACTGAGTTCCAAAAATAGTATTATTTGTTGTTAAATGAAGGTAATCTAGGTTATCTGGGATATTAAATCCTTTAGGAATATAATTGAAATTTTTATCTTTTGACGAGGCTAACTCAATAACATCACCTAANATTTTTGCTTCTTTAATTGCTTTTGTTGACCAAGTACCNGNGTTTATGTAACCAGCTTTATTTTCAAGTAGATTATAAGCTGCCATCAAGAATTGTAAACTCGCGCCTCCCTGTAAGTACATAGCTTTATANCCTTTTCCCTCAAGGCCCAATAATTTTAAGGCCAAATCACAAGCTTCTTCCATTATTGTCTTNAATTCACTACTACGATGTGAAATTTCTATTAGAGACAANCCTGAATGGTCAAGCTCCAANACGGCTTCAGAAGCACCACTTATTACTTCCTCAGGTAAAATCGCTGGACCTGCACTAAAATTATGTTTTTTCATACAAATGAATTGCAAATATCAAAAGTTAAGTGCAATTACCCATCTTAAAAAAGGGAATTTTTTGTTTTTTTTTAAACAGGGTGTTAAATATTTTTANTAAAGTTCAAAGATTACTCAAGAATTCAATTGTGTCNATGTCATCTGCATAATCCCATAAAGCTGGATTTTGNGTCTGTCCAAAGGATATTTTGTTAGGAATAGCTTCATTTGTAACAATACATTGTATNTCTNGTTTTTTTTTCTCTAATTTCATTTGTAAGCTTATTAGATTCTCATATTCCTCATAATAGACGCATCCAATTGGAGAGGATATTTTTTCATCTTTTTTAAGCATTAAAAAACCATTTTCTACAAAATCATAATTACTCATTAAAAAAACAGCTTTATTATAATCATAGTTATTCGCATATTTATGAANTTCAATAACACTTTTAAGTGGATAAATTGAGCCAAATATTTGGTTTAAATCATAACCCTTTGGTAANTAAAGTTTTGAAACATTCCTACAACCTAATCCAAAATATTGCAACATGTCCCTACCCAATCCCTCCATTTCTTCATTACTTTCTCTTCCATTAAGTATTCCAACACCATTTCGGTTTTTTCTTATTACGCTTGGATACTTGGAAAAATAATAATTAAAATAACGTCCAGTGTTATTACTCCCAGTTGCGATAACGGCATGAAAGTCTTTAAGTTTTTCATTTGTGAAAATAGTCATTTCCTTAAATATTGGATTATTATTTACAATGAATGGAATCAATACTTTATCTTTGGATGAGCACTTTACCAAAGCATTATTTCCTGAAATCCAAACTGCAATTAAATCATGAAGTCCCACCATTGGGATATTACCCGCCAAGACCAATGCAATAGTTTTTGGATTTTTATTTTCGNCTAATTCATATTTAGCTAACCACTTTTCAATTTTTTCTTTCTTTAAAGCTATCCCCCATGATGAGATTGCTTTTAAACATTCTTCCTTCCTAAACCACCCGTTATTTTGATATGATTTTTCAATTGCTAAAACAAGTTTTTCATATTTAGGATCATTTTCATTAAAACTGTTGAAATATCGTCCTAATGACTCTAATGCCTTAATTCTATCTCCGAGCGAACTCATTTATTTGTAAAGAAGGATTATTGGTCTTAATTTTGAAATCAAATTTAATTAAACAAATTAATTATGGCCATTATTATTACCGATGAATGTATCAATTGCGGTGCATGTGAACCTGAGTGTCCTAATACTGCGATCTATGAAGGTGCTGATGATTGGCGATATAAAGATGGAACAGACTTAACAGGTGACCTTGTTCTACCTAATGGAAAAAAAGTAAATGCAGACGAGACCCAAATCCCAGTCTCTGATGAATTTTACTATATAGTGCCTGATAAATGTACTGAATGCAAAGGATTTCATGATGAACCGCAATGTGCAGCTGTATGTCCTGTGGACTGTTGTGTTCCAGATAAAGACAATNTGGAAACCGAAGAAGAGTTANTAGGNAAGCAACGCTTTATGCACAACCATTAGCAGTTTTANATTTTATGAAAGCAGGTATCATAGGATTGCCAAATGTTGGTAAATCAACTTTATTTAATTGTCTATCCANTGCAAAAGCTCAGAGTGCAAATTTCCCNTTTTGNACAATAGAGCCCAATATTGGAGTGATCAATGTACCGGATGATAGATTGGATTATTTAAGTAAACTTGTCAGTCCAGAAAAAGTAATTCCAGCAACTGTGGAGATTGTAGATATTGCAGGATTGGTAAAAGGTGCGAGTAGGGGAGAGGGATTGGGCAACCAGTTTTTGGGAAATATACGTGAGACAGATGCTATAATCCATTTAATCAGGTGTTTCAATGATGACAACATTGTTCATGTGGATGGTAACGTGAATCCAATAAGGGATAAAGAGACAATTGATATGGAATTGCAATTAAAAGATTTGGAAACGGTTAAAAAGCGCAAAGAAAAAATAAATCGTGCTGCCAAAACAGGAAACAAAGAAGCCCTTAAAGAACTTGATGTAATTGAGGAGATCATCATTTCATTAGAATCTGCCATAAACGTTAGAAGTCTCAACTTTAAGAAGTCTGACAGGGAGGCTTATGTGAATAGGATGCAATTAATTACCGATAAACCTGTTTTATATATCTGTAATGTAGGTGAGAAAGATGCAGTAGATGGAAATACCTATGTAGAGCAGATCAAAGATGTTGTAGCTCACGAAAATGCTGACGTACTTGTTTTGGCTGTCAGTATAGAGTCTGATATTAATGAGCTTGAGTCTTATGAGGAAAGATCTTTATTTTTAGAAGACTTNGGCCTTTCAGAACCTGGATCAGCTAAATTGATTCGTTCTGTTTACAGCTTGTTATCACTACAGACATTTTTTACAGCGGGTAAAAATGAAGTACGAGCATGGACAATTAAAAAGGGAGCTTCAGCTCCAAANGCTGCTGGNGTNATNCATACTGATTTTGAAAAAGGTTTTATCCGTGCNGAAGTTATTGCTTTTAAGGATTANAAGTTTCATGGAAGCGAACAAAAAGTTAAAGAAGCAGGAAAAATTCGNATTGAGGGTAAGGAATATACTGTGCAAGATGGAGATGTTATTCATTTTAGGTTTAATGTATGATTGATTTTATATTTTTTTAAATTAAGGTCTTCAGGCTATAAATTTGATAAATTTAATATCGTATTTACTAATGATTTTAAAAGTTAATTTTTTTTAAACTCATAAACCATACATCATAGCTAATTCTTAGAAATAAAACTTCTCAACAATCCNNTTATTAATTTTGTTAATTTCTTTGCTTCAATTTACTCCTCATTTTAGCCTCCAAATTTTAATTTAGCTCTGACTTTATGGCTAATGATACCCGATATACAGAAGAGAATATTCGTTCTCTTGATTGGAAGGAACACATACGTATGCGTCCTGGTATGTATATTGGCAAANTAGGAGATGGTTCTTCCCCAGATGATGGNATCTACATTTTATTAAAAGAAGTTTTAGACAATTGTATTGATGAATTTGTAATGGGAGCTGGGAAAACAATTGAAATTGTTATTAAAGAAAACAAAGTAACAGTTAGAGACTACGGCAGGGGAATTCCCCTTGGAAAAGTAGTTGATGTTGTCTCTAAAATGAATACAGGGGGGAAATACGACTCCCAAGCTTTCAAAAAGTCGGTTGGACTTAATGGGGTTGGGACAAAGGCAGTTAACGCATTATCTTCAATTTTTAGGGTGGAATCTGTTCGAGATAACCAAATGACTAGCGCTGAATTTGAGTTTGGAAACCTTAAATTACAAGATCCCATTTCAGAAAGTTCAAGAAGAAGAGGAACTAAGGTTTTGTTTATTCCAGACGCCAGCATATTCAAACATTATAAATATAGGTTGGAGTATGTTGAGCGTATGATTAAGAATTATGTATACCTTAATCCAGGCTTAACAATAGATCTAAATGGCTTAAAGTTTTTTTCAAAAAATGGACTTAAGGACTTATTGGAAGACCAAACGAACTTAAGCGACTTGCTTTATCCTATAATTCACTTGCGCGGAGAAGACATTGAAATAGCAATTTCTCACATCCGATCTCAGTATAGTGAAGAATATTACTCATTTGTTAATGGTCAGCACACTACTCAAGGAGGAACTCACCAAGCTGCTTTTAGGGANGCCCTNGTNAAAACAATACGNGAGCATTTTGGAAAGAATTTTGAAGCATCAGACATCAGAAAATCAATTGTGTCNGCTATAAGTATTAAAATAATGGAACCTATTTTTGAATCCCAAACTAAAACCAAGCTAGGTTCGACGGAGATGGGAGGCGGAATGCCTTCAGTTAGATCATATATCAATGATTTTTTAGGTACTCAGTTAGATAATTATCTTCATAAGAATCCAGAAACAGCTGATGCGCTGAGAAGAAAAATTCTCCAAGCTGAAAAAGAACGAAAGGAATTGTCTGGTATAAGAAAATTAGCCAGAGAACGAGCAAAAAAAGCGAGTTTACATAATAAAAAACTCAGAGACTGTAGGGTTCATCTTAATGATTTAAAGAAAGATCGACGCTTNGAGTCTACAATNTTTATTACTGAGGGAGATTCTGCAAGTGGTTCGATCACAAAATCTAGGGATGTAAATACCCAAGCTGTTTTCAGTCTCAGGGGAAAGCCCTTAAACACCTATGGCATGACCAAAAAAATAGTTTATGAAAATGAGGAGTTCAATCTTCTTCAAGCAGCCTTGAATATTGAAGACAGCATAGAAGATTTGCGATATAATAATATTGTTATTGCAACTGATGCAGATGTTGATGGAATGCATATTAGGCTTCTATTAATTACCTTTTTTTTACAGTTTTTTCCTGAATTAATTAAAGANGGACATCTTTATATTCTTCAAACTCCTCTTTTCAGAGTCAGGGATAAAAAACAAACTTTTTACTGTTANAGTGAGAAAGAAAAGCAAAATTCGATTAATAAATTAATAGGAAAGCCTGAGATTACCAGATTTAAGGGATTGGGTGAGATATCTCCAGATGAGTTTAAATACTTCATTGGAGAAGACATAAGGTTAGATCCACTCATGTTGGATAAAACAACTACAAATGAGGAGCTACTTGAATTCTACATGGGTAAAAATACTCAGAATCGTCAGAAATTTATAATTGAAAACCTTAAGATTGAACTCGATAAGGCNCAAGAAATTGTTTAATAATGGATGAAGTAGGTAAAGATAATATAGCCGATCAATCAAATGATGGCGACTCGTTAGTTAAGGTCACGGGTATGTATAAAGATTGGTTTTTGGACTATGCCTCATATGTNATTCTTGAACGAGCTGTTCCNACTATTAATGATGGATTAAAACCTGTTCAGCGTAGGATTCTTCATTCTATGAAAGATCTTGACGATGGGCGNTATAACAAGGTCGCTAATATTGTAGGCCATACCATGCAATATCATCCCCATGGTGATGCAAGCATTGCTGACGCAATGGTACAAATTGGACAAAAAGAACTCTTGATTGATACCCAAGGAAATTGGGGGAATATCCTNACTGGTGACAGANCNGCAGCATCNAGNTATATTGAGGCCCGTCTGTCAAAGTTTGCACTTGAAGTTGTATTTAGTCCTAAAATTACAGAATGGCAGCTTTCTTATGATGGTAGAAAGAAAGAACCCATTCATTTACCTGTAAAATTTCCCCTGCTATTAGCCCAAGGAGCAGAGGGTATTGCTGTAGGACTCTCCACTAAGATTTTACCCCATAACTTCGTTGAGTTACTCAAAGCAAGTATCCAGCATCTTAAAGGAAAAAAATTTAAACTTTATCCCGATTTTCAGACTGGTGGTATCATTGATGTTCAATCCTATAACGATGGTAATAGAGGTGGAAAAGTAAGGGTAAGGGCCAAAATCTCTCAACTTGATAAAAATACCCTTGTAATAACCGAAATTCCTCATGGAACAACCACAACCAGTTTAATCGATAATATTCTTAAAGCTAATGATAGGGGTAAAATAAAAATTAAAAAAATAGAGGACAATACAGCTGCTTCAGTTGAAATATTAGTCCATCTGCCAGCAGGAATATCACCAGACAAAACAATTGACGCTCTTTATGCTTTTACAGATTGTGAGAGTTCAATTTCACCTCTAGGATGCNTAATTGTAGATAATAAGCCACNTTTTATAGGGGTAAGTGAAATGTTANGGCTTTCAACAGAAAATACAGTAGTGCTTCTCAAGAATGAGCTNAAGATTCAACTTAAAGAGTTAGAGAATCAGTGGCACTATGCAACATTAGAGCGAATATTTATTGAAAACAGAATATATAGGGATATTGAAGAAGAATCAACCTGGAGTGGAGTTTTACAGGCTATTAATTCTGGTTTAGTTCCATATGTTTCAAAACTAAAAAGACAATTAGTAGAGGAGGACATAGTTAGACTTACCGAGATTAAAATTAAACGAATTTCAAAATTTGATATCGATAAAGCACAAGAGAAAATCGAAGCTTTAGAGGGAGATATTGCAGAAGTTAAAAATAACTTGGAACGTCTAATTGAATATGCAATAAGATATTTTAATCACCTTATTAAAACTTACGGAGGTGATAAAGAACGTAAATCTGAAATAAGAATTTTTGATGATGTCGATGCTAAAAAAGTAGTGGTACGAAATCAAAAGTTATTTATTAATAAAGAAGAGGGTTTTGTTGGAACCTCACTAAAAAAGGACGAATACCTTTGTGATTGTTCTGATATTGATGATATTATTGTTTTTACAAAAGAAGGAAAGATGCAAGTCGTTAAAGTTGACAGTAAGGTTTTCGTAGGTAAAAATATCATTCACGCTTCTATATTCAAGCGAAACGATAGTAGGACAATTTATAACATGATATATCGAGATGGAAAAAGGGGTACTTCCTTTATTAAGCGCTTCGCCGTCAAAGGGATAACTAGAGATAAGATCTATAATATGACTCAAGGAACTGATGGTTCCGAAGTGCTTTATTTCTCCGCCAACTCAAACGGAGAAGCTGAGGTGGTAACAATTACACTCAGAAATAGCGGTGGTATTAAAAAATTAAAATGGGATTTAGACTTTGCTGATCTGCAGATTAAAGGAAGGGGTGTACGGGGAAATACAGTTACTAAATATTCTATTTTACGCGTTGATTTTAAGGAAAAAGGTGTATCTACACTAAAGCCTAGAAATATTTGGTTTGACCAAACGATAAATAGGTTGAATACAGATGAAAGAGGCGTCTTATTAGGAGCATTCAGTGGGGAAAATAAACTACTTTTGGTTAATAATGATGGTAATTCAAGAGTAGTAACACCTGATATATCTTTGCATTTCGATGATAAAATGATAAGAATTGAGAAATGGATTCCTAAAAAACCCTTAACTGCAATTTATTTCGATAGAGAAAAAGAACGTTACTTTATCAAACGTTTTTTAATTGAAAGTGAAACTAAGGAGGATAGCTTTGTTAAAGAAGGTGGGGAACTTTTGTTTTTTAACTCAGATTGGCGGCCAGTAATTGAGGTTGAATTTTTCAAGCCTCGCGATAAAGAAATTATCCCCCCGTTGGAAATCAATGTGGAGGAATTTATTGCCATTAAAGGGTTTAAGGCCTTAGGTAATCAAATCACCTCAAAGAAAGTTAAAAAAATCAGCCTCAAGAAAGTATTGCCCTACAAAGAGGAAGTTCAATTAGTAGAAGACATTGAAGTTACAGATCAAGAGGAAATTAGAGATGATGTACCCCAAACAAAACTTGACTTTTAAGGATTTTTTCCAAATCCTTTGTTTAAAGATTCTGGGCTGAATCTAAAATGAAATAATTTTATGAAAACCCATCTAATAAATCTAGGAATATTGATTTCTACTTTTTTTTAAGGGAAGTTTTTTATATTATTTTGATATATTTATTGTAATCGTAAGTATTAAAAAAACATCTTTAAAACATCTTTGAAAAAGTTATTATTTTCCTTTCCGTTATTGATATTTTTCTGTTTCTGTAGCTGTAAATCAAGTAATCAAGCAAAAAACGAAAAAATAGAAACTGGCGAATCCCTACATGCCAAATAAAATAGAAATAGACCAACTATTAATTAAAGATTCCCACCTTAAAGATTATGATTCACTTTTTATTTTTTCAGATTTTAACTCAAATATGAAAAATGAGACCTTTGAAGAATTATCCCCCTATATAAAAACTAAG
>NZOY01000094.1 GCA_002695445.1 Flavobacteriaceae bacterium
TCAGGGAAACTAGAAGATATGTGCATAAAAAAACTTTTTAACAAGCGAAAATATAGCCGGTATCGTTAAAAGTAATTTTATTCTATAAGCACATTTTTTGTCAAATTTATATAATATTTACTAAATATTCAAAAGTTATTTTTCTATTTAAAAATTTTCGTAGACATATTAAAGGTGATATAGATTAATTGTAATTTTACAATCTTATTTATTAAGATGAGTCAAATTCTCCAAAAAAACCCAAAAAAATATATAATTATTAAAGGAGCTAGACTTCATAACCTCAAGAAAGTAGATGCAGTTTTTCCAAGAAATCATTTAACAGTAGTGACTGGCTTATCGGGTTCGGGAAAGTCCTCTTTAGTTTTTGACACCCTTTATGCTGAAGGACAACGACGGTATGTAGAAAGTTTATCCTCTTATGCACGTCAGTTTATGGGGAAGCTAAATAAACCGGAAGTAGATTACATTAAAGGTATTTCACCTGCAATCGCAGTAGAACAGAAAGTTTCCTCAAGCAATCCGCGTTCAACAGTGGGAACGAAAACGGAAATATATGATTACCTAAAGTTACTTTATGCAAGAATTGGTCGAACCTTTTCTCCTATTTCGGGTGACGAAGTTAAGAGTGATAGTGTGAGTGATGTAGTTAGTTATATTAAAAAAACCTTTAAAGAAGGAGAAAAATTGATGTTACTAGCACCAATTAGTGAATCAAATGAAAAAAAAGAGACCAGACTAAATGTATTAAAGCAACAGGGGTTTGCAAGAATTTTTATTGATGAAAAAGTTGTAAGATTAGAGGAGTTAAAATCTCCTCCAAAAAGTAATTTTGATCTTATTGTAGATAGAATTGTTGTCAGCCACGAAGAAGATTTTTATCAACGATTGGCAGACGCGATTGAAATAGCCTTTCATGAGGGAAAGGGAGAGTGTGCGCTATGGTGTAATATTAAGGAAAATAAAATAATTTTTTCCAATAAGTTTAACTTAGATGGTATAAATTTTATAAAACCAAATGTACATTTTTTTAGTTTCAATAACCCCTTTGGAGCATGTAAAAAATGTGAGGGATATGGAGATATAATTGGAATAGACAGAGAGCTTGTAGTTCCCGACACAAGCCTATCAGTATATAATAATGCGATTGCTCCTTGGCGTAGTTCTAGTATGCAAAAGTTTTATAAAAAACTTATTGATAACGCCTACAAATTTGATTTTCCAATTCATAAGCCATATTATGAATTAGATGAAAATCAAATAGACACGATTTGGAATGGTAATTCATATTTCATTGGTATAAAAAAGTTTTTTAGTAAAATTGAAGCTAAAAATTATAAAATCCAAAACCGGGTTCTACTCTCAAGATATAGAGGTAAAACTATTTGTGACGAATGTAAAGGTTCTCGCCTTAGGAAGGAAACTAACAATGTAAAAGTTGGTGGTGAATCACTTTCAAAACTACTCAGTCTCCCAATTGATGATTTAAATATTTTTTTTAATGAACTTAAACTTTCCAGTTATGAGCAAAAAATAGCTGATCGGATTTTAAAAGAAATTAAGTCTAGAATAAGTTTTATTCAAGATGTTGGTTTAGGTTATCTCCACCTTAACAGAAAAGCAAATACACTATCTGGTGGTGAATCTCAGCGGATTAATTTAGCTACTTCTTTAGGCAGTTCATTAGTTGGTTCAATGTATGTCTTGGATGAACCTTCAATTGGTCTTCATCCACGTGATAATAAAAGATTAATTTCTGTTTTAAAACGACTCAGAGATATTGGTAATACTGTTATTGTTGTTGAGCATGACGAAGAGATAATGAATTCTGCTGATAAAATTATTGATATTGGTCCTAGAGCAGGGACTAATGGAGGTGAAATAATAGCAGAGGGAAAAATAGATCAGATAAATAGCTCTGATAGTCTGACTGCAAAATATCTTTCTGGCGAAATGAAAATTCCTATTCCCTCAAGTAGAAGAAAAAATATAAACAAAATCAGTATAGCTGGCTGCAGAGAAAATAATCTTAAAAATATCAATGCACATATTCCTATGGGATGCTTAACTGTTGTAACTGGTGTTTCAGGAAGTGGAAAATCGACCTTGGTAAAAAAAATTATTTACCCAGCACTTCAAAGAGAAAAAGGAATTTTTAACGATAAACCAGGACAATATGATAAAATTAATGCACCCTTTGAAAAAATTGGTAGCATTGAGTTTATTGACCAAAATCCTATTGGTAGATCTTCAAGGTCTAACCCTGTAACCTATATAAAAGCTTATGACGATATAAGGAACCTTTTTGCTAGACAAAAAATTTCGATAAATCGTGGATATCAACCCAAGCATTTCTCGTTCAATGTAGATGGTGGAAGGTGTGAAAAATGCAAAGGAGATGGAAATTTAACAATTGAAATGCAATTTATGGCTGATGTAATTCTTGAATGTGATGAATGCAAGGGTAAACGTTTCAAAAAGGAGATTTTAGAGGTTGAATTCAAAGGTTTCTCTTTAGATAAACTACTTAAAATGACAGTTGATGATGCTGTAAGTTTTTTTCAGGAACATCAAGAAATAAAAATGGCAGGGAAACTCAAGCCTTTGCAAGAGGTGGGATTAGGTTATATCTCATTGGGTCAGCCCTCTACTACTCTTTCTGGCGGTGAAGCACAACGAATAAAACTCGCTTCATTTATTGGTCGTGGATTTACAAAAGAAAAAATAGTATTTATATTTGATGAGCCTACTACTGGACTTCACTTTCATGATATTAACAAACTATTAATTTCCTTTAACTCTTTAATTGATCAAGGCCATACAGTTATAGTAGTGGAACATAATTTAGAATTAATAAAATGTGCAGATCATATTATTGATTTAGGGCCTGGTGGGGGAGAAAATGGAGGGAATCTTGTTGCGATGGGAACACCTGAAAAAATTATAAAAATTAAAAAGTCTTATACTGGACAATATTTAGCTAAAAAGCTTAATAAAAAAACTTTGAAAATCTGATGTTAGCTTTAACATGTGAGATGTTAAAGTAAAAATAACCCCTATTAATAAAGATCTTAAAACTATTGAAATAAATGGGGAAAAATCAAAATTTATATTTGATGATATTAGGTATACAATAAAAATGACGAGCATGGTTAATATGGTTTTTTTTCCAAAAGGATTTATATTAAAGGTTAATTGAACCAATAAAATTTTCATTAAATTAATAAATACTATAACAATTAGAGTAGCATAAGCAGCTCCAATAATTCCATACAGCTTGATAAAGAAAATATTAAGAATAACTGCTAGGATAGCAGATGCGATTGAGAACCAAAATACATAATGATAGTATTTAGAATTGGTTATTATATTGTTCAAGCAACCCATTGACATTGAAAATAATTTTCCGAAAGAGATAATCAACACAACATCTATCGCCTTAGTGTATGCTGTCAGATTAACCCAATTGTAAAAGTCGGTCAAATTCAAATTTATTAACAAAAAAAGAAGTCCTGAGCTAAGTAATAAATTATTAGCACTTTTTTTTAGAAGGAAAAGCAATTGTTTATAATCATTATCATTTAAAGCCTTTGCAACTAAAGGACTAAGGATTTGAAACATTGCCCTTCCAGGAAATTCAATTACTGAGGCAATAAATACTGCCACACTATAATAAGCAACATTTTCAACAGTTAATACATTTGAAATCATTGATTTGTCAATATCTAAAATCAGACTTGCCGCTGTTCCAGACATGAATATGANAAGACTATAGCGAAAAATATTTTTTATCTGATATGGAAGCTTAAAAGAAAATTTAGGCGTATAATTAATTAGAGCATAGACTAAAACCAAAAATAATCTTAAGTAATATCCAATAATTAAGGNAAAGATAAACCTATCAAGATCAAGTAAATTTGATGAATAAAGAATTAATAGAACAAAAATCAAAGCTCTTGGATAAAACTCTTTTAAGAAATTTCCAAAAACTGAATGTAATTGAATCCTTAGCCAATTATAAAAAATTTCAAACATAGCAGTGGAAAANGCTATTGCAATAATTAGGAAAGCATATTTTCCAATNGCAGAATTTTTATTAGCAATAAAGGCAATTATTTCAATTTTAAAAAATAGTGAAATAATGATGATTATAAGAAAGATAACAATTGGTAATGTAATAGATAAACTCAGTAATCGATCCTGTTCNTCTTTTGTTTTACAAGTGCTGTAAAATTTGATTAAGGAATGTTGTACGCCAAAAGATATAAAAGGTTGAAGAAGATTAGATAAAGCTAATAATGCAACAATCAAACCCTGATACTCACTTCCCATGTATGTTGGATAAAGAAAAACAGTATTAATTGCCCCTATCAAAAAAGCAAGAGCAATACTAATGCTATTATAAAAAGATTGTTTTGCAATTATTCCCATGTTAATTATTCTTGGTTATTTTTTTACTGTCATAAAACATATAGAATAAAATTAATAAGAACAAAAGTAGAGTTAGCAACCTTACAGTAGAGCCTAATTTAATTACAGGTGGTTCAAAACGAAAATTAATCTTATGGTTTCCTTTGGGAACAACCATTCCTCTTAAAATGTAATTAACAGGAAAATGATCAACTATTTTTCCGTCTATCTCAGCAAACCATCCCTTAGGATAATACATTTCAGAAAAAACAACCATNTGATTCTCAGATGCACTAAAATCGTAAGACAAATTAGTTGGCTTGGCCNATTTAAGATCTATTTCTTTCATTGCATTGCTATTGAAGGAATATGANATATTTTTTGGAATTTCTTCTTTTAANNCTAATGCNTGGTTTGAAAAATCTAGTGTCTTCATTTGATTAAGCAATTCATCAGGTGAATTGACAACTATCAAGGAATCAACAGCCCATGTATTTCCNAGTACAGTTGGATTTTCAATAATCTTTTGCTGGTTTGCTTCTTCAAATAAAAGGTATTTTACATTTAACATATCTAATACCCCTTGAATTTGGTGAGAACTNAAAAAGTCAAATAATTCCTCATATCTCCTTGGTTTTGCACCGTGATATCCNCCAANAGAATTATGAAAATAGGATGTTCTTGCACCTGANAGCTGCANAGAGGGCTCAAAAACACGAAAACGAGAATTATCCTTTAAAATAGTTTTATCTCCTGATCGAGGTTGAAATAATGTCATTTTTTTTCTTGGGGATACAAANATCTCACGATCAATATAGCGGTTAGAAATNTCTATCAAATCAATAAGAACTATAGCTATAAGAGAAATGACTGCCGTTGTTTTTCCAATTTTAACAAAATGAAAAAGTAAATATATTATACTAATTAGGAGGCAATAGACAATGGCTCTAGTTAAATCATAATTGTAAATTTGTTTTCTGGCAGATAAAATTTGTTCCATTAGAATTGGTCCATATCCCTCGCTTATATAACTATCCATTGGACCACTAAAATCAAGAAATCCTTTTGAAAGTAAAAAAATTAATAANAAGGANANGAAACCTGCAGAAATTTTCAAAATATATTGAAGATTCTTTTTTTCTNTTTTTTCAAAAATNTTATAGACCCCCATACAAGCTAGAATAGGAAAACAGAATTCCAATATCACCTGAATTGAACTAACGGCCCTGAATTTATTATAAAGGGGAAAATAGTCAATGAATAAGTTAGTTAGTAAGGGAAAATTCTTTCCCCAGGAAAGAAGCAAAGAAATAATTACCCCAAGAAACAAACCGTTCTTTAATGGACCTTTAACTAAAAACAAAGCAATGGTAGCTAAAAAAATAACGGAAATTCCAACATAAGCTGGAGCCTCTAGAATAGGTTGACCCCCCCAATATGTTGGTACATTTGCAACAAATTCTTTTGACTGAGTTATTGAAGCGCCATTCTTAACAAGGAATTCATATAAATCTGAATCATCACCTAAATCCTCTCTAGATCCACCTCCTTGTATTCTTGGAGCTATTAAATTTAAGCTTTCAAATATACCATAACTAAATTGTGTTATATAATCTTTGGATAATCCACCTGTACTTTCTTTTGTTGTACCATCTGAATTAAATTTAAGTTCAGTTTCTCCCCTAGTACTAAATTTTGAATATTCAGATGTCGCTAGTAATGGTGGAGCATTAAAACCCAGCGCTATTAATCCTGAAAATATCAATACAATTGAATTTTTAGCAAATAGTTTAAATGATTGATCTTTAAAACTTTTTATACCGTAAAAAATAAAAATTATCATCATCAAAATCAACATATAATATGTCATTTGATAATGATTAGCCCGAATCTGCATTGAAAGGGAAAAAACGGTTAAAATAAAACCCAATAAACGCTTATTATTAAGTATCATATAAAGACCTCCGATTACAATAGGCATATATGCAATAGCCTGAGCTTTTGTATTGTGTCCGACTTGTAAAATAATTAGCAAATATGTAGAAAGAGCATAAGCAAAAGAACCAAAAATAGCAATTGGTATAGGCATTTTTATTATTAGTAGAAAGAGATAAGTGCAAAGTAGATAAAGAAATAAAATTTCTGCAGGTTGAGGTATTAGTTGAAAGATCTTGTGAATTGGNGTAAGAAAATCATAAGGATACTTTGCCCCTAATTGATAGGTTGGCATACCTCCAAAAGCATTATCAATCCAATAAATTTCTTCCCCTTTATCTCTATATTCTCTTATTTGGCGTGACATCCCTGAGTATTGCTGGATATCAGATTGAATGATTTGTTTTCCTGAAAGCACAGGGTAAAAAAAGGTAACCGAAAAAAGAGCAAAACCGGTAATCACAAGAAAATGATATGCAATAGTTTTATTTAAAAACTTTTTAATCGATTTCCTCATAATCTATGTATTCACCAAAATTATTTTCTTTCTTTTTTGATGGTTTTGTTTTTTTATTGAATGATTTATTGGCATCAAAGTCACCCATTTTTTTTGCAAGTCTACTTAGTAAGTATTTAATTATAAAAGGACTAATCCATCTGAAAAGATAAATGATGCCAATTAAAATCAGAAAAAATTTAAATAGTCCTATCAATTCAAAATATTTACTAACTATGCTCAAAAGTAGTTAAAAGTTGTGACTAATTTTGATGTTTTTTGGATTGCTAATAAGTAACTTGTAGGATATTTCATTAAATTAANTTTATGCCCAATTACCTTTTGGCATTAGTANTTTTATCAAGTGTTGTAATAAAGGCCCAATATACAGATCAAATCAACTCAAATCGTCCTAGTGCTTCNATTGGAGCGTTTTCTGTCGGCAAGGGAGTTGTNCAATTTGAAGGNGGTATAGAGTATAGAAACTACAANCACGAAGGATACAACTTTTCAACTTTAAATGCAACCGTTGCTTTTCTATCTGCTCGTTGGGGGTTTTTATTTGAACAATTAGAATTAACTTATCAAGGAGCATTTATATTTGATCGTCTAACTAACAAAATTTCAAGTCAAAATATTGAATTGAAACGTAAGGGGTTGCTTCAGAACTATCTAGGAATTAAATATTTATTTTTTGATCCATTTAAAAAAGAAAAAAAAATCAATCTATATAGTTGGAAAGCNAACAATACATTTAAAATAAGAGATTTAATCCCAGCAATCTCTTTTACTGCAGGTGCTAATTATATTATTGGTAAAAACCATTATCCGTTTGGTGATATGTTTAATGATCTATATCGTCCAATTTTCTTTCAAAATTTGAATTCACCGACAGAACAAGAACCTCGATTTTCATTAAGGGGTATTTTAGCAACTCAATCTCATTTTTTAGGGACATGGGTCCTTGTATCCAACTTAATATATGATAGATACTTAACTAATCATCATGAGAAAAGCTATATACTTACCCTTACACATACATTTCATCCCTTATGGTCAATTTACATAGAAAATCAAGGAATTTTAGGAGATAGATATAAGGACTTAATTTTTAGAACCGGAGGAGCATATCTTTTTACTGACAATATTCAAATTGAAGGGACTTTTGGCTTAAGTGCAAAATCTAATCCAAGTTCAGTTTTTATTAATTTAGGAGTATCNTATAGACTTAATTTTCACAAAGATTTTATTAGTGCTGAGGAAATTGAGTATAAAGAGGCAAAAAAAGAAGAAAAACAACTTAAGAAAACTTTAAAGAAAAATACTAAGGCTGAAAAAAAGAGAGCAAGAAAAGCTAAAAAAATATAATTAATGGAATCTGATAAAATTAAGGTAATNGAAGTAACCACATCCAAAGAAATGGATAAGTTTGTTAGGTTCCCATTCAGTCTTTATAAAGACAACCCATTCTGGACACCACCATTAATTCAGGAAGAAATTGATACACTTAANAAGGATAAAAATCCAGTTTTTAAAAATGCTCTTGGAAATTATTTTCTTGCAATTAAAAGAGGGAAAATTGTTGGGAGAGTTGCCGTAATGATTAATTGGATTGANGTTAAAGAGCTTAAAAAAAACAAGGTGCGATTTGGTTGGTTTGATGTTGTTGATGACATCAATGTGACCGCAGCTTTAATGCAAAAAGTTTATTCTATTGGAAAAAATAATGGAATGGAATTCATTGAAGGTCCAGTAGGTTTTTCAAACCTTGACAAGGCAGGAATGTTGATCAAAGGTTTTGAGGAGATGAACACAATGATTACATGGTACAATTATCCCTACTATTACGAACACTTCAAAAAATTAGGATTCAAAAATCTTGCCGTATGGGTGGAATATGAAATAAAGCTTTCATCCTTTGAAAAATCTCCCGAAAAAATTAAAAAATTCTCGAATTTGATGCTTAAAAGATATCATCTAAAGGTCTTAAAATTTAAATCTAAAAAAGATATTTTACCATATGTAGAGCAAATGTTTAGACTTTTAGAAGAAACCTATGGAAAACTACAAACTTTTGTTCCTATTCAAAAATATCAGATAAATCAATATAAGAAAAAGTACTTTCGTTATATACATCCTGACTTTATAAAGTGCATCGTAGATAAAGATAATTACCTAATTGCATTTTCAATTACTATGCCCTCATTCACAAATGCCCTTAAAAAAGCTAATGGCAAGACTTATCCTTTTGGTTTTTTTCACCTTCTTAAAGCTCTTTATTTTAATAATAGAGCTTCTTTTTATCTTATTGGAGTTCATCCAAAATTTCAAAACAAAGGTGTTACTGCAATAATTTTTAATGAGATGCAAAAAACTTTCAATAAACATGGGTACAATATTGTAGAAACCAATCCTGAGTTGGAGGAAAATAGTTCCATNCAAAATCTNTGGAAAAATTATAATCACCGACAACACAAAAAAAGATTAACAGTNACAAAAAGGCTATAAAAAAAGGGAGATTAACATAAGTTAATTCTCCCAAAGAATCGTTTGGTTTCTTTCACANNTAAATATACAAATTTAAATTTAATAAAAGATTAATTTTGTGGCATGCTAAATGATGGGACTATAATTGCTAAAGGCACAGCGAACGGGAGTGCTGCAATCAGTATAATAAGGCTTTCTGGGATTAATTCAATTGATATGGTGTCAAATTGTTTTAAAGCTGAATCCGGTAAAATATTAGCAAAGCAAAAATCACATACAATTCATTTTGGAACTTTATATGATAAAAAAAGAGCAATTGATGAAGTATTAATTAGTTTATTTATTGCTCCAAAGTCATATACTGGTGAAAATGTTGTAGAAATTTCTTGTCATGGATCAATTTATATTCAACAAGAAATTTTTCAACTTTTTATTCGTCAGGGTGCAATTCCAGCAAAACCTGGAGAATTTACAATGAGAGCATTTTTAAATAAGAAAATGGATTTAATACAAGCCGAGGCAGTTGCAGATCTTATCGCCTCTGAATCAGAAGCTGCTCACCGGGTAGCTTTGGATCAGATGAGGGGTGGATATACTCAACAAATTGCACTAATGAGACAAAAATTAATAGATTTTGCATCCCTAATAACCCTTGAATTAGATTTTTCTGAGGAGGATGTAGCTTTTGCAGACAGAAAGTCACTTGATTTACTAATAGATGAATTGACAAAGAAAATCAAATCATTAATTGATTCATTTCAATATGGAAGTGCAGTAAAACAAGGAATTCCAGTTGTAATTACTGGTAAACCTAATGCAGGAAAATCCTCNCTGCTTAATAACTTACTTAATGAAGATCGTGCAATTGTTTCAGAGATACCAGGTACAACCAGAGATACAATTGAAGACATAGTTAATATTGAGGGTTTACAATTTAGGTTTATTGACACTGCTGGATTAAGAGAAACCAATGATAAGATTGAATATATAGGCGTAGAAAAGGCTAAAGAAAAGGTGAAAAAAGCAAGGATTTTGATATATATGTTTGATCAGAGTGATGTTACTGTAGAGGAAATTTTAATGACCATAAAAAATTTTGATAGGCAAAGCTTAATTACAATTCTTGTCGAAAATAAAATTGATTTAAGAAAAAACTCTGAAGANTCTAAATTTGATAATGATTTAATGAAAAAAATCAAAAACCACTCTATTGCAGATTTTATAAAAATTTCAACTTTTGATAATGAGTCAGTAGGTCGACTTAAAAGATCTCTATATAATCAGCTTAAAGGGAACACCCCGAATGGCGACATTGTTGTCACTAATGTAAGACATCTTCACTCCTTACAAAAATCTCTTAAATCTATTAAAAACATAAAAAATGGTCTAAAAAACAACCTTAGTGGAGATTTATTAAGTGTTGATATTAATGAGGCCTTAAGTTATCTAGGAGAAATATCTGGAGAAATAACTAATGATGAATTATTAGGTAATATTTTCTCTAAATTTTGTATTGGGAAGTAAGACCCCCATTTAAAAGTACCTCTAAAAGTCCTGATAGATCAATGATGATAGTGATTTACAATGAATTTGCATTGGCTACAACCTTGTAGACTTGGGTTTAATATCCAAATGGAGCTCTGGCATCTAAATTTCTATTTTTTACCACTTCCATAAAATACTGATGGGCTTCATCAGACCATTGTTTGTTTCCATAAAGTCGATCATAATGTGGCTCTAATGCATCAAGTGCCGATGATAATGCATCGGGTTTTACTTCGACAATTTTGCTCACCATATCAAGGCAGATGGCAGCATAAGCTGCCCTAGCTTTTTTATCTCCTTCAATATCCCGAAGAATGATTGGCCACCAATATTCGCGCATTTCTTCTATACGGTGCAAAGGTTCTGGCAATTTTTCAATATTAGATGGCTTTTGGATCTTAATTCTGTATCCAGGGACACCTTTAATCTTGATTTTTTCACCTCCATTTGCAAGAATAAGCCTTTGGGCAATCTCGACATGAAGATCAGCAAAATCTCCAATAGTCAAATCCGTGGGCATTCCGGGTCTACGGTCATTTCTGTACTCGTCCTTAATTTCCCAACCCTGGTTTCGGATCCATTTTTCTCCCTTTATCACTCCCATGATTGTTCCCACCATGGCGGCAGTATTATCAGCGTCCCAACCTAAATTAAAAGCCAAGCGAATGGACTCAACAAAGTCACCTTCTCCATGAAGTAGAGCCGCTACGGTGACTGCTGTAATGGTGCGGTATCCGTTACCCCCGCTAGGTCCTCCTCTTGCGCCATTCCAATATTTACTTTTGATTGCTTGACGTGTAGCTCGCCAGTCATTGCCGTTGATCAAGTACCATTTTTTTACATCTGATACAATCTGATGAATTTCACTTTTGGGGTCAAGCGCCATAAGTCCCGCGTCGATAATTGCTAGATGATCCTTTTCAAAAAAAGCATGAGCGATCATGGTATTATATAGCTGAGTAGTCTGGGTGGGCTCCCCATCGATAGCTACGTGAGTGTAATGCGTTCCAATCTTTGAGGCTGTCTGAGGCATCCCCGGTGCAATAAGTGCGAACTGCTCGCAAAGAAATTGTCCTGAAATATTATATATAGCCCTAGGATTGAATGCAATACGCCCAGTATAAGGAGGCTCAAATCCTATTTTCATCAAATTTCGAGCGTAGCGATTAGAAGAATAAATATAATTGTTAATGAATTCTTCCCAAAGTACTTTAATCTGTTCATAGGGCAGAATGATTTTATCTTCTTTAGCCATATGATATATATAGACGAATTCAATGTCTGTATCATCGTCAGTGTGTGCCCCTTCAGATAGATCAGGTACATAAGTTGTAACATTCCCAGGTTCCTCTTCGTACTTGTGTTCGTGAATTAAACCGTTGAGGTTTCCAAAAAACTGACCGAGAATGCCCCCATAAATCATATCCCGGAGGTCCTCCTGGCTGATCTCTACAGTTTGACTTTTAAATGAACAAGAATAGATGAATGCCAATAATAAGAAAACTAAAGCTATGGGTAAGCAAACTCTTTTCATTGAATTAAATATTTTGTACTGAAATATAATGAAATATTATGTTATATATTGATATATAACCAATTAACTCTAGGAAAAACCGTTCTAAAAAACCCACCCCACCGACAGGTAATCAGATAGGTTAGAAAGTTTTTAAAAAAAATAGTTATTAGGAGGTGTTTTAGTAGGTGTTTTATCGTTTATTTGTCGTTAATAGGCACTTGACCTATATATAAAATATTGATAAACAATATGATTAGTTAATATTACTAGTTACTGTATCGGTAAATGAGAGTGGATTTCATCAAGTTTCATTATATAATATTTTAATAAAAATGGAATAGCTTCTTTTGGAAAGGTATCCTTTTTTATAGAGATTTGATATTTAAAACTGTAGTAAATGATTATTTAATCAAGTAATAATTTATTAAGTTTAATAAAGAGTTTATTAATAAAATGAGAAATTTAATTCTAGTAACTATTTTTTTAATAGCTGTTGTTATTAAAGGGTGTTACGGTGACGATATAGACTCCCTAAACCAAAAGGTTAAATCCCTGACAACGGAAAATACCTTATTGAAGTCAACAATTGATCTAAACAATACAAATACTGCTACTTCAATTTCAGATTTAAAAACCTCATTAGCAGCTCTAGAGGCTAGTTTAACTAAAAGTATTGAGAATTTAGATGCTATCCAACAATCGATTACTACTAGTCAAACTGATTTTTTAAGTGATATTAAAATAATTAATTCAACTATATCAAGTATTTCTAGCTCTATAACAACCGTATCAAACAATATAATAGAACTCGACAACTCATTGAGCTCTAGCATAACAATTTTGAATACAAGCGTTTCAAGTATTAATTCTGATATTTCATCATTAGAGTCCAGTTTAGGGTCAGTGAATAATAGTGTTGAGGAATTAAACCAATTAGCAAATCCCCTATACCTGCATTCAAATGGAGTCACAATTATTGTTGGCTCTCGTGCAGTTATTGGAGGTATATATCCATTAAATGGATTATCATATATGGTGGTTGATAACTCTACAATTGCTAATTATAAAGATAGGGATATAGCGACTACTCGAGTTTCCGACATGTCTGGGCTATTTAATGACGAAAATACATTTAATCGTGATATAAGTCACTGGGATGTGTCCAATGTGACTGATATGAATAACATGTTTGATGATGCTCATGCATTTAATCAGGATATAGGAGCGTGGGATGTATCCAGTGTGACTAACATGGATGATATGTTTAATGATGCTCGTGCATTCAATCAGGATATAGGAGCATGGGATGTCTCCAGTGTGACTGGCATGGATGATATGTTTGCTGATACTCGTGCATTCAATCAGGATATACGAGCGTGGGATGTATCCAATGTGACTGATATGAGTTAT
>NZOY01000095.1 GCA_002695445.1 Flavobacteriaceae bacterium
ATATAGAATATTTTTTTAAATTTTTAAAACTTTATCTTCGATTAAATAACTTATTTATTTTTCAATTTTTTCTAACGGTTTNAGATCTTCAAATAATATATACAGNTNATTCATNGCAGATGANGGTTTTATTAAAATTTTTCTNTTACCATCTATTTTAACATAATTGTATTTCACAAAAATNTCTTCATCGTTGGGGATTTTATAAAATTTATTTCCCTTATATCCCTTCTCAAAAAATCGTAATGTTTGATCCGCTAGATTATTTAAAGACATTTGCTTGTTGTACGTTGAGAAGTCTTTATAGCTAATATAAGCTTTATATTCTTTTAAAGGTTTGGNTCTTCCTTCTATTTTTTGGGGAAAAAAGTCAAATTGCACTGGATAATCAAATCCTTTATCNAAATCGATTTTAACCATTGATCCACCCCTAGATGGTAAAAATAATCCTGCTCTATTTTCCTTAAATACATAGTAATAAAAATCTTCATATGTCATTCCTAGTCTTATTCCATAAACAATGCTATCATATCTATGATTTTTACCAGCCTCATCCTTTATAAGCTTGTTGTATGATTTACTGTCTAGTATAGACGATTCACATGAGTAAAAAATTGAAAATCCTAAACTCAAAGTAATAAAAATTAAAAAAATAAAATATTTAGTTTTCATTTATTACGCTGTAACATCTTAACCTGTTGTTATTCATCGAAATTAAAATATGCTTTTTGTTTCCAATTTCAATTTCTTTGATGTCTCTTATCTCTTCTTTAATCAAAATTCCTGATTCTCTAGATTTCAAAATTCTAAATATTTCATTGTCTCTATTTTCATATGCAATTCCCTGACCTCCTGCATATATTCCTGTTTGAGGTTTAGCCCTAAATTGATTTCCACCGATTATAATATCAACTTTATCGTCATTATTAAAATCATTTAAAAGAACTGCATAAACTGGAGAAAGTTGGGCTTCATAGGATAATTTTTCTATACTGAATTTCTGAGTTTGAATATTCCATAAAATTGAAGTAGAACAATTTTTAATATCTAATTCTATTGCATCTTTTAACTCTTCATAATCAAAAATATCATTTATGGTTTGTTCCTTGTAATCATGATGTTTTAAATATTTCTTAAGCAAGAACGGTAACTGTGAAGTTATTTCTTTTTTTTGGGAAACTGGAAAGGCTTTATCGCCGTTAAACATTGAGATCACCTGTTCAATCTTACCATTTTGGTCAAAATCATTTATGTGCATTTTCAAAGGTTTCTGTTTAGACGCCTTGAAAAATGAATTTTCTCCAAGATTTCCAGCTAATAAATCCATATAACCATCTCCATTTAGATCAGCTTTTTCAATGGTATTCCAAAAGCCATTAGAATAATCTAAACCTAAATTGGAGGTAATATTATAAAACCTACCCTTTTCATTTGAAAAAATAGAAATAGGCATCCACTCTCCGACGATAACTAAATCATCGTCCCCATCAAGATCGTAATCAAAATTTTGCGCATCTGTAACCAATCCTATTTTTTTTAACTCTGGTGCAACTTTATCTGTCACATCCTCAAATTCTCCACTTCCATTATTTTCTAAGATAGAACTTGAAGCAGGTATACCATATTTTGAAAGTACCATCCTTCCACCCAAAAAAAGGTCTTTATCTCCATCTTTATCGTAATCTAATGCAACAACTGTTGAAGTACATCTAGGGGTTTTATCAGGTAATAATTGTGTTGACTTAGTGAAATTCCCATTCCCATCGTTAAAATATAATCGATCGAATAAAGCAAAAGAATTTTTTGAAAAAGCCATCCCTCCACTACAAACGAATAAATCCATATCATTATCCATATCTGCATCAAAAAAAAGTACTCCAGTATCTTCGGATTCTTTGTCATTATTAAAAACTTTATCATTTGACAAATGGAAACCTGATTTATTTTGTATAAATAAGCTGCCAGAACTGTTTTTGGCTCCCCCGACAAAAAAGTCTTCCATTCCATCTCCATTTACGTCAGCAACTGCTATTTTAGGACCTTCGTTTGATTTCATATGGTATAAAAGTCTTTCCCTGTCGAAGTCGACAAAATTATTTTCTTCGTGCTTATAGTTTATGTTTAGTTTAGAAGTAACATCCTTGAAAATCTGTTTTGAAATTTCTTTATTTTTATTTCCTTTTACTAGAGTACCATTTTCCTCAGAAAAAGACAAAAATTGATTAGCTTTTATATCTGTCTTAATAGTTCGTTTTCTATCTGGCCAAACGATAATTAAGGTATCAATCACATTTTCTTCACCCAATCCAAAGTTTAGCCTAGAATCGATAAAAGACATTGACCCTCTCATAACAAACAACTCTTTAAAATATTTTTTGTCGCCAACNCTGAGAACTACTTTTGATCCTATTGACGGTCCCCCGTGTTTATTTTTAGCTTCAACTGATAGAAAATTATTTTTTCGTTTTTTTAGATTAATATCGTTCCTGTAGACAAAAGGCCTATCATTTATATTGTTTACAATTAGATCTAGATCACCATCATTGTCAATATCACCGTAGGCAGAGCCATTTGAAAACCCTTTTTGATCCAAACCCCACTTTTTAGAAACGTCTCTAAATTTGAGGTTGCTGGATTGTGCGAACATGAAATTTGAAATTGGTTCTGATGGAATGTTGTCTATCAACTCCTTTATTACCTTCCCCTTTCTTCGAAATATTTGTCTTATCAAAGTAGGGTCATTATAAAAATCTATATAGTCTTGATCTAAAAGATCTTTAGCTATACCATTAGTTACAAATATTTCATTCATTCCATCTAAATCAAAATCTNCCATCTGTACTCCCCAACTCCAGTCTGTAGCACCTACGTTTGAGTATCGTGAAATATCAGTAAATGAAACTTTTCCATCTACTCCTAAAGAATTGTTCAACTGAAACATATTCCTAGGAAACTGCCTGTGGTATCCATTTTGCTTCTTTAAAATGTACTTATCCCAATCTTCAAATTCTGACTTAGTTTTTAATCTCGATTCAATTTTAGGAAGCATTTCAGTGACAAAAATTTCTGGAAATCCGTCGTTGTTCATATCAACAATATCTACGCCCATTGATCCCAAACTTAATTCACTGGTCAAATCTTCACTTGATTCAATAAACGTACCATCTTGATTATTTATATATAAATAGTCCTTCTCAAAAAAATCATTTGCAACGTAAATATCAGGCCATCCGTCATTATTAATATCAGAAATAGAAACACCCAGACCAAAACCTATTGAACTAGTGTATATTCCAGATATATTGGTGGCATCAACAAAAAATCCATCATCATTCCTNTACAACAAATCACCACCTAAATCATCTTTTTTTTCTCTTAGACCTTTCTTTGCGTCCAAAATATTGGTAGACGGATTAATTGAATTATTCGAAAGAAACATATCAAGATCTCCATCTAAATCATAATCGAAAAATTGTGCATGAACAGAATAACCAAGTATGTCTAAACCATAATCTTTTGCTTGTTCTGAAAATCTAGGTATTCCATTTTCATCTATACCAATGTTAATGAAAAGTTCATTTCTTCTATTTAAATCATTTGGTCTACCACTTTTACATACGTATATATCGAGCAAACCATCCTGATTGATATCCAAAACACTAACACCTGTACTCCAAGAATTAGGACTAGTTATACCTGCTAACTGTGATACATCTTCAAAATTGAAATGTCCATCTCCTAGATAAAGAGCATTATCAACTTGATTTCCTGAAAAAAATATATCTAAATTACCATCATTATTAAAATCTGACAGACCAACACCAGCACCATTGTAAAAACTTCTAAAAAGGTAAGTGTTAAACTCTTCTGAATATGTGAGCTCATTAGCATAGTCTATGCCAACTTTCTTAGGGTCAATTAATCTAAAAATAGAGTTATTATTTTTAAACTTTGAACATGAAAAAAAAATTATCAGAAGGGATAATATAATGGAACTGGAATAACTTAATTTTAAAAAATATTTCATCTCATCATAGAATTTATTTTGTCAGATTAGTTTAATAATCAAAAAAAAACTCTTTTAAAAAAAGATTTCAAACTACAAAATGTAATTTGAAATCTTTNATAAATTAAAATATTTTAATAANATGTTAGTACCCAGGGTTCTGAACTAAATTTGGGTTTGATTGCATAGCGTATGTAGGAATAGGAAAGATTCTTCTTGTTGTGTCCTTAAGATTCACAGAAGGAACACCTTTCATATTNCCAATTCCTTTTAAAAACCAATCATCTTCCCAATGACCAAATCTTATAGTAATTTCCCTTGAAAAACCCTCAAGAGCTAGTTCTTTTTTCATTTCTTGGTATAAATCATCTTCAGTTAAACTAGACAAGGGACTCAAACCTGCTCTAGATCTTATAGTGTTAACAATAACGAGAGATTCAGGATTAGAATTGTTGACTCTCCATAAGGCTTCAGCTCTAGCTAACATGATTCCCGCCAACCTATATATTGGAAAGTCGGTACTTATATCAAAATTTTCACCTACTGGCAATTCAAACTTACCAAATCTTGCCCCATGACGGTACGGATATCTACTGTCAATTTCCGTGTAATCTGGAGTTATAAAGATATTGCAGCCACCGTCGAGTACAGCTTGAAATTCTGCAGTATAATTGTCATAGTCTTCAATACAATTTTCTAGTTTGAAGGCATCAGAGGGATTTGAGTAATTGAAGCCAGCCGTATTAGACCAGTTGGGNCCTGCTTTGGACGTATATTGTTGCCCAACTATAAACATCCCCTTTCTATAATCATCATCTTCAAAAGATTCATAAAATTCAGTTTGAAAAGCAAAACCACCCCATGGGGTTGCATTCAGATCAAATGTTCCTGGAGAAGACTGNTGTAAAGCTTGCATTCTAACTATAAAGCCATTGAAAATATTCCTTTCGTAGGGAATAATCCAAATNTTNTCAGACGAGCCTTCATTCTTTTGTCTGAAATTGGCAAAGTATCCAGATTCCAAAGAATACCCACCACCGTTGATTACAACGTTTGCAGCATTAGCAGCCTCTGACCACTTTGCTACTCCTGTAATTCGTTCTGAATTTAAATATAAATCAGTCAATATAGAATAACCGGCCCATTTATTAACTTTTCCATAGGTTAAAGAACTTTTATCCTCACTTAAGAGGTCCACAGATTCTAAGAGTTCTTTTTCAATGAAATCAAAAGCAACTTGAGGAGATACTTGTGATGGATTAGGATCTGCATCAGAAAAACGTGACTCAATAGGTATATTACCGTATGCTGACAAGAGTTTGTAAAAATAAAATGCTCTNAGCGCTCTTAACTCAGCAACCCCTGGTGAATCAGGACCTGCAGCATTTGATACAACCTCNATNAGACGATTACTGGTTGATATACCATTAGACATATTAGCCCAGGTGTTACCTATAAAACCTAAATCAGGTGTCCAATCGTGAGACATTAATCTGGGCCAAACACCACCATCATCCCATCCATTATTTGATCTTACCGCAACTGAAGCGATGTCAGATATAATTTCAGAATTTTCAGCCACCATACCCCAATATCCACCTAGAGGCAAGTAAGCTACTGCTGACGCGGAGGACAATTGGTCAGGTGTTTGAAAAAATTCTTCAGGTAAAACCTCTGAATAAATATCAGGCTCAACTTCACACGATAAGTTAATACTAACCATTAAAACTAATAGTGTACCCAAAATTAGTTTCCAGATTTTATTAAATTCCTTCATTTTTGTATTCTTATTTAGTTATTTATTGTTTTAAGTTTTTAAAAATTTATGTTTACACCTAATGTATAGGTTGTTGTTGGGAAATATTCTCCCTCTCTTCTGTCAATTCCAGGAGTTAGAATATCACCTCCGTCGTCATATCTAACTTCGGGATCTGTTCCAGTATAATCTGTTATTGTAAATAGATTGTTACCTGCAATATACAATCTTAAATTATCTATTTTGCTACTTTCAGGTAAATCAAANGTGTAGCCAAGAGTAGCATTATCTAATCTTAAAAAATCAGCTTTTTCAACCATGTTAGAGGTGTATGTATCTATTTCTTCATCAGCAGGATTAAAGTATTTTGTAAGAACAAAGTTTTGACGTCCCGATAATTTTGGGTGCTCCCAATAAGCTCTTGGTATATTTACTAATGAATGACCAGCGACTCCTCTTAACAGTAAATTTAAATCCCAATTTTTATAGCTAAAATTGTTATTTACACCAAAAGAATAATCCGGAAGACCATTACCTACTATTATTCCATCTCTATCAAGATTTCTTTCTGTAGTAGGCTGACCTGTCTCTTGATTAATAATTAATGTACGACCTTGTGCATCAAATCCCGCATATTGACCTGCACGTATATTCCCTAATAATTCACCTTCTTGAAGCACAATAGGATAGGTATAGTTCAGACCTGGCGAACCCAAATTTCCGCTNTAGGTTACAAAGTCATCCACATCAGAAATATTTACCAAATTAACTTTAAAAGTTGATAAATTCATTCCTATGTTCCAACTGAAATCTTCAGTAGAAATGGCGTCGTAATTTAATGCAATCTCAAACCCATTTGTTTCTAATTCACCTAAATTAAGCAAAGANGTTTGGTATATATTTGGTGGAGTTGCTACAGGAGTTTCTCTCAACAAATCTGTAGTAGTCCTGTTGAAATAATCTAAGCTTCCAGAAAGTTTTGAATCTAAAGCAACGAAATCAAGACCTATGTTTAATTCGGCTTTTTCCTCCCACTTTAAGTCAGGGTTGGGATTTGATTGTGGACCAATTCCAGTTCGAAATTCACTATTTATAAAAGCTAATGCCGATGTAGCTCCTAATCTTTCTTTGTAAGCATATCTTTGNGTNGGCTCATTACCTGTTATCCCATAACCTAGCCTAAATTTTAATTGATCAAAACTATCAAGTTCTAATACTTTTCCAATATCAACACCAGCACTCGCAGCCCAGAAGTTTCCTGTTCTAAAATTTGCNCCAAATCTGGACGATTTTTCGTTTCTATAACTAGCTGAAAGATANACAAAGTCTTGATAGTTTAAGTTTAATCTTGCAAAACCTGAAGCTAATTTCGCTTCTTCTTTGTAAGTATTCATAAAACCTTGATTATTGTTTATACCTAATCCGAGCGACAAAGCATTATAGGTAACAGCATTGGTTAAGAAATCTGTATTACGAGAAAATTGACCTTGAAAAGTAAATTCTTGGTAAGCATAACCNCCGAGTATTTCGTATTTTAANTCATTTAATTCNCCTTTGTAAGTTGCTGTTAATTCAGAAAGATTAAATTGCTCATCATTAAAATCTCTTTCAGCAACTCCATTTTGAGCAACACCTCTCCACCATGAATCNTTTTGATAAAATATACCNTGAAGTGTNCTNTTNTATTGTGTTGAATAGTTTGCAGCGACNGTTAGATTTGAAATTACATCAAATTCAGCCCTAAAACTAGCCAAGAAAGTATTTCTTTCTCGATCCCTAAGATTTTGTTCATTGAGTGCTACAGGATTATAATTTCGTTCTACTTGATTTTCAAAAAAAGTNCCATCTGGNTTATAAACTGGTGCAGTAGGGTTATATATTAATGCATAGTTTAAAGATTCAGTCCAACCTAGACTTGCTTCACGTCTTGTAACTCCAACATTAGCCTGAATTTTTAATCTATCTTCTAAAAGCTTTTGCGTAACATTTATACGACCATTTATCTGTTCAAATCCCGAAGTGTTAAGTACTCCTTCGATATCTCTATAATTTAGTGACGCTCTGTATGATAAACCATTAGCACTACTTCCAGTTAAAGCTATGTTATGAACTTGGCTTATAGCTGTTCGAGAAACTAAATCAACCCAATCTGTTTTAGAACCCAAATTAAGTCCACCATATGATAAAAACTCATCGTAACTTGCCATTGGTATTAAATTTGATATTTCCTCGGAAGAGACATATCCTCGATACTCAAGACCTGACTTGGCGACTCCTTTTCCTGTTTTTGTAGTAACAATTATAACACCACTACTTCCCCTTGATCCGAATATGGCTCCTGCTGAAGCATCTTTAAGAACGTTGATAGACTCGATATCTGCCGGGTCAACTGAGTCCAACGTACCCCCTATTACTCCGTCTATAATGACAAGCGGTTCTGCATTAGCTCCAAAGGTGCTCAAACCTCTCAGTCTTATATTAAACGGTTGGTTTGGATCACTACCAACTCGAGCTATGTTAAGACCAGCTACCTTACCTTGTAAAAGTTGTTGTGGATCATTTATGTTACCACCATTAAAATCCTCGGATTTAATAGTGCTAATGGCACTAGTTAGCTCTTCTCTTCTTTGACTTCCGTAGCCGGTTAATACAATCTCTTCTAGTTGACTATCCGGAGCTAAAGTTATTGACAAGTCATCTTGACCACTTACCGTTACCTCCTGTGATGCGTAACCAATAAAAGAAACTATTAAAATGTCATTTTGGTTTGCATCAATAGAGAAGTTACCGTCAAAATCGGTGGTAACACCTTTATCTGTCCCTTTAATTTGTACAGTGGCTCCAGGAAGCGCGCCATCTTCTCCAAGAACGACTCCGTTTACTGTTTGTGCGTAAATTCCTGTTCCCAACAATAAAATAAACAGAAACATAAATTTTTTTATAAGGCCGTTTTTCATAATTTTTGGTTTATTAAATATCAGTTAAATTTCACTCTTATGTTATAAATTATCCTACTTTAATAAGATAATCATAAAATTACTATCTTAAAATTAAGAAAAAAATATTAATTGTAACAAAGACATTTATTTTTTTTATTATATATAAGTTATTCCTATAAGAATGATAAAAACCCCTTATAGTCAACAGACATTGCCTCCAGATTTGCCAGGAGATCATTCTAAAAGATTAAAATTTATTACAGTCGTTGCTACATTAGGAGGATTACTTTTTGGATATGACACTGGAGTAATAAACGGAGCTTTGGAGCCTATGAAAATAGATTTAGGTTTGGACTCATTCAAACAAGGACTTGTTGTAAGCATACTTATATTTGGAGCTGCTATAGGAGCATTGGTGGCAGGTAAATTGGCCGATCGATTTGGGAGAAAAAGTAATATGTTTTTGTTAGCTATTATTTTTATTGTAAGTACAACGGCTTGTGCCCTCGCACCTTCCTGGAAATTTCTCGCGTTTGCTCGTTTTATACTTGGGTTTGCTGTTGGTGGGGCCTCAGTCACGGTACCTATATATCTCGCTGAATTGTCACCATATGAAAAAAGAGGAAGTTTAGTTACTCAAAACGAACTTATGATTATTGTTGGACAATTTTCTTCATTCATAATTAATGCTATAATTTTCAACATTTGGGGAGAACACCTCTTCATTTGGCGGTATATGTTAGTAGTTGCAGTAATACCCGCAATAATTCTTCTTTTTGGAATGCATTGGATGCCCAAAAGTCCTCGATGGCTAGTTTCACAAAATAGATTTAATGAGGCTCTTGAGGTTCTTAAAAAAGTAAGGAACAAAAGACGTGCATTGGCAGAAATAGAAGAGATAAACATAATAACAAAACAAGAGGGAAAATCAAATTTGAGTGGATGGAAGATGTTTAAGACACCTTGGGTCCGTAAACTCATTTTGATTGGATGTGGACTGGGGTTTTTTCAGCAGTTATCGGGTATCAACTCAATAATGTATTACGGTACTCAAGTACTTCAACAAGCTGGACTTACAAATAAAGTTGCAATCGTCGCAAACACATTTAATGGTCTTTTTAGTCTGTTTGGGATTTTAGTTGGGTTGTTTCTCATAAACAAAATAAATCGAAGAAAAATGCTGATTAGTGGTTTCGTTCTCACAACACTTTTTCATTTGCTAGTTGGATTTTCAGCGGCCTTGTTGCCAGAAAGTACCATTAAAGCTTACTGTATAATGATTTTTATAATTGGTTTTGTATTTAGTATGCAAGGAACAATAGGGCCTTTGGTTTGGCTCTTACTTGCAGAAATATTTCCTTTGAAAATTCGCAGTTTTGCCGTTGGATTTTGTGTACTTGTTTTATGGCTCTCAAATGCATGTGTGGCATTCTTTTTCCCTCTAATGGTTGAGGTGTTCGGGATATCAAATTCTTTTTTTGTTTTCTTCGGCTTAGGCTTAATAGCAATTTGGTTTACATTTAAAATGGTTCCGGAAACTAGAGGAAAAACTCTTGAAGAGTTTGAAGAAGAATTCAAAAATAAATATAGCATAATAGATAAAATATAATTGTAGATTTAGTATGTTTTTTAATATCAACTTACATTAAATTGAAATAAAAAATGAATAATNAAAATTTAAAATTTGCTATTAATCATTGTTCTTGCCCTCATCTAAGCCCTAAAGAATTAATTAATCTTGCTGAAAATTTAGGAATTCCAGCTGTTGAGCTNCGNAATGATATAAAAGAAAACAGNGTCNCTGAAATCGAAACNGCNGAAACTGTAGGTCAATATGCAGCAGAAAAAAATATAGAAATCTTAACCATCAACGGACTCTATCCTTTCANTATTTGGAATAAAGAAAATCAATATCAAACTGAGAAGTTGGCTGATTTATGCCAGGCTGCTGGAGCAAAGGCGTTGGTCTGTTGCCCATTGGTCTCGGACAAAATGAATTTTACAGAAGAAGAACAAGTTAAAAAAACGTTAGAAGCTCTAAAAAAAATATCTCCAATCTTGAAATCTCGAGGATTACTAGGTCACCTTGAAACCCTTGGGTTTCCCACATCTACTCTGCGAAAAAAAAATCTAGCGCTTAGAGCAATTGATGAAGCAGATGTTTCTGACATATTTAATCTTTTACACGACAATTTTCATCATGCGACAGCATATGAAAGAGAATATTATCCTAAAAGAACAGGATTAGTTCACATATCAAGTGTTATTGAAGAAAGTTTATCTATGGAAGATCTCCAAGACGCCCACAGATTTTTTGTCCAGGAAAAGGATATCACCTCGTGTCTAAAACAGATTAACGAATTAATCAAGTCTGGGTACGATGGATATTTTTCTTTTGAACCTTTTGCTAAAGAAATCTGGAGGTGTCCTGATCCAGGTACTTTAATTGAAGCAAGCATGAATTACATAATTGAAAATATTGATTCATTATAAATCTACTTGCTTATATATGGTCTTAGACACAATAATTTATAAATACAAGTTTATTGAAAAAAGTACATTATTAGTGTTTTATAAATTACTTTTAAAAGTGTTAATTGCTCTTTTATTTATAGCTAGTTGTAGTCCCAAACAAGAATCGGATCTTATGCGTGATGAACTGGCCAATATCTATAAGAAAGCATCTATGAATCCTAAGTCGTATTATCATATGAATAAATTTAGGGTAAAGTGGATGAAGAAAAAGGCTAAAGATCTTCCAGCTGCGAAGATAATGACCCACAGATATTACCTCTCTCAAGAATTACTGCGTGCAGGCCTTTCAAAAGAAGCTATATCAGAATTAAACGGTATTATAAGTGATATCGGTGTAAGAACAGATTGGATGAATAATTCTACGAGGTCTCTTATTGACGAACTCGCACTAGCATACTTACGCTTTGGCGAACAGGTTAATTGCATTGAAAATCATACGGGTGATTCCTGTGTTATGCCAATAGCTGAAGAGGGGATTCAGGTAAAAACAGAAAGTACAAAAAAGGCAATTGATCTGTATAAAAAGATTCTTAAAAGTTATCCTAATGATTTGGGAAGTAGGTGGTTGTTAAATATTGCTTATATGTCAATAGGTTTATATCCAGATGGTGTACCAAAACAATATCTTGTTAAAGGACTCGATGGTAACTCATCAAATAAAATAAGTAAGTTTAGCAACATTGCACACGAGGTAGGGCTAGCAACAAACGGAATTTCAGGAGGACTGAATGTGGAAGATTTTAATAATGATGGACACCTAGACCTGTTTATGACGTCCTACGGTTTGAATGACCCTTCTTATTTATTTTTTGCTGACGGAAAAGGCGGATACTACGATCATACATCTCAAGCTGGACTAGATGGCATTACAAGTGGTTTAAATTCAATTCACGCAGACTACGATAATGACGGTAATATTGATATTTTCGTTTTACGTGGAGCATGGCTAGCGGATGCAGGTGCTCATCCGAATTCGCTTTTGCATAACAATGGAGATGGTACTTTTACAGACGTGACCCATTCCTCGGGATTGCTATCTTATCACCCCACACAAACAGCCTCATGGGCTGATTTTAATCTGGACGGTTTCCTAGATTTGTTTATTGGAAACGAGTCTAACGGTAAATGGCAGGATATAATCGCACAAAACCGGATTGGTGATGGACAAGCACATCCCTCAGAACTTTATTTAAACAATGGAGATGGTACTTTCACAGAAATATCGAAAAAGGTTGGTATAGAAACGGAAGCTTTTGTAAAAGCTGCGGTTTGGGGTGATATAAACAATGACGGCTTACCAGACCTTTTTGTTTCTATAATGGGAGAACCTAACAAATTATACGTCAATAAAGGAGGTACATCCATCGAGGATTGGAGTTTTGAAGAACAAGCTGCACAATCAGGAGTTGAGAAACCGTTATTCTCTTTCCCTGCGTGGTTTTGGGATTTTGATAATGATGGATGGGAAGATTTGGTTGTTTTGTCTTATGACTTCAGAAATTTTAGTCGCCTAGTTAGTGATGTTGCTAGTGAACATCTTAACTTACCATTTAGTTCTGAAATCCCTCGGCTTTATAGAAATAACAAAGATGGCACCTTTTCAGACGTTACTGAGTTGACTCAACTTGATAAAGCACTATATAGTATGGGATGTAACTTCGGAGACTTGGATAATGATGGATGGTTGGATTTTTACGTTGGTACTGGGTCACCAGATCTTCGATCTATTGTCCCAAATAGAATGTTTAGAAATGTAGAGGGCCAACGCTTTGAAGAAGTAACCTATAATATTGGAATGGGACACATCCAAAAAGGACATGCAATAGCTTTTGCAGATTTGGATCGTGACGGTGATCAGGACGTTTATTCTGTTATGGGAGGTGCTATGGAAGGTGATACCTTTCCGAATGCCTTATTTGAAAATCCCTCCAAATCAAATATGAATGCTTGGATTACTCTTGAACTGAAGGGCAAAAAAGCAAACCGATCTGCTATTGGAGCACGAATTGAAATAATTGTTTTACAAACAAATGGACGGCTTCGTAAAATTTCTCATACCATAGGAACTGGAGGTTCATTTGGTGCTGGAAGTCTTCAAGCCGAGATTGGTTTGGGTGATGCTAAAGAAATTATACAAATTAGTATTAGATGGCCAAATGCAAAACGAACAATAGAAACTCACAAAAATTTCTTCATAAATAAATTTTATCGTGTTGTGGAAGGTGAAAAACCACAAGTTCTAGACAAAGAGCATATTCCTTTTACTAAGATTTCAAAAATGAAAAAGGATCATAAATAGGATCTAATAACAAATTTAGATGGAGTTAAAATTCCAAGCTTATTTTTAAAAAAAAGATTTTCCATAATTAAATGCCTTGATACCAATTTTTTCTCCTATTACTCTTCCTGGTAAATCATCNACNGGAGGATGGATACCACCCCANATTCTAGACAAGCTACANTGATTACTTGCATCACGATAAGTTGCCCATTGAATTTTTATATCTCTAGTTGGACCCTCTTCAAAAACTAAAAATTTATTTTTTTTTGCTGTATATTCTCCCATCCCTCCAGGAAAGTATTCGCTGCCCGTTAGAAGAGTTAGCACCTCCGCAGCTGCCCTTGAATAAGTGGAATGGCCGGAAATATATCCTGCAAAATTTGGCGTGACAAAAGTTGGTCTTTGGTAAGGCCACCAGTTTTCAGCAAGTATCCAACCTACTCCTGCGTTATCGGTTTCAGTATTTGAGATATAATCATGACCTTTCCAGGCGCGAAGCTTTATCTTACCGATATTTTCTTTACTTTTTCTTGCCAATCTATCTTTTTCATTTACAAGCTCAACATATCCTTTCTCAAGCTTAATTCCAAAAGGACTATAATTTCTTAAGTTTGGGTCCGATGATTGTCCATGATCCGACATCATCCTTATTGCGCTTATAGGCCTTATATAATCATAAAAACCCTTAATTCCCCATGCTGCTATAGCTGCATCGTGCATCGCACCTCCTAAAATAAAATAGGCTTTTATATCCCACTCTAAGTTTGTTAATTTTTCCTTTCCCTCAAATTTTAAATCGAATTCATTATGGTCAGAGACGTAATTTAGAATTGTAAACCAATGACCGGGAGGGGTTTCAGAGTCTGGACCATCAGCCCAAAATTCAGCAATAACTCTAGTATAGTCACCCCTTGGGACAAATTGTTTCTCATAGGGCTTATTTGTAATTGGATTGATTTTATGCCCATTGGAAAAATCACCTCCATCATATCTACTATAAATTCCTTTTAAACTTTCTACATTGTATTTAATATTAGAAAAATCTAAATTACCTATTCCTCCAGGAGAGATGTCCCACAAAACGCCGTCATTTGGGTCTAGGTGAGAACTCCAAATTGAAACATAACTGTGATTCCACCAAAACTCACTATTTATTTTGCAATCAGAGTCTAAAAATTCAGGAGGGGGACCCGGATCATAATAAACGGGAAAATTAAAATCATCTCTATTCATTAATTTTAAATCATTTTTATCTAAACTAAAGGGCCATGTCTGTCCCCATTCAGGACCAAGGAAAGGCGGGACAGAGCCTGGAATTTCATTTCCCGATTGGTCAATAAATTTTTCAAAAGCAAGAGGTTGCCATCTGTTTGGGTCATTTATTTCTTGTGATCCAGGATTTTTGAGTATTAACGGTTGGTTCACAGGTTCATAAAAGAGATTTGTATAAAAATATTTTTCATTTGAACCGTCCTTCCATCCATAATCTATTACCTGTTTAGCGATATAATTACCCAACGCAGCAGAATTACCATCTTTATAATTAGTTGATTTGAAATTAGGATCATATCCTAGACTACAAAAAACAGAGTCGATTAAATCTTTGGTTTTTTTGAATTTAGGTGACACTTCATACCTATGATAAAGATATCTATAGGAAGCATAACTAATGGCTTCTTGTAGAGCTTTTTCATTTTCTTTTTCATAAGAGGTCTCTTCATATGATATATAAACACCATTTTTATTTTGATTTAAAAAGTAGGGTTTTGATTTTTTGTTAAATATCGTCCAAATATCATACGTCATTGCTGACATATGAAAGAGGTTTCTTGCGTGTACTGTGGGTCTTGCAAAATCATTTCTAATGGATTCTAAAATAACCTCATTCCAAATTCTAGCTATAGACTGCTCTTGAGAAAAAAGGATTTTTTGTTTTACAATTAAAAACAAAAAAACAAAAGTTAAAAAACGTTTTTTATTCCACTTCATAAATCAAACTACAAAAAATAACTTTAAGACTAATCTAAAGGTTCCCTAATTGGATTGCCTTTAGCATCACCGATAATATTAAATCCAATTAGTAATGAATCCTGCGACTTGTCACTAATAATTTCAGATAAAACAATATCTGTTTTGTTAACTTTTTCAAAGAAAACATCAAACTCAACTTTTTTATCAACATTCCAAATTCTCTCGACAAAAGAAGGCAACCTTTTTCTGAGACTAGGAACCTCGCTTTCGTCTGTTTGCTCCCATGAACACATCTGAGCACCAATTACGTTTTTATTTCTATCTAATTGAATTGGCTTTTTGTATGCAGGTGATTTGTAGTACCAAGTTTCCCATCTCCACATATTCCATTCATAAATTCGCTCTGGTCCCCATTTCAAAGGTAAGACGTTAGGATCAGGATTTCCACTTCTAACAACGTATAATGGCTTCCATGACGTATTAACTAATTTATAACCGTCTTCTACTAGATGATTGGGCAAGTTGTATAATGATTCAAACTCAAATACGGTAATGTCTCTCGGAATCTCAATTTTACCATTTCTAGAAAATCCCTCCCAAACAAACATTTGCTTTCCCTTACTCTTAAAGAAATCATTCATTCTAACAATAAAGTATCTGTAAAGTTCGTGCACATCATTTCCTAAATTATTTTTTTTCATGAATTTTTTTACGTCCGGGTCATCAACAATAAGTTTTAGATTTGCCTCATCAGCACCGAGATGAAAATATGGAGAGGTGTGAAAAATATCCATAACCTCAATAAATAACTTTTCAAGTGAAGTGTATACCTCTTCTTTACCCATATTTAAAACATTAACAAAATCTACTCTGCCACCAAACAAGTCTTTACCCCCACTTTCTGCGTCCGATACTGAAAAAATTTCGGGATATTTTTTTACAAACTGCATAGAATGACC
>NZOY01000096.1 GCA_002695445.1 Flavobacteriaceae bacterium
TATTTAATAGATAAATTTTTATGAAAAGAATTGAATTCAGTAATTTTGAAAATAANTTGAATTTGATTATTCCATTCGATNAATGAAGAAAGTTGATAAGTCTATTTACCTAAAGTGGTATGAAGACATGCTGTTCTGGAGAAAATTTGAAGATAAGTTAGCTGCCGTATATATACANCAAAAAGTTCGTGGATTTCTTCACCTTTATAATGGTCAAGAGGCAGTTTTAGCGGGAGCTCTTCATGTAATGGATCAAAAAAAAGATCGAATGATTACCGCATATAGAAATCATGTTCAGCCAATTGGTATGGGAGTGGATCCGAAAAGGGTAATGGCTGAGCTTTATGGNAAATCAACTGGAACTTCAATGGGTCTNGGTGGATCCATGCACATTTTTTCTAAAGAAAAAAGATTCCATGGTGGACATGGAATTGTTGGGGGTCAAATACCNTTAGGTGCTGGAATGGCTTTTGGTGATAAGTATTTTAACCGTGATAATGTTACCCTTTGCTTTATGGGTGATGGAGCAGTTAGGCAGGGATCACTTCATGAAACTTTAAATCTTGCAACTCTATGGCAATTACCTGTAGTTTTTGTAGTTGAAAATAANGGCTATGCAATGGGTACCTCTGTTGCTCGAACTGCCAGTCATCAAGAAATTTGGAAATTAGGTTTGGGTTACGAAATGCCCTGTGGACCTGTNGATGGAATGGATCCACTTGCTGTAGCTAAGGCACTTGATAAAGCAATTAAACTAGCCCGAACTGGGAAAGGACCCTCATTCTTAGAAATGAAAACCTATCGTTACAGGGGGCACTCAATGTCTGATGCTCAGAAGTATAGAACTAAAGAAGAAGTAGAGGAATACAGAAAAATTGATCCAATTACACAAGTTAAAGATGTGATTCTAAAAAATAAATACGCTCCACAAAAGCGATTGGATGAAATTGATGCTAAGGTCAAAGCAGCGGTTGCAGAATGTCAGAAATTTGCAGAGGAATCTCCNTTCCCAGAAAAATCTGTCATGTATGACGCAGTATACGAACAGGAAGATTATCCATTCATTAAGCATAAATTAGATTAGTATGGCAGAANTAATTAACATGCCTCGTTTAAGTGATACTATGGAAGAAGGTACTGTTGCTAAATGGTATAAANAGGTGGGTGACTCTGTAAAAGAAGGAGATATTTTAGCTGAGATTGAGACCGATAAGGCAACAATGGAATTCGAGTCCTTTCAAGAGGGTGAATTATTACATATTGGAATTAAAGAAGGAGGAACTGCNCCNGTTGATTCTCTTTTAGCTATAATTGGTGATAAAGGAGAGGATATTTCATCTCTTCTGGATAAAGGAGTGGTTTCTGATGACATTCAAATAGATGAAGATAAAACCTCATCAACTCAAGTATCTGCTTCTTCTAATGAAGGTAGTGATTTGCCTCCAGGTGTTGAGGTGATTACCATGCCTCGATTGAGTGATACTATGGAGGAAGGAACGGTAGCAAAATGGAATAAAAAGGTTGGTGATAAAGTCTCTGAGGGAGATATACTAGCNGAGATNGAAACAGATAAGGCGACAATGGAGTTTGAATCATTTTATTCGGGCGTATTGTTGTNCATTGGTTTAGAAGAAGGNGCTTCAGCACCGGTAGATTCAATATTAGCAGCCATAGGCAAGGAAGGTACTAATCTAGAACAAGTCAAGTCTGCATTGATGTCACGCAAATCCTCAGTAGTTGAGCCAGTTAAAGATAATTCCACTGATCTTGAGGTCTCTGANAAGAGTGAATTAACACAACCAGTACCTATCGAAATAGAAAAACCAGTTGTAAACCAAAATGTAAATGGAAGATTAATCGCCTCTCCCTTAGCTAAAAGANTAGCTGAGGAAAAAGGGATTGAATTGTCTCAGATTAAAGGAACTGGAGAGGGCGGAAGAATTATTAAACGAGATATTGAAAGTTTTAAAGGTGGAAATAAGTCTGTTGAAATACAGATACCTAGTGGCCAAGAGAGCATCACNGAAATTGCAAACAGCACAATGAGAAAAGCTATCGCAAAACGACTTNCAACNTCAAAATTTTCTGCTCCCCATTACTATCTGAGCGTTGAATTTAATATGGATAACGCAATTACATTTAGAGCACAGTTCAATACACTTCCTGATACGAAAATTTCATTCAATGACATTATTTTAAAAGCAGTTGCATTATCACTTAAAGAACACCCTCAAGTAAACTCACAATGGTTTGACGATAAAATAATTCAAAATCATCATGTGCATTTAGGTGTCGCAGTTGCCGTAGATGATGGATTAATTGTACCCGTTGTAAAGTTTACTGATGAGTTAGATCTAAGGCAGATTGGAACAATGGTCAAAGACTTTGCCGTCAGGGCAAGAGAAAAAAAACTAACCCCCTCAGAAATTGAAGGAAGTACTTTTACAGTTTCTAATCTAGGGATGTTCGGTATTCAGGAGTTTACTTCTATTATTAACCAACCAAATTCAGCAATTTTATCTGTTGGTGCTATTGAGAAAAAGCCTATTGTTAAAAATGATGCAGTTGTTGTGGGAAATAATATGAAACTCACTTTAGCTTGTGATCACAGAACTGTAGATGGAGCTACGGGAGCTCAGTTTCTTCAAACTTTGAGGATGTTCATTGAAAATCCAATTAGATTATTGGTTTCCTGAAACAAAAATATTCAATCGATTTGAAATCATTAAGATGAAAACCCTTGTTGTTACCGGTACCAGTAGGGGAATAGGCCTCGAAATATGTAAGCAAGCCGCCATAAGAGGTCACCAAGTAATTGCTTTGTCAAGGAATATAAAGCCATTACTCGGTTTAAAAAATATTCATCCATTTTCAGTTGACTTAACTGACGAAAGATCTATTCGTAGATTTATAGAAAAAATTGGCAAATCTTTTCCTAAAGTGGATGCACTGATTAATAATGCAGGCAGCTTAATAAATAAACCATTTCTTGAAACATCAAATGAGGAATTCAAAAAAATTTATCAGGTAAATTTATTCGGAGTGGCCTCGCTAATTCGTTTAATTTTTTCTTTTCTTGACGTTAGAGGTCATGTAGTCAATATAAGCAGTATGGGAGGGGTTCAAGGATCAGCAAAATTCCCTGGCTTGTCAGCATACTCTAGTAGTAAAGGGGGGCTAATTATATTAACGGAATTGTTAGCTGAGGAATTTAATAAAACCGGCCCTGCTTTTAATGCTCTAGCTCTAGGAGCTGTTCAAACTGAAATGCTAGAGGAAGCTTTTCCAGGATATAAAGCACCAATTTTGGCGAGTGATATGGCCACTTATATTATTGATTTTGCTTTGAATGGTCAAAAATTTTACAATGGTAAAGTACTACCTATAGCTTCTAGTACTCCCTAATAAAGATGGAATTTCAGGTTAAAGTTTTTCAAGATTATGTTCCACACGCTGCTGTTACACTCCTGTCAAAATATATAAAGCATTGGAAAGTCAACTTGATTATTAAGCAAAGGCGTATTACTAAACATGGGGATTTTAAGTTATTTTCAGAGGGAGTCCATCAGATTTCTGTAAATAATTCGGAAAACCCATATCGATTCCTTATAACAGTAATTCACGAAATTGCCCATTTGGTAGCTTTTAAGGAATTTGGTTATTCGATAAAGCCCCACGGTAAGGAGTGGAAAAGGTGCTATCAAAAATTAATGGGTCCCTTTTTGAGGCCAGAAATTTTTCCTCAAGATTTACTTATTTTATTGAAAAATCATTTCAAGAACCCCAAAGCATCTACCGATTCTGATTTTAATCTTGTTATTGAGCTAAATAAATTTGATCCTAAAACGGAAAAAAACTATATTTTTGAATTGGATTTTGGGGCAGTTTTTGAAATACANAATGGGAGAAAATTTATTTTGGGTTCAAAGAGAAAAAAAAGGTTTGAATGTAAGGAAATATCGACTCAAAGAAAATACCTTTTTAGNCCCCATGCCAGAGTAAAAAAGCTTGTAAGAAATGNATAATTGCTTTGCAATAATTATGGCTGGTGGAGTGGGTGCCAGATTTTGGCCATCCAGTACNTCAGAATACCCTAAGCAGTTTATTGATATGTTAGGCAGTGGAAACTCACTCCTGCAAAGTACATTTAGTCGTTTAGTAAAAATTGTTAATTCAGAAAATATTTATATTGTGACTCAATCGCGATACAAAAAAATCATTTTGGATCAATTGGGAAATAAACTGCATGAAGAACAAATAATTTGTGAACCAGATCGAAGAAATACTGCTCCTTGTATTCTTCTTGCTAGTCTAAAAATACAAAAACGAAATAAAGAGGCTAAAATAATTGTTTCTCCCAGCGATCATACCATTAAAGATGAGGCTACTTTTAAAAGTGACATGGAATTTGCCCTTTCATCAGCTGGAAGTGAAAATTTAATCACATTTGGCATTAATCCAACTTTTCCATCCACAGGTTTTGGATATGTTAAAGTAAATTCGGAAAAGAATAGATTGAAAACTGTTTTGAAGTTTACAGAAAAACCAGATAAAATTAAAGCAAAGTCATTTATTGATTCAGGAAATTATTATTGGAATTCTGGAATATTTGTCTGGTCTGCTAAAGCTGTTTTGAAAGGTTTTAAAGAATATGTACCTANGCTTTTTGATCTATTTTANTCNGGAATNAATGTATTNAATACATCTGACGAAAAAAAGTTTATAACAGATAATTATCCTTTAGCTGAAAATATTTCCATTGATTATGCTTTAATGGAAAAACATAAGTTAATTCATTTGATTCCTGCAAGTTTTGATTGGGATGATTTAGGCAGTTGGAAGTCAATATATGATTTAAATCCAAAAGACGCTGCTAGCAATGTTATTATCAACTCTAAAGCTTATTTAGATCAATCAACTAATAATCTTATTAAAGCTAATCCCGANAAAAAAATAGTTATCTCAGGNCTTAACAACTTTATTATTGTTGACAGTGAAGATGTTTTAATGATCTGCCCAATTGATAGAGATCAAGAAGTGAAAAATCTTTCTGAAAAAGCACTAGATAAACTTGAGGATTAATTATTGATTTACTTTTGGTATACTTGTCGAGCTTTTTTGAAGAGATTTGAGGAATAAATAAAATTACTTACTGTTTCATTATCTGTATTGAAAACTTCTTTATTTGTCCCTTCCCAACCTTTNTGACCATTCTCTAGGAATAATACCTTCTCACCGATTTCCATTACTGAATTCATATCATGAGTATTAATTATTGTTGTAATTTTATATTCTTTGGTAATTTCTTGNATTAGATTATCAATAATAGTAGATGTCTTGGGGTCTAATCCCGAATTCGGCTCATCACAAAAAAGGTATTTTGGATTCATTACAATTGCTCTTGCTATAGCGACCCTTTTTTGCATACCACCAGAAATTTCAGAGGGTAGTTTTTTATTAGCATTTATGAGATTAACACGCTTGATAACCTCATTTGCTCGTTCTTTCATCTCTTCAAAACTTTTTTTAGTAAGCATTCGCATTGGAAAAATTATATTTTCTTCCACTGACATTGAGTCAAAAAGTGCACTTCCCTGAAAGACCATTCCCATTTCTTGTCTTAAAATACTTCTTTCTTTAATATTCATTTTTTGGAATGAAAGGTTGTCAAAAAATATTTCGCCACCGTTAGTGCCAAATAATCCTAATATGCATTTTAATAATACGGTTTTACCAGACCCACTTTGACCTATTATCAAATTGGTTTTACCATTTTCAAATTCAGTCGAGATATCATTCAGAACAATCACACCATCAAAGGTCTTGTATAATTTTTTTACTGAAATCATGAGGTAAGTAATAATTGGGTAATAATGTAATTTGTCACAATAATCACTACACTTGTCCACACAAAAGAGGTAGTGCTTGCNTTACCTACTTCAAGAGCACCACCTTTTAAAAAATAACCGTGATAAGAAGGAATAGTGGCCAATATAAAAGCGAAAAAAGCTGTTTTAATAAATGCATANNTGATGTGAAAGGGTATAAAATCNAATTGNATTCCNTCAATGAAATCAGCACTCGAACAAAAACCTCCATATATAGAGGCAATATAACCTCCAAAAATTCCTAAGAACATGGAGATGGTTATGATAAAAGGGTAAAGAAGTAAAGCAACTATCTTTGGAAAGATAAGATAATTATAAGTATTAATACCCATTACTTTTAAAGCATCTATTTGCTCTGTAACACGCATTGTTCCAAGGCTTGAAGTTATAAATGAGCCAACTTTACCAGCCATAATGACTGATATAAATGTTGGGGCAAATTCTAAAATAACAGATTGTCTTGTAGCAAATCCAATCAAGTTTTTAGGCATGAGGGGATTATTTAGATTTAAGGCTGTTTGGATCGCTACAACTCCTCCAACAAAAAAAGATATAAAGGATACGATTCCAATTGACCCTATGATCAAAGAGTTAATTTCGTTAATGATCAGGCCTTTCATCACACTCCATTTAGTAAATCTCCCAAAGACCTTACCTACCATAATGGAGTATGTTCCAATATTATGAAGAACACTCATATCACAAATTTAAGTAATTAACCCTTAAAAGAATAGCATTTAATTATCAAGGGGTAATTAAATTTGATAAGTGATGGCATTGATGTTCATGCCTGCACCAACACTTGCAAATAAAATGACATCCCCCTGTGATAGAGTATGCCCCTGGTAATTTTCATTGAGGACTAAATTAAATAATGTAGGCACTGTAGCAACTGAGCTATTCCCAAACTCCTCTATATTCATTGGAAGAATATTTTTAGGCATAGGAGCTTTATATAGTCTAAAAAATCTTTTAATAATTGCTTCATCCATTTTTTTGTTGGCTTGGTGTATAAATATTTTCTTAAGTCTCTTAATAGGAACTCCAGAATCATCTAGGCATTGTTTCATGGCAAAAGGAACATTGCTTAGGGCAAATTCATATACTTTTCTTCCTTGCATTTTTATATATTTATCACCATTATCAATAGACTTATTATAGGATTCACCATAAAAAATAAAATCAGCCTCGTCTTCAGCGGTAAAAGTTAAGGTGCTGTGAGACAAAATCCCACCTTCTAGATTGGACTTTTCAAGAACTGTAGCTCCTGCACCGTCAGCATAGATCATTGAGTCACGGTCGTGAGAGTCAATTACTCGAGAAAGAGCGTCAGCTCCTATGACCAAACATTTTTTTGCCATTTCAGCTTTTATAAATGCTTGTGCTTGAATCATACCCTCTACCCAGCCTGGGCAACCAAATAAAATATCATAGGCAATACATTTAGGGTTTTTAATTTTTAATTTTGATTTTACCCTAGAGGCTAGACTTGGGAGTGTGTCAATTTGTTTACTGTTGCAAGTAATATCACCAAAATTATGGGCTACAATAATATAATCTAATGCCTCAGGATCTATGTCAGCATCTTTTATTGCGCTCTGAGCAGCAATATATGCAAGATCAGAGGTTGTTAAATCTGCATTAGCATATTTTCTTTGATTAATTCCAGTAATCGAATTAAATTTATCAATAATAGTTTTGTTGTCGATTCCAAATTTATTTCCGCACTCATCATAAAAAGAATTATTTAAAAAAGAAATGTTTTCCTTTATAACTGATGGAATACAACTACCGCTACCTGTGATTTTAAAACTCATGATCAATAAGCAATAGTAATAATTACTATGAAGATTAACACGCCAATTCTACTAAACCGAACGATATCCAATTTCCTTAAGGAAAAACAATATGGTTGTAAATAATGATATAAATAACTGTAAATTATACTTTTACATAGCTATCGATTGAAGCACAGCTACAAACCAAATTACGATCGCCAAATGCTTCATCTACCCTTCTTACTGATGGCCAGAATTTATTTTCCGAGACATATGCTAGCGGATAAGCTGCTTTTTGTCTTGAGTATGGAAATTCCCAAGAGTCCCCACTAAGCATTTTAAGGGTGTGTGGTGCATTTTTGAGTAGAGCAACACTAATCTCATTTTTTTCATCAACCTCCATCCTAATGGAAATCATTGCATCACAAAACCGGTCTATCTCCTCTAAGTTTTCACTCTCTGTTGGTTCAATCATCATTGTACCAGGAACAGGAAAAGAAACAGTAGGCGCATGAAATCCATAATCAATTAATCTTTTTGCAATATCTACCACTTCAATATTTTGAGCTTTGAAGGGTCTGCAATCAATAATCAATTCATGTGCAGCTCTTCCATTAGCTCCTGTGTAAATAACATTAAAAGCCCCCTCTAACCTTTTTTTAATATAATTTGCATTTAAAATTGCTATCTCACTTGCACGTTTTAATCCTTTTGCGCCTAGCATTTTTATGTAGCCATATGAAATTAAACAGGCTAATGCTGATCCCCAAGGAGCAGCAGACAGAGCACTTATACTGTCATCACCACCTATTTTAATTATTGGGTGAGAGGGAAGAAACTTAGCCAAATGTTTAGCTACACAAATTGGTCCAACTCCTGGTCCACCCCCTCCATGAGGTATAGCAAAAGTCTTATGTAAATTTAGGTGACAAACATCAGCTCCAATTATTTTGGGACTTGTAAGTCCAACTTGTGCGTTCATATTTGCACCATCCATATAGACTTGACCACCGCAACTATGTATTTTTTCTGTTATCTGTTTAATATTGACTTCAAAAACTCCATGGGTGGATGGGTAAGTAATCATCAATGCAGCAAGATTTTCCTTGTGCTCTTCGGCTTTTTTCGAGAGATCTTCCCAGTCAATATTTCCTGCTTCATCTGTTTTAACTACTAAAACCTTCATTCCTGCCATAACTGCAGATGCAGGATTTGTACCGTGAGCGGAGGAAGGGATTAAACAAATGTTTCTGTGTTTATCTCCATTGGCGTTGTGATATGCGCGAATAACCATTAAGCCAGAATATTCACCTTGAGCACCTGAGTTGGGTTGAAGTGAAGTGGCATGAAATCCAGTAATCTCACTTAGATAAGATTCTAAACTTGAAAGCATTTTTTGATAACCTTGCGCTTGATTAATCGGAACAAAAGGGTGAATTGAGGACCATCTCGGCCAACTCAAGGGAAGCATTTCTGCTGCAGCATTTAATTTCATGGTACAAGATCCCAATGAAATCATAGAATGATTAAGCGCTAAATCTTTTCTTTCTAATTTTTTAATGTATCGCATGAAACCAGTCTCAGAATGATATGAATTAAAAACCTTGTTGCTCAAAAAGGGACTATTCCTTTTTTGACTAATTGGATAACGGTGGTTCTCAATTTTGACTTTTCCAGTTATATTTTTTTGAAGTGTTACCTCTTCAAAAACCTTAAGTATTTTCAGTAAAGCAACTTCATCAGTTATTTCATTAATACTTATTCCAACCGTCTGTTCATCTATATAAAGAAAATTAATCTCTTTTTTTTCAGCTACTGTTCTAACTTTATCAGCATTAATTTTAATTCTTAGAGTATCGAAATAATGGGTATTAAGCTGAGTCAATCCTAAATCTTGTAATTTTTTCTCAAGCTTTGCAGTATTGAAGTGAATTTTTTTGGAGATTTTTTTCAATCCTTTTGGTCCATGATATACTGCATACATTCCCGCCATCACTGCCAATAAAACCTGAGCAGTACAAATATTCGAGGTGGCTCTGTCTCGTTTGATGTGTTGTTCTCTAGTTTGCAATGCCATTCGTAATGCAGGGTTTCCGTCTTGATCGATGGTTTGTCCAATAATCCTTCCAGGGATATATCTTTTGTATTCTATTTTGGATGCAAAATAGGCCGCGTGAGGTCCACCATATCCCAATGGTATACCAAATCGTTGGGTTGTACCAACTACTACATCAACATCATATTCGCCAGGAGCTTCTAAAAGAGTTAAACTCAATAAATCAGCAGCTACAATTGTTTTAATATTGTGTGTTTTTGCTTTATTAACTGCAAAGGGTAGATCAATTATTTCGCCAAATTTTCCAGGGTATTGAAATAGGGCTCCAAAAAAGGTTTCGTCGTAATCGAAATCCTTTTCATTAC
>NZOY01000097.1 GCA_002695445.1 Flavobacteriaceae bacterium
CAAAAATCTTGAAAATGATGTTTTGGACATACTTGGGATAAAATTATCTTTAAAAGGTAGCCAGCCAAACATTCTGTAGTTTTTACCTTCGGGAATAAGGGTTAACAAATTATCGCCATATGACAAATAACCGTCAAGGCTAGTGGTTCTACCTGAATAAACATCTCCATTTACTAATCTGCATTCTTTTGATTTATCAATTTTTATTTTTTTTAAAATACTAGAAACTGATGCGCCAATTGTAGATGTAAAATATTGAGGATTTTCAACAGTTGGTCCAACAACGGCAACTGTTCGATCAGAGCAAAATTCACCATTGGTAAATAAAGATCCAATGTTTGAAACGTCTTCAGGTTTTACAGTCCATACTTTTTCACCAGGTGAGATTGGATTGTGGTTGTGAATTTGAACTCCAACATTGCCAGCTGGATGGGGCCCCTTAACCTTTAATACTTTAGCCCCTTTTATATTTTTAAAAAAACCGGGGAAATCTGAATCTACAGTTAAATAAAGATTCTCTGTGAGTCTAGACAGTATAGTTAGACCCAATTGAAATTTATCTTTTTTGTTTTTTAGAATAAAATCGAAATCGACGCCTAACGGTGAAGTTGAATAAGTCGAAATGTAAATAGCTTTAGGCTTGTCTTCAGGTTGAGCAATAACGCCGTAGGGTCTCTGTAAAATAAAAGGCCAGCTGCCGGATTTAAGTAAAAGATCTTTGATTTCGTCTACAGAAAATTTTTGGAAATTATTTACTTTAAATTTTACAGAATCATTAATGTTACTGTGGCTAGATATCACTAACTCAAGAATCTTTCTCTTCTCACCTCTAGATATTGCAAGAATTTCTCCAGCTACTGGAGACACAATATGTATTCTTGGATTATTTTTAGAAAAAAACAAAGGGGTACCTTTCTTAACTTTGTCTCCTTCTTTTACTAAAAGCTTAGGCTTTAAACAGAAAAAATCACTTGGACTTAAAGCATAAGTATTTGATCTCTCAGATTCCGATAGAATCTTATTTGCTTCTCCATTAAGGTTTATATCAAACCCTTTCCTTATTTTTATGTCTGCTGACATATTTCTACTATTGAATCAAATCGCTTGTAAATTTAATAATTTAATATATCTATTAAAAGATATTTTCAAACTAAATTATATAATTTTCCTATAGTCAATAATGCATTTAACTTGTGAGAGAAACTAAAGCATTTTAAACTTGATTTTATATATTAGTTAAATGAAAAATACGATAATTTTTTTATCATTTTTTTGTTCAGTAACATTTCTGTTTTCTAAATCAGAAAACACCTTAGAAAAAAATCCATATATTAAATCTGTTTTATTTTCTGGGGGGTCTTATAACTCCCAGTTTCCAATAATAAAAATGAATCAGAAATTGTTTCTGTCCTTTGATGACGTTAGTGGTGAAGAAAATTTTTATTATTATAAAATTATTCATTGTAATTTTGATTGGAGCGTAAGTAAACTTCTAAAATCCGAATACTTAAATGGAAATGATGATAATTTGATTTATAATACTAAAAGCTCCTATGGAACACTTCAAAGATATACAAACTATAAATTATCACTCCCTAATGGTGATGTAGGTTTTAAAATTTCAGGGAATTATATTTTAGAGATTTTAGACTCAAATGAGAACATTGTCCTTAAAAGAAGATTTTTAATACTTAATGAAAAAGTTAGCGTAGATCTAAATATTTACCCTTCTCAAAATAAAAATAGATTTTATACCCATCAAAATGTTCAATTTATAATCAACACCAGCACATATAAAATTAGAAATCCAAATAATGACATAAAAGTTACTATTATTCAAAATGATCAATGGGATAATTCAAAAACAATTTTAAAACCTCAGTTTATTCNAGGAGACANACTTATTTATAGATACGATAAAGAATCTGAATTTGAAGGAGGCAACGAGTATCTCTTTTTTGACACTAAAGATTTAAGATCAACTAATCAAAACATCAGTTTTGTAAGAAAAGAGAATGTCTATCAACATTTTTTATATACGAACAATCCAAGAAGCAATTTAAATTATTCTAATTATTCAGACATTAATGGAAATTTTATTCCTCAAACAACTTTGGGTGAAAATCCTAACACTGAATCGGATTACAGTGTAGTATATTTCAGCCTAGCTAAACAATTTGAAATTGACAATTCAAAAATTTACATATATGGTAAATTTAATAACTATGAGTTGACTGAAGAGAATGAAATGATTTATAACCCAAGTTTAGAGACTTTTGAAGGCGTTTTATTATTGAAACAAGGCTTTTATAATTATAAATATATCATCAAAAAAAGTAATATGATTTTAAAAAATCAAATCTCAGGTTCGTTTTTTCAAACTGAAAACAGTTACACAGTTTTAGTGTATAAAAAGGGATTTGAAGATTTATACGATAGTTTGATTGGCGTTGGTCGAACAAATTCATTCGAACTGAAATATTAATCTTCAATTAATTTCTTTTTTTTTTGAAACATTTTTTTTAATTAACTTAGAACGGGAATTATACTATGTTTCAACAGATAACAAAAGGGATAAGGATTTCAGTGTTCACAAAATATAATGGGGAACTGATAAATGATAACATAGTTAATTATGCCTTTACCTATACAGTTAAAATTGAAAATCAAAGTAATGATGTCGTTCAGTTAATTAATAGAAATTGGAAAATATTACAAACCTACAGAAGACCTTACTTCGTCGAGGGAGATGGTGTAATTGGACAAAAACCCATTTTGAAATCAGGAGTTTCTCATACCTACAGCTCTAATTGCTTGTTAATATCTCCAATTGGCTCTATGAGCGGTTTTTATACCATGATTAATTTTTCCACTGCTAAAGAATTTGAAGTTGAAATTCCAGTCTTTGATTTAGCAGCAACCTTCACATTAAATTAAAATTTGAATAATGAAAAATAGTTTTATTAAAAGCCCAAGGGTAGAAAATGAAGAGGTACTTTTATACGCCCCAGGAAGTAAAGAAAAGGATGAAGTGCTTAAAGCATATGATCTTCTTTACAACACAAAAATCAATATAAATCTTAAAATTGGTGGTAGAGAAATAGAAACTAAAGAGAAAAATAATATGTATCCTCCTCATGATCACAATCACAAGCTAGGTACATACTCTATAGCCAATAAAGATCACGTTGATTTAGCTATTAAAAGCTCATTAACTGCAAAAGAAAAATGGAATGATCTAGGATTTTCAGAAAGAGCCAGTATATTTTTGAAGGCAGCCGAACTTATATGTGGACCTTACAGAAAACTTATAAATGCATCGACTATGATTGCACAATCAAAAACAATCCACCAAGCAGAAATAGATGCAGCTTGCGAGTTTGCAGATTTTTTAAGATTTAATGTCAAATTTGCTGAAGAAATATACAATGAACAACCCGTTTCTTCTAATGGGACATGGAACAAATTATCCTATCGTCCATTAGAGGGGTTTGTTTATGCAATTAGTCCATTTAATTTTACCGCTATAGGTGGNAATTTATGTGCAGCTCCAGCATTAATGGGAAACACTATTGTTTGGAAGCCAAGTGATTACCAAGTTTTTTCTGCAAAAGTAACTATGGATATATTTGAGGAAGCTGGTCTTCCAGNCGGAGTTATAAATATGATTTTTGGTGATCCAGAAATGATTACAAATCAGGTATTATCCTCAAATGAGTTCGCTGGGNTCCATTTTACCGGTTCTACTTCAGTATTTAAAAATATTTGGAAAAAAGTGGGGAATAATATTGAGCTTTATAAAAATTACCCAAGGATAGTCGGAGAAACCGGTGGTAAGGACTTTATAATGGTACATCCGTCAGCAAATATTAACGAAGTTTCAACAGCTATAATTCGTGGTGCATTTGAGTTTCAAGGCCAAAAGTGTTCTGCGGCATCAAGGGTTTATCTTCCAAAATCAATTGGAAGTGAGGTTTTGGATATTATTGGAAATAAACTAAGTGAAATCAAAATGGGACCACCGAGTGATTTTCAAAATTTTATAACGGCTGTAATACATAAAGATGCTTTTGAAAGACTAAAAAATACAATTCTAGAGGCAAAGTCTTCAAATGATGTTGAAGTTTTATACGGTGGAAATTGTGACGATTCTGTTGGCTATTTTGTTGAACCAACAGTTTTGGTTACTAAAGATCCAAAATATATTACAATGGAAAAGGAATTGTTTGGACCTATTGTTACAATTTATATTTATGACGACAAAAATTACAGTGAAACCTTAAAGCTTGTTGATACAACTTCGCAGTATGCGTTAACAGGAGCAATTTTTGCAAAAGACAGATATGCAATTACAGAAGCTTTACAGAAATTAGAAAACTCCGCTGGAAATTTTTACGTAAATGATAAACCTAGTGGAGCCGTAGTGGGCCAGCAACCATTTGGAGGAGCAAGAGCTTCAGGAACAAATGATAAAGCTGGTTCTAAATTAAATTTACTAAGATGGGTTTCACCACGACTTATAAAGGAACCTTTACTAACACCCAAGGATTATAAATATCCTTTTTTAAAATAAAAATTAAAAATCATTTTGTGATATATATATAACTTTTTTGGTNNCAAAAAAATCTGATTTGAAATTATTTTTTANTTTATANATTTTNATATTTGGNAATCTTTNCTTTTCGTANNCAAGTTCNCCNCCTTTNANATAAATTATTCCAGATTCATCTTTATGCGTAAAAATATTTTTTTTGACAAGTGGAACAAATTTTTCCATTTTTGTAACAGCACGTCCTAAAACAAAATCAAATTTAGATTTTAGATTTTTTACATCTCCAACTATAGTCTTGACGTTTTTGATTTTTAAATCTTTTTTAATAAAGTCTATAATTTTTATTTTCTTTTCAGTTCTGTCAATTAAAGTAAAATTAACACTAGGAAAAAATATAGCAAGTGGTATACCTGGGAAACCTCCACCGGTTCCCACATCTAATATTTTTGTTTTAGGTTTAAATTTGAAAAAAAATGTAACTGCTAAAGAATAACAAATATGTCTTTCAAATAAAAAATCTGTATCCCTTCTCGAAATCAAATTTACTTTACTATTCCAATTTTTAAATAATTTTTCAAACAATACAAACTTATCAATTTGTGAATTNGANANGNCAGGAAATTTTTTTTTAAGTTCCACAAATTTTGAAACAATTAATTTATTTTTGCATTTAAATTAGACAAACATAACCATAATGTATAAACTTTCTGAACGAATTGAAAATTTGCCAGCTTCAGCTACCCTTGCTATGGCAGCTAAAGCTAGAGAATTAAAAAATAGTGGAGTTGACGTAATAAGTTTAAGTCTAGGTGAACCTGACTTTAATACTCCAGACTTTATTAAAGAAGCAGCAATAAAAGCTATTGAAGAAAATTATCATTCATACCCTCCTGTAGACGGATATTTAGAATTAAAAAAGGCAATTTGTGAAAAATTTAAAAGAGACAACGGTTTAAATTATGAACCCTCTCAAATTGTAGTATCTACAGGTGCTAAGCAGTCCATAGCCAACGTTTGTATGGCTCTTTTAAATAAAGGAGACGAAGTTTTACTTCCTGCTCCGTATTGGGTCAGCTATTCTGCAATTGTTACTTTGTCCGAAGCAAAATTTAAAATTATTCCAACTTCAATGGAAAGTGGTTTTAAAATAACCCCAGATCAGTTAAGATCTGAATTGACATCAAGAACCAAACTGATAATGTTTAATTCTCCAAATAATCCTAGTGGTATAGTTTACACTGAAAAAGAATTAGGTGAATTTNNTAGCATTCTTGAAGACTACCCCTCCACTTATGTTTTATCAGATGAAATATATGAACACATTATTTATGGAGAAAAACATTTTAGTTTTGCAAATCTTCCAAACATGTTCGACAGAACTATAACGGTAAACGGACTTGCAAAAGCATTTTCTATGACAGGNTGGAGGATTGGATATATAGGGGCACCAGAATTTATTGCTAAAGCTTGTAACAAATTTCAAGGTCAAATCACCAGTGCTGCAAATTGTATAGCTCAAAGATCAGCAATTACAGCCCTTAANGCTCCTGTNTCTAAAATAAAGTATATGATTGATGAATTTAATTCTAGAAAAGAATTAATTTTTGNCTTAATTTCAAAAATTCCTGGATTTAAACTTTTAAAACCATCAGGGGCTTTTTACCTATTCCCAGATATTTCNTTTTATTTTGGAAAAGAAATAAAAGGNAAGANAATTAAGGACNCTAATGATTTTGCAATGACNATTCTTGAAGNAGCNAANGTAGCCACAGTTGCTGGGGACTCATTTGGAAACAAAAACTGCTTACGNATTTCNTANGCAGCTTCNAAAGATGAAATAATAGAAGCTGTTTCTAGGATTAAAAATCTTTTATCAAATAATTAAATTATTTNACAATTACTTTTTCTTGATGATTAATTGATTCTTGGTGTATTGCTTTAAACAATTTAAGCACAAATTCTTCAGATAATCCGTGATTTTCNCCATCAAGTACCATTTTNCCNAGTATTTCATTCCATCTCTTGTTCTGAAGAACAGCAACATTATTTTTCTTTTTCAATTTTCCAATAGAATCAGATATTTTCATTCTTTCTCCAAGAATTTGAAGCAGATTTTGGTCAACGATATCAATTTNTGTTCTTAAATTATNTAATTCATCAANATAGTCCTTCTTCTCGATAGTNGTATTTCGCATTTTCAAATCTTTCATTATTTGTATCAATCGGTTNGGAGTTACNTGTTGTGCAGCGTCACTCCATGCATTATCTGGATCTATATGACTTTCAATCATCAAACCATCAAAGTTAAGGTCCAATGCCATTTGACTAAGATCAAATATCAAGTCTCTTCGTCCTGAAATATGAGACGGATCGCAAATAATAGGAATATCNGGAAACTTATTTTTNGCTTCNATAGCAATTTGCCATTCAGGGTTATTTCTNTANTTCGATTTTCCTTGNGATGAAAAACCTCTGTGNATAAGCCCCAACCTGTTTATGTTTGCGGACTGAAGTCTTTCAATAGCACCAATCCANAGTGANAGGTCTGGATTGACTGGATTTTTTACGAGAACTATTTTGTCTGTACTATTCAANGAATCAGCAATTTCTTGAACTATAAAAGGGCTAACTGTTGATCTGGCTCCAATCCATAACACATCTATATCATGTTCTAATGCTAATTTCACATGATCTTTGTTAGCTACCTCAGTAGCTGTTAAAAGTCCGGTTTCNTTTTTAACTCTCTGAAGCCATTTTAAACCTATGGAACCAACACCTTCAAAATTACCAGGTCTAGTTCTAGGTTTCCAAATTCCGGCTCTGTAAGCAGTAACGTCTGTTTCCTTTAATTGGTGAGCTATTTTTAAAACCTGTTGTTCAGTTTCAGCNCTACAAGGGCCCGCAATAACAAGCGGATGNGATAAATTAAATTTTTNTAACCAGTCGTTTGTTTTTNTTTTTCTTTCCATTTTGACTTAATTTTTGGGTTTAATTGTATCAAGTATTTTCTTTAATTTGTTTGTTTTAATCATTTGATTTTTTAAATCGATATAATTTTCATTTTCAATTTTCAACTGAAATTGTTTTAGATTATCAATATATATATTTAAAATTTCAAGTATATTTTCCCTGTTATCTTTAAAAATAGAAGACCACATTTCCGGCGAACTTTTTGCCAATCTTACAGTAGACTCAAATCCACTTCCTGCAAAATCCAATATATTTTGATTATTTTTTTCGGACTCCATGACGGTCTTTCCAAGCATAAATGAACTTATATGAGATAAATGTGAAACTATTGCCATTTTTTTATCATGCTCTTCTGGCTTCATATATCTAATTTTCATCCCCATCAAATTAAACATTGATTCAGCCCATTGTAGTAAATCAGGTCTTGTCTTATTGGTCTGACAAAGTATCTGAATTTTTCCATTGAAGAGGTTTTCTATACTTGCCTCAGGACCAGAAAATTCGTTGCCTGCTATTGGATGNGTAGCTAGGAATTGATCTCTTTTAGAATGTTTTTCCACTNANTTACACAAACTAAACTTTGTTGAACCAACATCCCATACTAGAGCATCTTTATTCAAATTGTCAAGTATANAAGGTAAAATTTTCAAACTTTCACTTACNGGAACNGANAAAATAACCCTATCAGCNATATTTAAATTTTCTAAACTATCAATAATATCNATCAACCCAATATTCTTTGCACGNTTNACACTTAATTCGTTTTTATCAATTCCATGTATTTGAATATTACCNAAAANATTCCTTAAATCTTTCGACATAGAACCTCCTATTAAACCAGTTCCTATTAAAAACAATTTCATGATTTCAATCTTTTTAAAACTTCATTCATTTTTTTTGTTTCTGTACATAATGAAATCCTAACATATCCTTCACCTTGAGATCCAAAAATTGATCCAGGAGATATAAATAAATTATATTTATCTAACAAATGGTCAACAAAATCTTCTGATTTTAAAGATCCATTTAAAATTTTACACCATATAAACATACCAACCCCATTTTTAGAATATGAAAGATTAAGTTCACTAGCAATTTCTTCTGCTAGTTTTCTTCTTTTAAAATATTCTTTATTAAGATTATCAAACCATTTTTGACTACTAGCTAAGGCTTTTATTGCTCCATGCTGTACACAATAAAACATTCCTGAATCAAAATTTGATTTTACTTTTAACACAGCATCTATATACTTTGATTCACCTACCATCATACCAACTCTCCATCCCGCCATATTAAATGATTTACTAAGTGAATTCAGTTCAATTGCAACTCCTTTTGAATTCTTTAGAGTTAAAATACTTCGAGGTTTTTTATTTAGAATAAAACTGTATGGATTGTCATTTATTAAAATGATATTATTTTTCTTTGCCCAAAAAATTAATTCATTTAATTTTTTTTCATCAAAATCTGCACCCGTTGGCATGTGGGGATAATTAATCCACATTAATTTGATATTTTTTGGATTCAAGCTTTCTAGTTCATCCATTTTTGGATACCAGTTATTTTCCTCTGACAAATTATAATTCAATACCTCTGCTCCTAATAATTTTGAAACTGCTCTATAAGTTGGATATCCTGGATTTGGAATCAACACCCTATCCCCCTTGTTTAGAAAAGCCATAGAAATGTGCATCACACCCTCTTTTGATCCCATTAGAGGTAAAATTTCATCAATAGGATTTAATTCAACACCATACTGCTTATAATAAAAATTCGAAATAGCCTCCCTCAGTTCTAGCAATCCATTATAACTTTGATACATGCTCGATCTATGATCATCTATGCTTTCTGACAAAGCTTGTTTTACTTCAAGACTAGGTGACAAATCTGGGCTTCCAATAGCCATGTTGATTATGGGCCTTCCCGAAGAAATATAATTATTTATTTCTCTCATTTTTTTCGAGAAATAATATTCATCGACGTATTTTAATCTTTCAGCTGTAAACATCATTTTTTGTATTCTAAGTACTGTCCAATTATTTTAAATTCTAAAGCCATAATTTTGAGGATTGAAACAGCCTTTTGAAAAAAACCTGTTTTTTCAAATTTTACATCAACAAAAAAAGCATACTTGCCTGGTGTTTTTATTACTGGGAGTGATTGAATTTTAGTTAGATTTAAAAGACAATCACTTAAAACATTCAGTACAGCAGCTAAACTTCCTCTTTGATGGTCCAATATAAATTTAAGAGATGCTTTGTTGTATGATTCTTTTTTGAGTGGCTGCACGTTAGTTTTTAGAATAACAAACCTCGTCACATTATTATTGATGGTCTGAATAGACTCTGATATTAAATTTAAATTATAGATCTTGGCAGCTTCTTTTGACGCTATAGCCGCGATTCCTTTTAATTTTTTGTCTGATATTATTTGAGCCACTTTTGCAGTATCACTTGCCTCGACCAAACTAATATGATTATGATCATTAAAAAACTCCTTACATTGTAAAAGGGCCATTGGGTGAGAATGAACTTCTTTGATATCTTCCACAGCCTGGTTTTGAAAACACATCAAATTATGATCAATAGAAAAATTATATTCACCTATTATATGCATATTAGAATCATCAATCAAAGCATAATTTGGTAAAATTGACCCTGCAATTGAATTTTCAAGAGCCATTATTC
>NZOY01000098.1 GCA_002695445.1 Flavobacteriaceae bacterium
AGCAATAGAAATACCATCATAGGTACTGGTACCTCTGCCTATCTCATCTAATAATACCAAGCTGTTTTCAGTAATGTTGTTAAGAATTGAAGCCGTTTCATTCATCTCAACCATAAATGTTGATTCCCCCAAAGAAATATTATCACTAGCCCCAACTCGCGTAAAAATTTTATCAATTACTCCAGTAACCATTGATGATGCAGGAACAAAACACCCCATCTGAGCCATCAAAACTAGTAAAGCAGTTTGGCGAAGTATAGCTGACTTACCTGACATGTTCGGCCCCGTAATCATAATTATTTGTTGACTTGAAGGATCAAGGACTAAATCATTAGCGATGTAGGGATTATCAGGAGATAATTGGTTTTCAATCACTGGGTGACGGCCCTGTTTGATCCTCAATTGTGTAGTATCTGAGAAATGGGGACGTGAATAATTATATTTCAATGCTAAAGAAGCAAAACACCATAACACATCAAGTTGTGCGGTCTGCTGCGCATTGTTTTTAAGCAGCTCTAAATATTTATGTAATTCTATTATCAATTCCAGATAAATTTTACTTTCCAGGGACTTAATTTTTTCCTCAGCTCCTAGAATTTTAGTTTCGTATTCTTTTAGCTCCTCTGTTATGTAACGTTCAGCATTGACAAGGGTTTGCTTTCTAATCCAGTCCTCAGGAACCTTTTCCTTGTGAGTATTGCGTACCTCAATATAGTATCCAAATACATTGTTAAATGATATTTTTAATGATGGAATTTGAGTTTGCTCGCTTTCCCTTTCAACCATTCTGTCCAAGTGATCTTTTCCAGAATATAAAAGTTGTCTTAACTCATCTAGCTCCTTACTTACGCCATCTGCGATAACCTCTCCTTTACTTAGCAAAACGGGTGCATCTGGTTTAAGAGTAGATTGAATCAATTTAATCACTTCCGAAGGCTCCAAAAACCTAGATCCTAAAATTTGAAGGTTTTTTGATGAATGGTTTAGCAAATCATCCTTGACTCTATTAATTTGATCTAATGACTTACCTAATTGTACCAATGCCCTTGGACTGATTTTTTGGGTGGCAATCTTTGCGATAATTCTTTCCATGTCAACAATTTCCTTTAAATGGCTTTGCATTTTATTATGGATTGAATCATCATTTTTAAAAGCTTCAACCACACTCAAACGTCCCTCTATTTTAGATAGATTTCTCTCTGGAAAAGCCATCCAATGTTTTAACATTCGTCCACCCATTGCAGTTAGAGTTAGATCCAAAACATCAATCAGTGCCACGCCATTAAGGTTAGTTGGTTGGAAGAGTTCCAAGTTTCGAGTTGTAAATCTATCCATCCATACGTATTCTTCCTGAAATATTTGGCGAATGTTGGTTATATGAGTTATTTTGTTGTGATGAGTCTCAGATAGATAATGCAAAATAGCTCCGGCAGCTATAATTCCAGCTTTAATATCTTGAATCCCAAACCCTTTCAGTCCTTTAGTGCCAAAATGATTAGTCAATTTTTCCTCAGCATAACCAATTTCAAAAACCCAATCTTCAAGGTAGAAGACATGAAATTGATTTCCTGTTAATTCAGCAAAGATTTTTTTTGCAGGTTTAGCAATCAAAACCTCTGTTGGAGAAAAATTTTGTAATAATTGTTCCATTTGAATAGAACTACCCTCAGAGACCCAATAGTCCCCAGTGGAAATATCTAAAAAAGAGATTCCAACATTCTCTTTTTTAAAAAAAACTGCTGCTAGGAAGTTATTCTTTTTATGTTCTAAGACCTCCTCATTCAGCGAAACCCCTGGAGTAACCAACTCCGTTACGCCTCTTTTTACAATTTTTTTTGCAAGTTTAGGGTCTTCCAACTGATCACATATTGCAACTCTACATCCAGCCCTAACGAGTTTTGGCAAATATGTATTTAAAGAGTGGTGAGGAAAACCTGCCAATTCAGTTTCACTGGAACTGCCTGCCCCTCTTTTAGTAAGAATTATACCCAATATTCTTGCTGCTTTAACAGCATCATCTCCAAAAGCTTCATAAAAATCTCCTACTCGAAAAAGCAATAAGGCATCAGGATATTTTCCTTTTATCTGGTTATATTGCTTCATTAAAGGAGTTTCTTTATTGGATTTGGCCACTTGAATACACTTTATACACTAATGTAATTATTAATAAATTCTTGCGATAATTGGGTTTTAAAAATTTGTTAACACTCAAATTAGACGCCTTCAATATTTAGTATTTTTATGATGTGCGTAAACTTAAAAACAGCGAATTAGTTCGCAAGACTATTGAGGAATTTAAAAAAGCGGATAAAACCCCTTTGATTGTCATTCTTGATGACATTCGAAGTTTAAATAATATCGGTTCTGTTTTCAGAACTGCTGATGCATTTCTAATAGCAAAAATATTCCTTTGTGGTATTACTGCCACACCTCCGCACAAAGACATATATAAAACTGCATTGGGAGCAACTGAGTCAGTTGAATGGGAGTACCAGAAGGAAGTTGTCACATTAATCAAAAGGCTTCAAAAAAAAGGTATTAAAGTCTTCGCTATCGAACAAGCTGATAAAGCTTTTTCTCTAGAGAATTTTGAAGTTAAAACTCACAATCAGTACGCTTTTATTTTTGGTAACGAAGTAAGAGGTGTATCCCAACTGGCGATTAATCAATGTGATGGAGTAATTGAAATTCCACAAGAGGGAACCAAACATTCTTTGAATGTAGCAGTTGCTAGTGGGGTAGTTTTGTGGGATTTTTTCCAAAAGCTAAGAAAGCTTTAATTCTTAATAGGATTATTTGATATGCAGCTTCATCTTTTACAAAATCTAAATCACTAAGATCAATTTCACAGTAGGGAAATTCATTTTCAAGGTCAAAAAATAATTTGTACCCAAGGTCAATATTTGTTAAATATTCTTTAGATATTTTTTGCTCATAGTCCCTTCCCCTTATTTTAATATTTTCCCTTAATTTATCGACGCTATGTTTCAAATAAATTACTTTTTGTGGTAAATAAAACTTATTGGACCAAGCCAGATAATTCTTTTTAAATGAATGAAAATCCAATGAGGCTAGGTTGATTTTAGCAAAAATTAAAGATCGAAAAAGGGAATGGTCAGCTACTCCTTTCAAAGAGGTTGCTTTATCATTAATAAATTCTTGAAATTGTCTAAATCGACTCTTCATAAAATAATTTTCTAAGGAAAGAGCATAAGTTTGAGAGTCATTATAAAATTTTTCTAAAAAAGGGTTTTCCTTAAAATTCTCCTTCAAAAAAGGAACTTGGTATTGATCTGCAATTTTTTGAGCAAGCAAGGTTTTTCCTACACCTATATTTCCTTCTAAAATCAAAATTCTATTGGTTTCAAAAAGCATTGGAGACCAGTCTGACATAGGTAGTTTTTTAACCTTGCTTTTATCTGAACTTACCAATAGTAAATCAGCAATTGTTTTTTTTAATGTTGGGTGGATAATATTAGGGTTAATTTCATTAAGGGGATGCATAATAAAATTTCGGAATTCAATTTTGGGATGAGGTAAAATTAGTGCCGATGTATTAATTATTTGATCTGCATAAAACAAAAGGTCTAAATCAATGTATCGAGAATTATAGCCAGTTTTGGCATGGCGTTCTCTACCCATGGCTTGCTCAACATCTAAAAGTTTCTCCAAAATCTTTAAAGGCTTATCGTTTGTATCTATTCCAATACAAGCATTTAGGAAATTAGGGCCCTCGAAACCCCAGGCGGGAGTTACATACAAGGAGGATAAATCAGTTAAAATGCCAATTTTTTTTTTGAATTTGGATTACTGCCTCTTGAATATTTTTATGGCAATTCCCAATATTTGCCCCTAATGAAATATATGCTCTATTCATTTTAATCCCAATGATAAATTTCGTAAAACAATTTCACAAACCCTATCTTTGCTTTTAAAAAGTAGATATGAATTTTTTCAAAAGTTTTTTAGCATCACTATTAGGTACCTTTATAGCTTTGGGTCTCATATCCATTTTATTTTTTACGGGTATTGCCGCTATTGCCACTTCAATAAATTTTAAGACAGTTGATTCAGCATTTATAAGTGAAAACAGTGTTTTAAATATCGATTTAAATACCTCAGTAAGAGATCGAAGTCCAGCTTTTAACCCTTTTGGATTTTTCACAGAAAATGCTAATGGCATAATTGGTATGGATGCTATTATTGGTAGTATTAATAAGGCTAAAAAAGATGAAAAAATTAAAGGGATTAGACTAAACTCGGGTTTGATCTCATCAGGATGGGCTCAAGCCCGTGAAATCAGAAACTGTTTGAATGAATTTAAAAAGTCAGGTAAATTTATTTATGCTTATGCTGATTTTATGTCCCAAAAAGGTTATTATGTAAGCTCAGTTGCAGACAGTATTTTTATGAATCCTGTTGGATCCATTGAACTTAAGGGGCTTTCCTCTGAGGTTCTTTACTTCGAAGATTTTCAAAACCAGTATGGATTGAAAATGGAGGTGATTCGTCACGGCAAATACAAAAGTGCCGTTGAACCTTTTTTGCAAGATAAAATGAGCGATGAGAACCGAGCACAGATTAAAGGACTACTTGATGCAGTTTGGACTACCATAAGCGATGAGATAGTTGAGAGCAGAGCGATTTCAAAAAAAGCTTTAGAAAAAATGGTAGAGGAACTTACAGTAACTGATGCCAAAGAGGCAATAACTAATGGAATAATTGATGCGCTTGTTTACGAGGACGATTTTGAAAAGAGTATCAAAGCCGCATTGGAAATTGATAAAGATGACTCGATAAATTCAGTTGAATTCTATGAACTAAATACCCAAATGAAAACATTCGATAGTGATGTAAAAGATCAAATTGCAGTAATCTATGCTAATGGACCTATTTTATATACCTCTGGCACAGAGGAGGTCATTGGGAAAAAGGCTCTGAATCAGGCCTTTCAAGAAGTTGAGACAAATAAAAATATCAAAGGAGCTGTTTTGCGAATTGACTCTCCTGGAGGAGATGCTATGACTTCTGAGATAATTTTAAATGCAATGAGAAAGCTAAAAGGTAAAAAACCTTTGGTTGTTTCATTGGGAAATATTGCAGCCTCTGGTGGGTATTATATCGCTTGTTTAGGGGATAAAATTTATGCTAGTCCAATGACTATAACTGGTTCTATTGGAGTACTTGCAGCATTTCCAAATATGAGAGGACTTGCAGAAAGGATTGGTATCAATGCTGAACAAGTCAATTCACATAAAAATGCGATGGGCTATAGCCTTTTCGAACCTTTAAACGATGGTTTTAAAAATTCAACTAAAAGTGCGATTGAAAAAGTTTATACTACCTTTAAATCAAGGGTATCAGAGGGTCGATCACTTAATATGGAAAAAGTAGAAGACCTTTCAAAAGGAAGAATCTGGTCTGGCAAAGATGCTGTGGAAAATGGATTAGTGGATGCTATTGGAGGACTTGAAGATGCTATTCAAGCTACTGCTGAAATGGCCGCTATTGAAAATTATAATATTGATAGTTATCCCAAATATGAGAATGAATTTGAGTATATATTCCTTGATGCTTTATCTTTTATCCGTTTAAAAATATTTAACCACCCAATTGAAAAATTTGCTTCAGAATTAATCAAGCTTAGTGAGATGGAAGGGATTCAGGCAATAATCCCTTTTTCAATTAACATTGAATAGATGAAAACTAAAAAGCATCAATTGGCAGCTAAAATCTACTTGTATTTGGCTGCATTATTTATAACATCCCTAGTGGTTTCAAATCTTATTTTCCAAAAATTCTTTTTTTGGTATCCATTTGATAGTGAATTATTCGGCATTCGCCTTTTTGAGTTATCTGTTGGAATTTTACCCTATCCATTAACCTTTTTAATCACAGATTTGATCTCTGAGATTTATGGGAAAAAAGCAGCCAACCGAGTGGTAATTGCAGGGATTTTCGCTTCCTTTTTTTCTATGGGAATTTTACTTCTCGCCGATTTTGTTCCCGCCATTGAAAACTCCCCTGTTGATGATATGACATTCAAAAAAGTTTTCTCGCTTTCCCCTTTAGCGGTTTTAGCATCTATGATAGCCTATCTAATTGCACAGTTTATTGACATTAGAATTTATCACTTTTGGAAAAAGCTAACCAAGGGGAAACTACTTTGGATAAGGAATAACTTTTCCACTTTTGTATCTCAATTCCTAGATACTTTTTCAGTAATTCTATTATTGTCTCTATTCGGAATTCTACCTTGGGATTTATTTTTCGGATTAGTATTGTCTGGATTTGTCTTTAAGGTAATCGTTGCTGCACTTGATACGCCACTCCTTTATATATTTGTTTGGCTTTTTAGGAAAAAATTTGACCTCGAGATTGGAGAGGAAATAAGTCTTTGGACATATGACAAATGAAAATAAAACACTAATCAGAATCAACAAATACTTAAGTGAAATTGGATATTGTTCGCGAAGAGAAGCGGATAACCTTGTGGCAGCAGGTCGTGTTTTGGTAAATGGAGAAAAAGCTGAAATGGGAGTTAAAATATGTCACAAAGACAAGATAACAGTGAATGGTGAAAGGATAAATAAGTCAAAAAATAAACTTGTTTATTTAGCTTTCAATAAGCCCAAAGGGATTGTTTGTACCACTGACTCCAAAGTAGAAAAAGACAATATCATTGACTTTATCAATTATCCAAAGAGGATTTTTCCAATAGGTCGACTAGACAAGCCGAGCGAGGGATTGATTTTCTTAACAAATGATGGAGATATTGTAAATAAAATATTAAGGGCAAAAAACAATCACGAAAAAGAATATATTGTTACACTAAATAAACCTATTACTCCTGAATTCATTAGAAAAATGAGTAATGGAGTTCCCATACTTGATTCAGTTACAAAAAAATGTTTTGTAAAACAAACACATAAAAAACAATTTAGGATTATTCTCACACAAGGACTAAATCGTCAAATCAGAAGAATGTGCGAGTTTTTAAACTATCGAGTTATAAATCTTAAAAGAGTCAGAATTATGAATATTAAATTGGATGTTAAAGTTGGTAAATGGCGATATTTTAAACCAGAAGAACTCGATAAAATGAATCGGCTTTTAAATCTCTCTTCAAAGACTGACAGCTAATCAATTTCAATTATTACTCGGGTTCCCTCATTAGATCTAATGTTAAATACAGTTTGGTCATGGAAAATTAGGTATTGCCCCTTTATTCCTTTTAGGACCCCTGAAAATTCATTTTCCTTTTCTAAATTGAGACTTTTTATTTTTTTGGGATATTGTAGGACAGGAAAATCTATTTCAATTATATTACTACCACTAATAATATAGGGTTTTAAATCGTTTGGTAATAAATCAATTGCTTGATTAATTGCCTTCTCCCACTGAACTTCTTCATGTTCGTTTTGCAACATTTTTCTCCAATTGGTTTTATCAGAAAAAACTTTTTTTAAACTAACCTCCGCAATACCAGCCATATATCTATTAGGAACCTCTAAAATTCCTACTGCCTGATGAGCTCCTTGGTCTATCCATCTAGTGGGAATTTGACTTTTTCGTGTGACTCCTACTTTTAGATGACTACTTGAAGCTAGGTAAACCCAATGGGGCTGTAGTTGAACTTTCTTTTCGTATTCTAAATCTCTATCTTCGATACCTAAATGTGCTTTGCTTAGCTCTGGACGCATTACCCAATCTCCCGCTGAGGGAATATCAAAAAAGCACTTTTGACAATAGCCTTGTCTATAAATTGACTTAGACTGATTACAGTTCAAACACTGACTTCCGTCAAAAGTAATTTTTAAGTTTCGATCTAAGAATTCATTCATTATCAAAAAGTCATTTTCAAATTCGAGAAAGTAACGAATTGAAGTAGCACTTTCTGAAATCATTTTTCTAAGAACTCCCCGAAACATCTTAAATTAAAAGTTTATATTTTTGTTCAAAGATACATCTTCTTATGCCAATTCCCCTTTTCAATTCCGTCGCATCTTGGTTTCTAAAAAAACGTATACATCAAATAGAGCTTTTCATGAAATACCCCAATGAAGTTCAAGAGGAATTGTTATATAAACTAATAAGCAGTGCCTCTAAAACTGAGGTAGGTTTAAATAACGATTTTAGATCAATTGAAAATTATGATGATTTTAAAAATAGATTACCAATTGTAAGCTATGAGAATATATACGAGGAAATTGAACGATGTAGAAAAGGAGAGCAGAATATTTTTTGGCCCAGTCCAATCAAGTGGTTTGCTAAGTCAAGTGGTACTACAAATTCAAAAAGTAAATTCATACCAATCAGCACTGAGTCACTCGAGGATTGTCATTATAAAGCTGGAAAAGATATGTTATCAATTTATTACAATAATAATGAAAATGCTCAAATTTTAGCTGGTAAATGTTTACGATTGGGAGGTAGTAGTGAATTATATCAAAATACAAATAGTTATTTTGGAGATTTATCAGCAATTATTATTGATAACCTACCATTTTGGGCTGAATTGGGAAGTACCCCAAGCTATAAAGTCTCTTTGATGCCTGAATGGGAAGCAAAAATGGAAGCGATAATTGATGAAACTCTGGATAAAAAAGTTACAAGCCTTGCCGGGGTACCATCTTGGATGTTAGTATTACTTCAAAACGTATTAAGAAAAACAAATAAAACATCAATCAATGAGGTTTGGCCATTTGTTGAGGTATACTTCCATGGAGGTGTTAGTTTTCACCCCTACAGAGAACAATTTGAAAAATTATTTTTAGGAAGTAAATTAAATTTCTTTGAAACATTTAATGCCTCAGAAGGTTTCTTTGGAATTCAAGATAGAAACTCTTCAAATGAGCTTTTATTGATGCTGGATTACGGTATTTTTTATGAATTCATTCCAATGGACAAAATAGGTTGTGAGGAAAATGAAGTTATAATTCCTCTTAGCGAAGTAAAATTAAACACGAATTATTCAATGGTCATAACAACCAATGCGGGTCTTTGGAGATATAAAATTGGAGACACCATAAGGTTTACATCCCTTAACCCATATAGAATTCAGATAACAGGTAGAACTAAAGTTCACATAAATGTTTTTGGAGAAGAGCTAATGATAGAAAATGCTGAGGTTGCAATGAGTAAAACTGCAAAGCAATTAGGTCTTGAAATAATTGATTACACAGCTGGTCCAATATATATGAGTTCAAATAATAAAGGAGGGCATCAATGGATAATTGAGTTTAAAAATAATCCAAAAAAAATTGATGAGTTTTCATTAATACTAGATAAAAATCTGAAGGATGTAAACTCTGATTATGAAGCAAAACGTTATAAAGATATGACTCTGACTATTCCAAAAATAACTGTAGCAAAAAAGAATTTATTTTATAATTGGATGGCATCAAAAAATAAACTGGGGGGGCAAAATAAAGTTCCTAGACTTTCTAATTCAAGAGAATTATTAGAAGAACTTATTCAAATGAATAATTAAGAAACTACCTTTAATGCTGGTAAATCTGCATTTGAAAGCTTTTGTTCGGCATACGTTTTGGTTACCTTGAGAGTATTTGTTTCAGATTCGGGAAGTTCAAACATGGCATCATTTAAAACTGCTTCACATAAAGATCTCAAACCTCGAGCACCCAATTTGTATTCTAATGCTTTATCAACTATAAAACTTAGTGCCCCTTGTGTAAAGGTTAAATCAATTCCATCCATTTCAAATAATTGAACATATTGTTTTATTAAAGCATTTTTGGGTGTAGTTAAAATTGTACTCAAGGTTTCCCTATCAAGTGGATTCATATAGGTCAAAACAGGAAGCCTTCCAATAATTTCAGGAATAAGTCCAAATGATTTAATATCACGAGGAGTTATGTATTGCAAAATATTTTCAGAATCAACCTTTTTTAATTCCTTATTTGTATTGTAACCAATAGCTTGAAGGTTTAAGCGTTTATTTATTGTTTTGTCAATACCATCAAATGCCCCACCTGCAATGAAAAGTATATTGGAAGTATCCACTTCGATAAATTTTTGGTCTGGGTGTTTACGTCCTCCTTTTGGGGGGACATTTACAATAGTTCCCTCTAATAACTTTAATAGCGCTTGTTGGACACCTTCTCCAGATACATCTCTTGTTATGGAAGGATTATCTCCCTTTCTAGCTATTTTATCTATTTCATCTATGAATACAATTCCATTCTGGGCTAAATCAAGGTTATAATCGGCAGATTGCAATAATCTAGTGAGGATAGTTTCAACATCCTCTCCTACATAGCCTGCTTCTGTCAGAACAGTGGCATCTACAATTGCTAAAGGAACTTTTAAAAGTTTTGATATGGTCTGAGCTAAAAGTGTTTTTCCCGTACCAGTCTGTCCAACAAGAATTACATTACTTTTTTGAATTTCAACATCACTTTTAATTCTATTTTGGTTAATCCTTTTGTAGTGATTATAAACTGCAACTGAAAGTATTTTTTTTGCTGACTCCTGACCAATAACATATTGATCAAGAAATGCCTTTATTTTTTTTGGAGGGTGCAATTCTATTGAAAAGGAATCATCGGATTTTTTCTCACTAATTTCCTCTTTTACAATTCCATGAGCTTGAAGAATACATTTGTCACAAATATGAGCATCTAAACCTGCAATGAGCAATTGGGTTTCAGGTTTTGAACGACCACAGAATGAACAGTTTAATTCTTCTTTACTCATAATAATCTATTTAGTAGAACTAAGTACTTCATCAACCATACCGTATGATTTTGCTTCCTCGGCTTTCATCCAATAATCTCGATCACTATCTTTATTAACCTTATCTACTTTTTGTTTAGAGTGTTTAGCAATTATTTGGTATAATTCTTCCTTCAGCTTTAAGATTTCTCTTGCAGTAATTTCAATATCAGATGCTTGACCTTGAGCTCCTCCCAAGGGCTGATGAATCATCACTCTTGAATGAGGCAAAGCAGAGCGTTTTCCACTTTTACCTGCGCATAAAAGTACAGCTCCCATTGATGCTGCCATTCCAGTACAGATAGTAGCAACATCAGGTGAAATAAACTGCATGGTATCGTAGATTCCCAATCCAGCGTAAACTCCACCTCCAGGCGAATTGATATAAAGCTGAATATCTCTTTTAGCATCTACACTCTGCAAAAACAGTAGCTGTGCTTGAATTACATTTGCTACATTATCATTTATTGCGGTTCCTAAAAACATTATCCTGTCCATCATCAATCTCGAAAAAACATCCATTTGAGCAACATTCAATTGTCTTTCTTCAATAATGTAAGGTGTCATACTGCTCACAATTTTATCCAAATAAATTGAATTAATTCCATGATGCTTTGTTGCAAACTTTTTAAACTCTTTTTTGTAATCCATTTTTTTAATATATGATNTAAAATTAATCAAATAAAATTAGCCCTTACCATAAGCCTCTTTAATAAACTTATCGAAAGTGAGCTTTTTCTTTTTTAATGATAGAGTTGACTTAAAAAACTCTAATAATTTTTTACTCATTAACTGTTCTGATAACCTTCTTGCTTCATCTTTATTAGACATCACTCTTGCAACAATTTTCTCCAATTCTTCATCNGGCAGTTCAGCTTGACCATATTGAGACATTTGAACACTAATCATTTCCTTGGAAAAATCTTTTAACTCCTCAAATTTGATTTGTAAGTCNTTATCAGCAATAATTTTCCCCTCNATTAATTGATATCTTATACCTTTNTCAGAACGTTCNTATTCTTTTCTAGCATCTTCAGCGTTAAGAGATTTTTCCCCTGAATTTTGCATCCATTTCATAAGAAATTCATCAGGTAAGTCAAACTTTGTTTTATTAACTAAATACTCTGTAATGTCATTTAGAAGTTTTTGGTCAGATTGATTTTCAAATTGTTTTTCCATTTGTTCAACAACTTTCTGCCTCATTTCTTCTTCAGAATTAACTTGATTAGGACCATAAATTTTATCGAAAAATTCTTGGTTAATTTCTGCCATGANTCTTTCATTNATCTCTTTGATATCAATGGTTATTTCTCCCTTAATTTCCAATNTTTTNTCAGGTGAAATATTCAAAATACGGGATGCTGTAGCTTCATCTTTGAAAAGTTTTTTGAATTTTAGATTAAGCAATGTTCCTACTGTTGCTTTTTTTAGTGCCGAAATGTTGGATTTTCCATTGATTAGGCTTAAATCGAAAGTATTAGTAGCTTCAATTTTAGCCTCGTCATTTTTAAAAACAGCGGTAATCTCAAAGTCTTCAAGTGGGTGTTTCCTTGCAACCAATCGGCCGAACTGCTTTCTTTGTTGNTTTATTTGGTCATTAATCATACTTTCACTTGCGNTGATATGGTACTGAATAATNTTATTTTTTTCANNAAGGTTTAAATCAAATTTTGGGGCTAAACCNAACTCAAAAGCAAAAGATAGTTCCGAGGATTTCCAGTCGATATCATCNTCCATTGCCACTGGAAGTGGGTTTCCCAGGATATTAATTTTTTCTTCATTGAGATATTTTTCTAGATTTTCTTGAAGTAATTTGTTGACCTCTTCTGCTGTTACAGCAGTTTCGTATTGNTTTTTAATCATCCCAATAGGTACATGTCCTTTTCTGAAGCCAGGGATATTAGCTTTTTTNCTGTAATCATTAAGTATTTTGGACACTTTTTCTTCAAAGTCATTACGTTCAATTTNTATTGTAATTACTGAGTTTAATGGATTTNTNTCTGTTCGAGAAATTTTCATCTGAATGGGCTAAAATATGGGCGCAAAAATAGGGTTTTTTAAATTGCCTAACAAGGAGATTAACTNACATACTAATATAAGGTTAGAATTGAAAAATTGTATTTGACAAAAAAAATAAAGATTAGTGCTGTTTTAAAATATTATTCTAAATTTGCACCCACTGAATTAATAATCAGAGGGTCGGGAACCTTCATAAATTAATATGTATGCCTGTTAGGATTAGACTTCAAAGACATGGAAAGAAAGGCAAACCTTTTTATTGGATTGTAGCTGCAGACTCACGTTCAAAAAGAGACGGACGTTACCTGGAAAAATTAGGAACATACAATCCAAACACCAACCCTGCTACTGTNAACGTAGANGTTGATGGAGCCATTAAGTGGCTTGAAAANGGAGCTCAACCTTCAGATACTGCAAGAACATTACTTTCATACAGAGGAGTCATGTTGAAACATCACCTCAATGGTGGTGTTAAAAAAGGTGCTTTTACTCAAGAAGATGCTGATAAAAAATTTTCTGCTTGGCTTGAAGAAAAATCATCTAAAATCCAATCAAAAATTGATGGCCTAGATAAAGATAAAGCTGAGAGCTTAGCTAAGCGATTAGAATTAGAAAAGGCTATTAATCAGAAACGTATTGAAGACTTGGCNGCAAAACCCGNAATTGAAGAGGTAAATCAAAATGATAACTCCTCTGAAGAACAAGCCAGTGAAGTAATTAATGTGGAGGAAGCTCCAGCAGTTCCTGAGTCTTTATCAGAAGAATCCAAGAGTGAAAATTCAGANGAAGTTGTTAATGAANNTGAACCNAATGAAGCNGCTTCNGAAACNTNTGAAAATNTTTCCTCNGAAGAACCTGCTACTTCAGATNTAGTTGAGGAATCTGCAGATATCAAAGAAACTGTTATTAAAGAAGATAACAAAGACAATAAAGAGAATGTTGTTGAAGCTGAATCTGCTAAAGAGGAAGTTGTCTCAGAAACATCAGAAGATGTTCCGGTAGAGGATTCCGTTTCTGGTGAAAAAGAGGAAGCATCTACTTCCGAAGATGCATCTGAAGAAGAAGAAACTAAATAATAATTCTCTCCATAGCTCATCATGTTTAAAGAAGATTGCTTCTTTTTAGGAACTATAGTAAAAAAATATAGTTTTAGAGGAGAGCTTTTGATTAAGCTTGACACAGATAGCCCAAAAAGTTATTTGAATCTAGATACTGTTTTAATTGACGAATCAATAGGTCTAGTCCCTTATTTTATTACTGAAACTAAGTTACATAAATCAAGATTACTTCGTGTTAAATTTGAGGGTGTAAATTCAGAAAGCAAAGCTGGAGAGTTAATTAATAAAAATCTCTTTTTACCATTAGACAAACTTCCAAAACTAAAAGGGACTAAATTTTATTATCACGAAATCAAGGAATTCATTGCTATTGACCAATTTGAAAAAAAAATTGGTATTATTCAATCAGTCAATGACTCTGGTCCTCAAGCAATGTTTGTAATTAACAATAATGGTACAGAAATATTGATTCCCGTTCACGATAATTTTATTAGGAAATTGGATCGCACAGACAAGAAAATTTATTTAAATATTCCAGATGGATTATTAGATATTTTCAAATAGTATTAGAAATCAAAAACCAATCCAAAAGTAGGAATGGGAATATTATTGTTTTCATTCGTATCAACACGAACAAGGGAATTCGGTGAGACCAATTCTCCATTCTCGTCTCGGTTGAGACCATATTCCTCTGGAAGAGGTATACTTTGAGCCAAGAAGTTTTGAATTTCAAAATAAAAATTGAATGAGTAACTTTTAAAATTCCATTTTTTGTCAAAGCGAATGTCTGCTAAATTAAAAGGGTCTAATTTAGCATTACCCAGCTCACTGTAGTCCAATACAATCTCCGGATAGGCAGCCAAAGAACCATCTAAATCAACAGGAACATAAGGTGTTAGCCCAGAGAACCTCCAACGGGCACTAATTTCCCAATTTCTCTTTAGTTTGTAACCCCCTGAAAAGGAAATTAAATGGCGGCTATCCCAAACAGAGGGAAGAAATTTTCCTTTGCTNGTNGTAAACTGACTGTGGAAATAAGTGTAAGCGAAAACCCCATAGAAGTTTTTTGCTAATTTTTGTTGGTAAAGGGCCTCCACTCCGNAGCTCTTTCCTTTTCCATTACTAGTNATTGCCTCATTACCCAAAACTTCAAAGCCACCTCCTTTATTTGCNAGTGAAACCTGATCAATTANAGAAATTGGATANTGACTATATTTTTTATAAAAGCCCTCAAGGGTAATTCTTGCAGCATTTCCAGGGGAATATTCAACCCCAAAAACAGCGTGATCACTTTGGGTATATTTGGCATTTTGATTTACAAAGTCATCAATAGGTTTTTGAAACCCTAACATAGTATAAGTAGGAATTTTATAATAACGTCCTATAGAAGTATTAATTTTCCAAGTTTGATCTTCAGTCAAGTTATAGGTTAGTGAAAGTCTTGGTGAAAAATTATCCGCCAGACTAGAACCATTTGAAAAAGTATCGGCATCAAATCGAAAACCTANAGCAACTCCAAGATTTTGATTAAAAAATTGTCTTTGNCCCNTAATAAAAAAACCATATTTTAAAAATTTAATATTAGTATTATAGCTCAAATCATAAAGTATACTTTGAGTTTTATTGCCATAATCAGATTGTTGCAGGTTGGCGCCGGCAACTAATTTCCATTTGTNAAGATAATGNAGGGTATGATACCTTAGTTTTGTCTCTTGTTCATGAGAGTCGTTTCTGAATATAATCCCTGACTTACTAGTATTATCTTGATAACGTGAAAAAATATTTTGCAATCGATTTGTACTAATAGAGGTAACCATATTTCCTTTACCATTTTTGTATTTCTTCTTCCAAGAAAAGCCTACAGTCATATTCTTTTGTTGGATAATTGGTACTTGCTCAATAGTAGCTTGTTGTTCAGCATCAAATTCATCCGGAGACTTTACTGAAAAATCATCAACCGCTCCCAATCCCAGGAAAATAAGGGTATTATAAGGATCAATTTCGTGATTNATTTTCCACTGAAAATCCCAATAATCAGGACGAATTGGTAGACCTATCAGTTCAAATAAAAACTGTAAATAACTTCTTCTGACCGAAAATAATACAGAAGTCTTTGCTGGCTTATCTTTATTTTTTNTAAAAAGTGGTCCTTCAAGCGTCAAGGCGGCTTCACTAGCGCCAAACCTAAAGTTTCCCCCGAATCTATTAGGATTACCCTCCCTTTGTTCAAATGATAGAACTCCAGATAAGGGATTATCATATTCTGCTCCAAAAGCTGAACTNGAGAGTGTTACTTCTCTTATGAAAGAAACATTTAACATTCCTACCGGCCCACCTGCACTGCCTTGAGTACTAAAATGATTAATGTTAGGTATCTCAATACCATCTAAATAATACACTGACTCATTGGGTGCGCCCCCCCTAATAATAATATCATTCCTAAATCCTCCAATTGAAGGTGAAATACCTGGCATACTCTGAATTACCTTAGTAATGTCATTATTTCCTCCTGGGTAAGTTTCGATTTCAACAGCGGAGAAAGTTTGTGTAGATAGTGGAGTTTCGAGAGTAGTTCTAAATGGACTTTGTTGAATNACGATTTCATCCAATTCATTGGTTGATTCCTCTAAAAGTATCTGTAAAGGTGGTGTTCCATAAGCTTTAATTATAACATTGTATATGGTTTGAGATTGATAGCCAAGGTGACTAATNAGAACATTATAGGTTTTAGTGGGAATNTCATTAATATTAAAATATCCATTGGAATCAGTAGCCGTTCCTATTAATGAATTTTCTAACAAAACTGTNACCCCTTGGATTGGAAGTTGAGTTTGAACGTCAAGCACTCTTCCTGTTAATTTTCCTGTGTTTTGTGATGACAATAAACCAAATGAAAACGAGATTATAATTGAAATTAATTTTCTATAGTTCATTTATTTATAATTAAACCAAATAAAAATTTTGTTTTTGTTTAATTTTTTAAAGTAATAACTAAACAAATTAATTTAAATTTGAGTAAAATTAAAAATTGTTGTGAATAAAAGAAGAAAATTTTTAAAAACTGCTTGTGCTCCAGTAGTGTTTTCTATGTTTGGTGTTTCAATTATCGAAGCTTGTAGTAAAGATGATAATGCCGATACATCTTCCGTAAATTCGAATAATTCGTCTAATAATTCTTCTACAAATAATTCATCCAATACTAATACAGGACAAAGTAATTCCTCTGGTTTAAAAATAGATTTAAATGATTCTAAATTTTCAAATTTAGCTGTTGTCGGCGGATGGATGAATTATACAGAACAGGGCTTATTACTTCTTAGGATTGGTGCAAATGAAATAAGGGCTTTTAGTAATACATGTCCACATCAGGGGTCTAAGAATAGTTGGTCTTATAATAACTCTAAATTTAGATGTGCTTCACATGGAAGGTCATTTGGAGATACTTGTTCAGGTGGACTTATGTGTTATACTACCTCAATTGAGGGAAATATATTGTCAGTTGTGATATAATCAAAATAACTTTTTTTTCTTCTTTTCTTTATTTTTTTCTCTTTTAGGCCTTTTTTTTTCNTCAAGCTCAGCTTCCTCTAACCTTTTTTCTTCCTCCTTAAGCTTAAACTCCTCCCTAAATTCATTTAGTTTACTGATATTAATTTGCTCTTGGTCAGGGGCTTGAGGTAATGGATCATCTATTGAAAATGATGCTTTGTCAGTCTGTTTTCTCATAATTTCCCTAGCGGCCTTAAGGTTATAATAAACACCTGGATCTATCATTTTATTTGCCACATAATTTTCTTTCTTTTTACTGTCCCAACGAATAAATACGAAGCCTCCATTTATGCTGTCTAGTTTTACCCTAAAAACTTTTGCTTTATTGGGTAATGTCTGATAAATTTCAATTTTCTCAGGATTATATCCNGCTATACTCATAAGCTCTTCAACAAATGTCATTTGTCCCTCTGCTGATGAGTCATTTAATGGCTTAAAATATGAACTCTCTTCTACATTATAATTTTGAGATTTTAGTATTTGAATACTTAGAATTAAAAAAGTTAAAAACCTATGCCTGTAAAACATAATTTCGTTTAATGATTAATCTTTATTTGGATCATAATGTTTCTTCCAAGCTCNTCATTGTAAAACCTCATTCTGTTAAGATAATTTCTATAATTTGCATTTAGAATATTATCAAAAGTAAGAGAAAAGCTTATTTTATTTGAAAAAAGATCATAAGGACCCCAATTTAAATCAATTCCTAAATCATGATACCCATCAGGAGGAGTACTTATGTCAACGAGTTTACTTACTTTCCTTCCATTCTCTATTATAGATGTATAAAAGTTATTGTTTGGGAATTGATTTTGACTAAACACGTATTTACTGGTAATCGCACCAAAAAAATATTTCCATTTAGAAATTGAAAACTGTATCTGATTATTGGTAGTTAAGGGTGGAATATTTATCATAGGCGTTTTGGTATTTTTATCGATTCCCTCTATCCAAGATGTATCATTTTTATATGTAATATTTTTGTTAATTCTATATGATAGGTCAACGTCAATACCTTTTAATAAGGAGCTAATTGACCTAAATTTCCAAACAGGAAATGCACCCCTAATCGACTGCTCAACACCTACAGGCTCGATTACAATATAATTTTTTCCAGTTGTAAAATAAGGATTTAAATTATACTGAAAATTTCCTTCCTTTTTTTGAAAATTTACAACAACTTTCTTTGTGATCTCTGATTTCAAAAATGGATCTCCATATTCAATTGATGCAATAGCGTGGTGAAGTCCATCACTAAACATCTCAGCTATATCAGGAGCTCTTTGTGTATAAAAAAAGTTTAAGCTTACTTCATGAGAGGGAATAATTCCACTCTTTACCCCAAAATTAATTGAGGGATTATTAAAAATTATTCTTCTTTTGACTAATTTCTGAGATAGAATTTCCTTAATCACATAAGGTCCAAGATCTTTTTCATAATTTTCATCATTCCATCTAGAATTACTGTAAAATTTTTGAACCAGATTATTTATATGCTCAAAGCGAAAGCCAAAGTTAAAATCTAAAAAATTATAAATTGAATAAGACGCAGTAAAAAAAGTTCCTAATCTTACTTTCACATAATCTGGAATTAATCTTTTTATGCCTGTATCAGGGTTTGAATAGTTATCTTGAAATTGAGAGAATATTCCTAAATCATAGGATACATTTGGTTTAGTCCACTCGTAATTTGAAACTAAATTGTGAGTGTTTAAAGATAGATCAATTGCAGGG
>NZOY01000099.1 GCA_002695445.1 Flavobacteriaceae bacterium
AGGTATTAAAGTTACCCATAGTAAGTGTAAATGAATCACTCAGATTGAAATATGCATATAACTGAGTTACAATATTTGCACTCCCAGTAGAATTAAAAACAGCATCAGCACCTCTTGGACCATAGACTAGGTCAGCTACAAATCCAGATTTTTCTCCTTCGTACGACATAATTATGTTAGCCATACCCATAGAAAATCCCGGTAGATTTGCAAAAGAAGTACCAGGGGCAGCCTCACTGCTCCTAAAATAAGTGTCAATAGAACCTGCAACTGAGAAAGTTGGAGCTGGCTCTTCTTCCTGTGCATATGTTGATACAGTTAGTAAAGCAACAATTGCAATTAAAATACTTTTGTTTAATAGTTTCATAATATTTATTTAAGATTTATATTTATTTATTTAGTGTTTTCTTTTATCCAAGCTTCGAAACCACCACCTTCAAATCCACCGATACCATGTTCGGCTTCATCAAGTCCTTTTATTTCTACTTCCTCAGAAACTCTCAGACCAATAGTCGATTTTAGTATACCAAAACCAACAAGTGCAGCAACAGTCGCCCATACACCATATGCAAGAACCCCAATTGCTTGAATTCCGAATTGGCTTCCACCACCACCGTTGAAGAGACCAATACCTGCATCGCCGTCGACTCCCCAAAGACCTATAACAAGTGTACCCCAAGCACCGACAACTCCGTGAGCTGAGGCAGCTCCAACTGCATCATCGATTTTAAGTACTTTATCGATAAATTCAATTGAGAAGACAACAATTATACCTCCTACTAGTCCAGCGAGAAACCCACCACCGAAAGTCATATTCCCACAACCTGCAGTAATTGCTACTAGACCTGCAATTGCTCCATTGAGTGTCATACCTAAATTGGGTTTTCCATCTTTAATCCATGTAATTCCCATTGCTCCGATAGCTCCAGCCGCCGCTGCAATATTTGTTACCATAACAACCGCAGATGCAGCAGTCGAGTCATCACCACCCCAAGCGAGTTGCGATCCTCCATTAAACCCAAACCATCCTAACCAAAGAATGAATACCCCTAGAGCACCTAACAGAAGGTTATGACCAGGAATAACATTTGATTTTCCATCAACATACTTTCCTAAACGTGGACCTACCATCCATGCACCAACTAGGGCAGCCCATCCTCCTACAGAATGTACTATTGAAGATCCAGCGAAATCGATAAAGCCAAGATTAGCTAACCAACCATCACCATTCCATTGCCAACCTCCTGAGATAGGGTAGACAATCGCAGTTAAGAAAATAGTGAATAATACGTAAGTAGTATATTTTGTTCTACCAGCAATAGCACCAGACACAATTGTAGCTGCAGTTGCGCAAAATACGGTTTGGAAGAAAACATCGTGAGGACCATCTCCAGGATTAAAGAAAATGTCAGATGTTGCAATCCAACCGTTCGATGCTCCATACATTAATCCGTAGCCAATTGCCCAATAGGAAATTGTTCCAACGGAAATATCTAAAATGTTTTTCATAGCAATATTTACTGCATTCTTGGAACGAGTAAATCCCGATTCTACAAGTGTGAATCCAGCTTGCATAAAGAACACTAAGATACCTGATAGGAGAATCCATAACATTGTGAAGTCATCATTTACTTCAACAGTGTTTACTGAATTAATTAGTGAAAGATTTAACATAATATTTTATTTATTTTATGATTCAAGCCAAAATTATGTAAAAGGTCATCCCAGAATAATAATTTTTAGGGGTCAAAAGTTCATTTTTATGATTTTGAAAAAAACACCCCTATAAATTGTAAGGGTATAATAATAAAAGGATATGAAAATTATGAAATATTCAAAAAATTAATGAAAGTATTTATGTAATGTCAATCCAAAATAAACCATTAGTATTCCCAAAATGAAACTACCTAGGGTGTATGTAATAAAAAAAATAAAATCTCCTGATTTAAGAAAATTTATATTTTCATATGCAAAAGTTGAAAAAGTTGTAAAGCCACCACAAATCCCAACAGTGGCAAACAATAGAATATCTGATTGATTAGTAGAGGAAGTTTTGAAAAAGTAACCGGAGATTAAACCTATAATAAAACATCCTATTAAGTTGGCACTNAATGTNCTCCATGGAAAGCCACTATCATTATGNGGAATNAGCTTCGATATAATGAATCTTAAAACAGTACCGATTCCTCCTCCTAAAAAAACTAAAATTAACTGTTTCATNAANGTAAATTAAGTATTTTGAGTAAANTATTTAATTAGAAAAAGTCCTACTAGAGACATAATAAAAATCAATAGGATTTTTAGGCTTCCTTTATAGTGCACCCTATGATTTTTAATGTCTTTCCTGTAAGAGAAAATTATTACAGTTAAAAAAGTTATGAAGAAAAAAACAGCAAACAGTGCTTGCCCTCTACTAAACATGATTAATTTTTGACTAATTTAGAAAAATATATATCACCNTTTAAAATAAAAATAAGTAATATAAATGATAAAGAAAGAACTNGAGGCTGTTGCTGAGTTTCATAATTCATTCGGAATAGAATCAAAAGAATTTCCATCTGTTCAAATACCAGATAAAACTATATCATTAAGATACAATTTAATGAAAGAGGAAAACGAGGAATATCTTGAAGCAGCAAAAAATAAAGACATGATTGAAGTAGCAGATGCACTNGGTGATATGTTNTATATTTTATGTGGAACCATATTATCTCATGGTATGCAACACAAAATTACTGAGGTTTTTGATGAAATTCAGAGAAGCAATATGAGTAAACTTGGTTCAGATGGAAAACCCATCTATAGAGAAGATGGAAAAGTTTTGAAAGGACCAAGTTATTTTAAGCCAGACATAAAATCTGTTTTAGAAAAAGTTTAAACTACAGCATGCCTCCAACCATATGGATCATCAATTAAATTATANTGAATTGCTGTTATTTTTTCTTTNAGATTAGCAGCAAGTGGNTTATCGACTTTCGGAAGTTTATAGTTTTTACCNCTGTAACCAAAGCTTTTAATTGAGCTAACCACTACGGCAGTTCCACTGCCGAAAACTTCTTTGAGTGATTTGTTTTCAGCAGCCTCAATTATTTCTGATACTTTTACAGGACGAATCTCAACATCAATTCCCAAATCATTTGCAATTTGAATAACACTTTTTCGAGTGATACCATCGAGAATTCTGTCATTAGTCGGAGCAGTAATCAACTTATCATTAATTTTAAAGAAAATATTCATTGTTCCAGACTCCTCAAGATAATTGTGTGATTTNGCNTCGGTCCATATTATTTGCTGATAACCTTTTTTTTGAGCTAGAGCTGTGGGATAAAACTGAGCAGCATAATTTCCAGCAGTCTTTGCAAAACCTACACCCCCTTCAGCAGCACGGCTAAAATCTTCTTCAATTAATAGATTAACTTCCCCTCCATAATAAGACTTNACAGGACAGCAAATAATAAGAAAAGTATACTCTAATGATGGAGATGCNTGAACACCAGCTTGACTAGCGAAAACAAATGGTCNAATGTAAAGTGAATTTCCAACACCTGGTTGAATCCATTCAGCATCAATTTTTAGTAATTCATGTAAACCATTAAAAAAAAACTCTTCAGGAAATTTTGGGATTTGAAGTCTCTCTGAAGACTTATTGATTCGGTTAAAGTTTTCATATGGACGAAAAAGCCATATTTTATTTTTTACGTCTTTGTAAGCTTTCATTCCCTCAAAAACTGCTTGACCGTAATGAAAAACACTAGTGGAGGGGTCAAAAGAAATTGATTGGTAGGGTATGATTTTGGGATCAAGCCANGAGCCGTTTTGATATTTACAAANGAACATATGATCAGAAAAAACAGTACCAAAAGATAAATTTTCCATATCTACATTTGGTAATTTTGATTTTAATGCTNTCTCAATTCTCATTTTCAAACGAATTCNGCTACAAAATTACTTTTTTAGATTGAAAAATTTCTAATGTTTTATTTTTTTTAAAGAAATCTAAATTATTTTTCAACTATCAAAATTAATTTTGTTTCTGAATATTAAAAAAAGAATAATTTTATTTATCATAACCAATTAATGAAAAAAATTTTTTTTAAAACAAAAGATGGGTCNCCCTCAATTCTAATTGAGGAGCTTGACGAATCTTATCACTCAAGACATGGCGCTATCACTGAATCTAACTATATATATATAAAGAAAGGATTGAATTCATGGATNGATAAANATAAAAAAAAGAAGGTAAAAATTTTTGAAATGGGAATGGGAACTGGTCTTAACGCCTATTTAGCTTTTTGTTTTTGTGAGAAAAAAAAAATAAAACTCAATTATTACACAGTAGAAAAATTTCCACTATCTATTCAGGAAATAGAAAAATTATCTATGGAAAAATATTTGCCATATTCAGAATTCCATCAACTCTTTANATGGCTNCATTTATCAGATTGGAATTTAAAATTATTTAAAAAAGAATTTTTATTTCAAAAAAACAACTCGGATTTTTTTGATTTAAAGACACTTGAAAAGTATGATATTCTTTTTTATGATGCTTTTGGATATAATGCTCAATCTGAAATGTGGGAGGAAAAAGCACTTAAAATATGCTATAGAATTCTTAAAATTGGTGGATATTGGATTAGTTACTGCTCTAAAGGGTCAGTTAGAAGAANTTTAGAAAAAATAGGTTTTAAGGTCGAAAGGTTGGAGGGCCCTCCAGGAAAGCGAGAAATATTAAGAGCAATNAAGCTTGTTTAGTTTATTTTAAAAAAATATAAATGAAATTTTTAATCACAGGTGCGACTGGTTTAATTGGCTCAAGTATTTTAAAACAAGCAATTAAAAATAACAACAAAGTTAATTACTTAACAACGCGCAGAAAAAAACTTAATTCTATTCCTGGTGCAAATGGATTTTACTGGCAACCAAAAAAACAGGAAATTGATATACGATGCTTTGAGGAGGTAGATACTGTAATTCATTTGTCTGGGGAAAGTATTTCTAAAAAATGGTCNAAAAAAAATAAAAAAGAAATTCTTGAAAGTAGGATTTTATCTACAAGACTTCTAAAAAATGGTTTAGAAAAGACCTTAAATAGAAANATTTCAAATATTATTTGCTCATCTGCAATAGGAGTATATCCAAACAGTTTCGATGAAGTTTTCAATGAGAAAACTAAAATCATTCAAAATAATTTTCTCCAGGAAATTGTTATTAAATGGGAAAAAGAGCTACAAAAACTATCTAGTTTAACTAAAAATTTCTCAATCATAAGAATTGGTTTGGTATTGTCTNTTAATGGTGGAATATTACCCCGTTTGGCTTTACCAGTGAGACTATTTATTGGGGCTGCTTTTGGTTCAGGAAAGCAGTGGCAAAGTTGGATTCATTTATCTGATCTTACACGTATGTTTCTTGAATGTTCAGAGAATGAATGGTATGGTTTGTTTAATGCAGTTTCACCAAATCCAGTTACCCAAAGAGATTTTTTAAAAGAGCTAGGGCAAAGNNTTAACCGACCAGTTTTTTTNCCTAACATACCTTCATCAATCATTAAACTNATTCTTGGTGAGCGTTCAATACTAGTTTTAGGAAGCCAAAANGTGAGCTGCGATTTAATTATTGAAAAAGGTTTTTCTTTTAAATACAATAAATTAGATGAAGCATTGGAAGATATTTATAAAAAAGTGTGACATTTTGACAAAATTTACAATTTGGCAGTAATTTTGTCAATTATATAAAAAAAAAATAATGACACAAAAGCAATCAAAATCAGAATTAAAAAAAAAGAAAGNNTCTAGAACCAAAAAAACTGTAAAATCTGATCATTCAAAATTGCTTGNAGAGATAAAGGAGTCTTTAGAAAATGAAAAAGATAAGTATTTGAGACTTTTCGCTGAGTTTGAGAATTTTAAAAAACGAACTTCAAAAGAGCGTATCGAATTATTTAAAACTGCAGGTCAGGATGTGATAACTTCTCTTTTACCTGTTTTAGACGATTTTGATAGAGCAANATCTCAATTAAATGAAAATAAATCAGGAAAAGATTTTGAGGGATTTATTTTAATCAAAAATAAATTTCTTGAGATTATGAAAAGTAACGGTCTAATAGATATTGAAACTCAAATAGGAGATAATTTTGATGCAGAAGTTCATGAGGCAATTTCCCAAATACCCGCTATTGATAAAAATCAAAAAGGAAAAATTATTGATGTGATAGAAAAGGGTTTTCAATTAGGTGAAAAAATTATTAGATATCCTAAAGTTGTAGTAGGTAAATAGATGAAAGAAGATTATTACGAAATATTAGGGGTTTCAAAAAGTGCCTCTTCCAATGAAATAAAAAAAGCCTATCGAAAAAAGGCAATAGAATTTCATCCCGATAAAAATCCTGGAGATAAGGTAGCCGAAANAAATTTTAAAAAAGCTGCTGAAGCATATGAGGTTTTAAGTAATCCTCAAAAAAAATCTCAATATGATCAATTTGGTCATGCCGCCTTTGAATCTGGAGGATTTGGTGGTAGTGGTATGAATATGGATGATATATTTAGNCAATTTGGAGATATCTTTGGTAGTGCTTTTGGAGGAAACTTTGGTGGATTTAGTGGGGGTTTTGGTCAAAGTCAGTCTAGGGGTAAGGGAAGTAATTTAAGNATNAGAGTTGGCCTTTCACTTGAGGAGATTGTTAATGGGGTTGANAAAAAAATAAAAGTAAANCGNAAAGTTCANGCTCCNGGNGTATCATATTCAAATTGTTCAATCTGTAANGGAANTGGTCAGGTTCTNCGNGTTACAAACACNATATTGGGCAGAATGCAAAGNTCATCACCNTGCACTANTTGTGATGGTTCTGGTAAAGTTCTCTCAAATAGACCAGATGGAAGTGATTCCTCTGGTATGNTTCAAAGTGAAGAAACNGTATCAATTAAGATTCCCGCTGGTGTAGAGGATGGGATGCAATTAAAAGTTACCGGTAAAGGAAATGAAGCTACAGGAAATGGTATTTCAGGTGATTTAATTGTATTNATTGAGGAGAAACCNCATGATTATTTTATNAGGGAAGGAAANCATCTNCATTTTGATTTATANATTAGCCTCTCGGAGGCTGTTCTTGGTGTTTCAAAGGAAATAAACCTTATCGAGGGTAAGGTCCGAATTAAGTTAGAGTCGGGAATCCAATCAGGTAAAACTCTTCGGTTAAGAGGTAAAGGNGTAGGTGACATTAATGGTTATGGTAAGGGAGATTTATTAGTTCATGTAAATGTTTGGACACCGAGAAAACTAAATAAAGANCAAAAGCAGTTTTTCCAAAAAATGATAGGTGATGATAACTTTAGTCCAGCTCCNAAAGAATCTGATAAGTCCTTTTTCGAAAAGGTAAAGGATATGTTTAGCTAAGAATATATACNCAGTAGAAAAATCATTTATTAATTAAATANAAAATTAATTTTTNGTTTCTTCTTCAGNAATTTTGTCACTTTAATAAATAGAGTCAGATTTTTTTTTTNAATATTATNTTAGTTGTAAATTTTAAAAATGCGAGAAATAACAGAATTTTTCAATTATAAAATGCACTTAACTAGTGAAATTGTTATCACTCCAAAAGTAGTTTTGATAATTTTCTCAGTCTTTTTTACAACCTATTTATTTCTTAAATTTTTTAAGAAAATTGCCCTTAGGACTCTGAATAATGAAACTCGCTCTAAGTTTAGAAGTATATTTACATTTCTTAACTATTCAATTTATTTGATTGTTATTTTGATTACCCTAGATACAGTAGGGGTTAATGTAACTGCAATTTTTGCTGCATCAGCTGCTTTATTGGTTGGAATTGGTTTAGCACTTCAAACACTAATTCAAGATGTTATTTCAGGTATTTTTATTCTCGCGGATCAAACTGTGCATGTTGGAGATATAATTCAAGTTGATGGCCAAATAGGAAAAGTGGAAAATATTATGTTGAGAACAACAAGAGCTGTAACGCGTGATAATAAAGTATTAATTATTCCTAATCATAAATTTCTTACATCTATTCTTTATAATTGGACTGAGAATGGAACGCTCACAAGGGAATCAATTTTACTTGGAGTATCTTATGATACAAATGTAAATTTGTTAAAAGACGAAGTCATTAAGCTTACCAATGAGCACTCAAAGATTTTAAAATACCCTGAACCCATACTACTATTTGAAGAATATGGTGATAGCGCACTTAAGTTTCAACTTTTTTTCTCAATGAATAAAAGTTTTGAGGCAAATTTTGTGAAAAGTGATTTACGTTACAGAATATTTGAGAAACTAAATGAACTTGGCATAAAAATACCTTTTCCCCAGCGTGAAGTAACATTAAAAAATAATACCTCAAAGGTTGAAAAATGAAAAAAATACTTTTGATTGAAGACGAGGAGCCTATAAGAAGAGTTCTTCTAAGAATCTTGATTGATGAAAATAAAGGCTATCAGATTACTGAAAGTCAGGATGGTAAGGAAGGTTTTCTAAAATTGACTAAAGAAGATTTTGATTTAGTTTTATGTGATATTAAAATGCCTAAGATGGATGGAATAGAAGTTTTGCAAAAAGTAAGGGAAAATGGAATTAATATTCCATTTATAATGCTTACAGGGCATGGAAATATATCCACAGCTGTTGAGGCTATGAAAGCTGGTGCTTATGATTTCATTTTAAAGCCACCCGATCTAAACCGATTACTTACAGCTGTGAGAAATGCATTAGAGACTAAAAACTTGTTCACAGAAAATATCAAGCTTAAGAAGAGGATTGCAAAAAAATATAATATCATTGGTAAATCAGAGGCAATCGACGAAATACATAAAATGATTGAAAAAGTTGCTCCAACCGAAGCAAGAGTTTTAATAACTGGGAAAAATGGGACTGGAAAGGAACTTGTTGCTCACCATTTACATCAAAAGAGCAACCGCTCTGAGGGGCCTTTTGTTGAGGTTAATTGCGCTGCAATTCCATCTGATTTAATTGAAAGTGAACTTTTTGGTCACATCAAAGGCGCATTTACTTCTGCTATTAAAGATCGTCCAGGAAAGTTTGAAACTGCAAATACTGGAACACTTTTTCTTGATGAAGTTGCAGATATGAGCCTTGCAGCTCAAGCCAAAGTATTGAGAGCGCTTCAAGAAAATAAGATTAGTAGAGTAGGTAGTGAAAAACAAATTAATGTTGATGTTAGAGTTATTGCAGCTACAAATAAGGATTTACTTAAAGAAATAGAGAATGGAAAGTTCAGGGAGGATTTATATCACCGATTGGCTGTAATACTTGTTAAAGTACCCCCTTTGAGTAAAAGAAAAAATGATATTCCACTATTAGTAGATTACTTTTCTGAAAATCTTGCTTCAGATCAAGGTGTTGATCAAAAACCTTTTTCTGAGGATGCTTTACAAAAACTTATGGATTATCCTTGGACAGGAAATGTAAGAGAGTTGAGAAATGTAGTCGAACGTTTAATGATTTTAGGTAGTAACCCCATTACAGCTAGAGATATAGATCAATTCGCTTCAAAACCTAAATAATGAATATTCATAGAAGACTATTTTTATTAAGTCTTATTTTTTTTCAATTTATTACTGCTCAAAATATTTCTTCAGTTGAGAGTAGAATAAGTGATTTATACATTAAATCTTTAACCAAAGGGATGAGCTATTCGTGGTTAGAGCATTTAAGTAAAAATATAGGAGGACGTTTATCAGGATCATTAAATACTGAGAGGGCTATAGATTGGGTAAGAAATGAATTGATAAATATTAGCCTAGATTCTGTTTGGTTACAGCCAGTTATGGTACCAAAATGGGTTCGCGGTTCTTTTGAGTATGCCAACATTGAATCTAGTCCGGGAAATATAATCAATGTAAATATATGTTCCTTAGGTGGCTCAATAGCTACACCTAAAGGAGGGATTAAAGCCAAGGTAGTTGAAGTCAAAAATCTTGAGGAATTAAAATCTATTGGAAGAAAAAATATTAATGGAAAAATTGTTTTCTTTAACCGACCCATGGAACCTGGTTTTATTGACACTTTTAAAGCCTATGAGGGAGCCTTGGATCAGCGCTATGGTGGAGCGGCTGAAGCAGCGAAATATGGTGCAGTTGCAGTCATTGTTAGATCAATGAATCTTCGTTTGGATGATTATCCTCATACTGGGGAAATGAGCTATGGATCTTTACCTATCAGTAAACGGATACCTGCTGCTGCCATAAGTACTAATGATGCTGAACTTCTAAGCTCAATGATTTCATTAAATCCAAACCTTAATTTTTTTTTAAGGCAGGATTGTAAAAATTATCCTGATGTTAAATCATACAATGTTATTGGTCAGATTAAAGGAACTGATTTCCCTGAAAAAATTATTTTAGTTGGAGCACATATAGATTCATGGGATTTAGGAGATGGTGCTCATGACGATGGTGCAGGAGTCGTCCAATGCATGGAGGTTCTCAGACTATTAAAAATTACAAACTACAAACCTAAAAATACTCTCAGATTGGTATTATTTGTTAATGAAGAAAACGGAGGTAGTGGAGCAAAAGCGTATTCCGAGATTATTTCAAAAAAGAGAGAAAAGCACATCCTTGCATTAGAGTCCGACAGTGGCGCCTTTGCACCAAAGGGCTTTGTTTTTGATACTGGTGAGGCTTACTTTGAAAGAATTTTAAAATGGAAACCATATTTTCAGCCCTACAATATTAACCTTTTTAAAATAGACTATATTGGGACTGATTTTAGACTTCTAAATAATGATGCACTTGTCTTATCAGGTTTAAAAACAGACTCACAGCGTTATTTTATTTATCATCATTCAGAAATAGATACTTTTGAAACAATAAATAAGAGAGAGCTTGAAATAGGATCTGCTACTATGGCAGCATTAATTTTTTTGACAGATTATATTGGATTAGAGTAAGCTATTAATAATAACTTCTTTAAAGCTATATGAAATTAAGTATATATACAAGAGAGTTTTACTATAATATGAAATTAGCCTATCCAGTTGTTATTGGAATGCTTGGTCATACTTTGGTCCAGTTGATTGATAATATTATGGTAGGTCAATTGGGTCCAACGGAATTAGCTGCAGTTTCTTTGGGAAACAGTTTTGTTTTTATTGCAATGTCACTTGGTATTGGTTTTTCGACGGCAATTACACCATTAATAGCTCAGTATTACGGAGCAAAGAATCATACCGAGGTTCAACAAATTTATATCCATGGTTTGGTACTTTGTATTTCATTTGGGATTTTATTATCTGGGTTGGTTTTAATTTCGCAGCCAATTTTAAATCAAATGGGGCAACCAGCAGAGGTAGTTAAAATGGCAAGGCCTTATCTTTTCTGGGTAGCAATTTCCTTGACACCCCTAGTAGGGTTTCAAGGATTTAGACAATTTGCAGAGGGGCTTTTTCAAACGCGTTTGGCAATGTATGCTACATTAATTGGTAATTTTATAAATATTATTTTGAACTACCTTTTAATTTTTGGAATCTTAGGATTTCCTAAAATGGGTGTTGAAGGTGCAGCTCTTGGAACCTTAATATCTCGTATTATAATGTTTTTGTTAATAGCCTATGTTGTAAAAATAAATAAACGTTTTGAGATATATCATAGGAACTTATTTCAAGTTAGACTTTATCGAGGAATTTTTAAAAAGATTATTTTCCTCGGATTCCCCTCTGCACTGCAAATGTTTTTTGAGGTTACTTTCTTCACTTCTGCAATCTGGTTGTCAGGGTTACTTGGAAAAAATGCTCAAGCTGCCAACCAAATTGCTTTTAATTTGTCATCTATGACATATATGGTTGCGATAGGGGTTGGTGTAACCTCAATGATTAGAGTCGGAAATGAAAAAGGTAAAGGAGATTTTTTTAATTTGAGAAGAGTTGCTATTTCTACCTTTTTACTTATTTTTTTATTGGACTTTTTTTTCTGTATCCTATTTGTATCAGCTCATGATTTTCTTCCTTGGATATATTTTGACAGTTCTGGACCAGTAATTTCTTCAGATGTGAATGATGTTATTATAATGGCTGCTGATTTAATTTTGATTGCCGCTTTTTTTCAAATTGCTGACGGAGTTCAGGCAGTTGTTCTGGCTGCCCTCAGGGGTATGCAAGATGTAATTCTTCCTGCTTTTTTAATCTTTGTCGCATATGGTGCAATTGGTTTTCCAACTGGCTACCACTTATCACTGAATACTGATTGGGAAATCAATGGCATATGGATTGGTTTATTAACCGGACTAACTGTCTCAGCTATCCTTTTGATATCAAGATTTCATTATCTTACTAGAAAATTAATAATTAAAAACTCACTTTAAAAATGGATTTACCAAAGTTTTTAATAGCAGATAGTTCAGAGCTTAAAGATACTTTTTTCATAATTCACACCTCATACCCAAGATTCTTTCTAAATGTAATTAATGACGAGATTCATTGGATGGAAGAGTTTGATAAAGAGGATAAATTGGAGTTAGAGTCACAAACTGCACGACTTGTGGAGGAGGCTCTTTTATTTTATGATCAGGAAATTCAAAATTTTGAATAAAATTGGATTATATAATCTCACTAGATCAAGAATTTTTTTTATTGCTAAATGGTTTAGGTTCCCCCTTATTTGATAGTTTTTGGATGTTACTTACAAATAAGGCTTTAAATATTAGTATATATATATTGTTACTTACTTATTTTTTAAAAAAAACAGATTTAAGATCATTTTTAATTTTACTTTTTTTTACTGCCCTATTGGTGCTTATAACAGATCAAACAACTAATCTATTTAAAGAAGGATTTCAACGTTTGCGACCTTGCTATGAGCCCGCCTTGGAAGGTCTAGTTAGATTAGTGAAAGAAGGTTGTGGGGGGAAATATGGATATTTCTCAGGCCATGCCTCTAACTCTTTTGCTCTTGCAGTTTTTTATTCCTTAATTTTAAAAAGTCGTTTTAAAAAAAGCCCATTTTTCCTAATTGGTCTAGCCAGTATGGTTTCATTTAGTAGAATTTATTTAGGGGTGCATTACCCATTAGACGTAATCTCTGGAATTATTTTTGGCGCATTAGTAGGTTATATTTTTTACCTGGTTTGGGTAAAAATCACACCGAGTAAAATCTATTAATATTTTAGTATCCCTTTTTCAATAGATCAGACGACTTAGCTTTAAACTTTTTAAACCTAGGCTTGGATATATTCATAATATATGGGTCATTAGGATTATTTACCTCATAATCTTGATGGTACTCCTCAGCGTAATAGAATTTTTCTAGAGGCTTTACCTCTGTGACGATTTTTTTATCAAATGCCTTTTCTGCGGTTAATTTATTTATATAATCGACAATGATTTTTTTTTCCTCTTGGTTTTGATAAAATGCAACTGAACGATATTGTGTTCCTCTATCAGGACCTTGTTGATTAAGGAGCGTGGGATCATGAGAATCAAAAAAAACCTCAAGTAGGGTTTTAAAACTAATTATATTAGAGTTGTATATTACTTCAACAGTCTCGGCGTGACCTGTCACTCCTGTTATAATCTGATAGTAATTTGGGTTTTTGGTCTTTCCACCTGCATAACCTGAGAAAACCTCTTCAACTCCAGCTAAACTCTCATAAATGTATTCTACGCACCAAAAACATCCAGATGCAAAATAAGCCCTTGCCATTCCCTGGTGATTTTCAATAGGTTCCCAAACTGGATTTTTTCTATCTTCAGTTTGTGGTGTACTTAAATTACATTGATAAAGAAATAATAATCCTAAAAGCATATACATGGATTCATTTTTTAAAATTAATCTAATTTACCCGCCTGTCTATTCTCTAAACCTTCAATTCCATACAGTTTATCTCCGAGTTCTTTTCTCATTTTATCAGCAAGAGATTTTATTTTTTCAACAACATCTGGATGTTGATCTGCCACATCTAGTGTCTCACTAATATCTATTGTCAAATCATACAATTCAATTTTATCAACCTTGTTATCATAATCATATTCAATTTTGTAACCATCCATACCCCCCATTCTTCCATTTAGTGATCGATAAGTATGAGGAAAATAAAGTTTCCAATTCTTGTAACGAACGCCATGCATTTCATTTTTTTTGTAATAAAAAAAGTAGGCATCATGCGGACTCTTATCTGTCACGCCCCTCCAAATATTCCAAACACTCTTACCATCTATTTTCTTCTCAGGTAATTTGCTATTTGTAATTTCAGCAATAGTCGGTAAAATATCAATAGCCATTATCGGAGTATCAATAGCCCTTCCAGGACTTATTTTGTTTGGATAATATACTACTGTAGGCACTCTTTGACCACCCTCCCAAGCAGTACCTTTTCCCTCTCTTAAAGGCAATGCACTA
>NZOY01000100.1 GCA_002695445.1 Flavobacteriaceae bacterium
TTTAAATGTGATTTAATACTTGTTAAATAAAATAATCTAAAAATTTTGAAATGAAAAAATCGAAAATTCTCTTTTTAATATTATTAAAGCTTTCAGTTTTATATGTTTGTTGTACTGAGGTAGGATCTGATTTAAAACAAGAGTCCTCACTGAAATTTCTCAAAGAATATGTTAATAAAAAGGGCCCCGATTTTAGTTATGAAATTTCAGATTCAATATTACATAAGGAATATAAGCTCTATCATATAAAAATGTTCTCGGGAAGATGGTTATCAGAGGAGGATGTTAACCAAACCCTATGGTGGCATTGGCTTGACGTGATTGTCCCAAATAAAAATGATTCCTCTAATGCCTTGTTATTTGTTGGTAGTGGATCAAGTAAGGATAAAAAAATATTTTTGGATAGTTTAGCAATATCTCAGTCACTTAAAACCGAATCTATTGTTGCTTATATTAGCAATGTACCTTTCCAGCCAATTAATTTTAAAGGCTCAGATAGTATTAGTCGTTATGAGGATGATTTAATTTCATATGGATGGAAAAAATTTTTATCAGGAGGAGCTAAAGATGAAGATATTGCTTGGTTGGCCAGGTTTCCAATGACCAGGGCAGTTGTTCGGGCAATGGATGTTATTCAAGAACTAACAATAAACAATATAAAACCGACAGATAAATTTTTTATCTCTGGGGCCTCTAAGCGAGGCTGGACAACTTGGACTACAGCTGCTGTAGATGATAGAGTTGTAGGTATTGCTCCATTAGTGATCGACTTGTTAAATGTAATCCCATCATTTGAACACCATTACAAAGCTTATGGCGATTGGTCCCCTGCAATACAAGATTATGTAGATACAGGCATAATGGACTGGATGGGAACTCCAGCCTTTAAACGTCTATTAGATTTGGTTGAACCGTATCAGTTTAAAGAAAAATTTACAATACCAAAATTGATAGTTAACGGAACTTCAGATGAATTTTTTCTTCCCGATTCTTGGCAGTTTTACTGGGATGATCTACCAAATCCAAAATATTTGCAATATGTACCTAATGGTAATCACGGATTAGATGGAGGCTACAGAGTTGAAAATATTTATTCTTTTTATCATCGAATAGTTGACAGAAAACCTTTACCTGTAATGAATTGGAAAATAATAGGTGATAGTATTTTTGTTGATATAGATACTAATGAACCTTATGAAATTTTTCTTTGGAAGGCAAAAAATAAAAAAAATAGAGACTTTAGAGTTTGGGAGATAGGAAAATCATGGAAAAAATCTTCTATTAATTTAAAACCTTCAGGGAAATATGCAGTGAAAATTCCAGAGAGTAATGGATATACTGCATCTTTAATTGAGGTAGTATTTAATGCTGAAAAGGAAAGTTCAATTACGTTTACAACAGGAACAATTGTGAGACCCAATAAATACGAATATGATCCATATACACCTAGTCGTGAAATGATTAAAATTAAAAATACTCCTTAAAATATTTAAAAACGTCAATTAATAATTGTTTATTATTCAATGAATAAGTTTTTCTATTAGTTCTTTTGGCCAATTTTGATATGTAATTGGACGTACCCAACGATAAATTGAATCAGGTCCTACAGCTGAGAATCTACTGTCTGAAGATGCTGGGTATGGTCCTCCATGAGTCATTGCCTCTGATACCTCAACGCCTGTAGGCACATCGTTAAAAAGTAATCTTCCTACTTTGGATTTAAATGCCTGGATTAAAGGGGTAATTTGCTTATAGTCAGATTTTTTAGCAAAAATTGAACCTGTCAATTGCCCTTCTAAATTTTTTATTACTTGTTCCATTTCATTAAGGTCTTTACATTTAATAATTAAGGAAAAAGGACCAAAGACCTCCTCTTGAAACTGACTATTTGCGATGAAGTCATTCCCTGAGACCATATAAAGTTTAGGATGAGCAAGGTTATCGTCTAATTCATTGTTATTTGCTTGAATTTCGATTACTCCCTTAAGATTTTTTATTTTATCACTTTGGTAGATATAATTTTTTTTGAGGTCTGGATGGATCATACATTGAGCACCTACTTCTTTTAGGGTCTTATCTAGATCTTTTACAAATCTATCAGTATACTTGCTATCTGTTACCAATAAAAGCCCTGGTTGTGTGCAGAATTGACCTGCACCCAAAGAAATAGATCCTGCTAGCATTTGTACCATTTTTTTATCAACCTTTTCTATAGCACTTTCAGTAATGGCAATTGGGTTAACACTACCCATTTCTGCAAAAAATGGAATTTTTTCTTGTCGTTTTAAAACAGATTCGTTCAACGCGCTTGCCCCAGAATAACTTCCAGTAAATCCAATNGCTTTAATTTTTGGATGTTTGACTANTTCGTGAGATAGATCGAATGATTTTGAATTAAGGTTAGAGAAAACCCCATTGGGCATTCCTGTCTTCTTACTTGCTTTAATTATTGCAGATGCTATAATTGAACCAATTCCGCTGTGCATGGGGTGAGATTTTACAATTACTGGACAACCTGCTGCCAAAGCACTGGCAGTATCACCTCCTGCAGTAGAATAGGCTAAAGGAAAATTACTTGCTCCAAAAACTACAATTGGCCCCAGGGGTATATGAGTTTTGGTTAAACTAGGTTTTGGTGTAGGTTCTCTTTCAGTTATTGCTTCTTCATGAATATTTTTTCTCCAATTTTCTTTTTCAATAACACTAGCAAAAAGCTTAAGTTGAAATATTGTCCTACCACGCTCACCCAAAGCTCTGCCCTGTGGAAGTCCAGTTTCCTGGCAATAAATATTAATTAAATCATCACCAAGATTTAGAATTTCATCTGCTATGGACTTCAAAAAATCAGCTCTTATTCTTCCAGATAGCTCGCTGTAAACTGGAAATGCAGCATCAGCTAAGTCAATTGCCTTTTCTAATTCGCTTGATGTTGCCTCTACAAATTCAATTTGATTTTCAACGTTTTTTAAAGGGTTGATAGTTTTATAGTATACTTTTCCATCCCCTGATAATTTATCTCCGATAAAGTTTTTTCCACTGATATTCATTTTCTTACAATTAAGCTACGGTGTTTATTAATGTTCCAATTTTTTCAATCTCAATTTCAATTATATCCCCTAATTTCAGGGTGAAATCTGGTGGAGGCACTATGCCTGTTCCAGTCATAAGAAAAGCACCATTTGGAAAAGAGCTTTCCTTGAAAAGGTAGTCTACCAATTCTTGATGTTTTCTTTTCATTCGTTCTGTAGAAATGCTCTCACAAAATACAATTGATCCGTTTCTTTCTACCCTTAATTCAATTTTTAAACCTTTAACTAGCGGTTTTTCAGTTACATAAATGCAAGGACCAAGACTTGCACAACCATCGTAAGTTTTTGCTTGTGGAAGATATAAAGGATTCTGTCCTTCAATATCTCTTGAGCTCATGTCGTTACCTATACTATAGCCAACTATTTTTGCGTTTGATGTTGCAAAAAGAGTTAGTTCTGGCTCTGGAACATTCCAATTAGAGTCCCTTCTTATTCTAACTGGTTGACCAGTGCCAGAAATTCTATTTTTATTGGCCTTAAAAAATAACTCTGGCCGTTCTGCATCGTATACTTTAGTGTAAAATATAGAACCTCCAGTTTCTTGAGATTCCTCCTCTCTTCCTTTTTTACTCATGTAATAAGTTACCCCACTAGCCCATAATTCCTGTGAATCAATTGGAGGGCTGAATGAATCGAACTGGCCTATATTTATTTTTTTAGCATTACTAATTGAAGCTAATATTTTTAAATATAATTGATCATCATTTATGAATTTATCCCAATTTTTTTCATCTAAACAATAGAATTTATCTTTGTTCTGGATTAAAATATCATTTTCCCTTTTGTAGACTTTCATATTTTAAAAATAAGTTTTATTCTATTTTAAGTACAACTATTTTATAAGTCAGGACTGATTTTTGTATTTTATTTTTTCATTTTTAAAAATCAGAAAAAAAAGTGTAAATATAAATAGAGCAAAAAATGCTGGAAATTTCCATATCATATTCCAGTCATGTTTTCCNGNTTCTAAGATAAAAGTATCTGAAATTTTTCCTGCAATCCAAAATCCAATGAGCATTCCTATCCCATAGGTTGCAAGTGTTATTAATCCTTGCGCTGCACTTTTGACTTTTTCTCCAGCCTTGAAGTCAGTATATATTTGTCCAGAGACAAAGAAAAAATCGTAGCATATACCGTGTAAAAGGATACCAATGATAAGCATCAACGTATTGTCCCCAACATCACCGTAGGCAAATAGAAGATAACGAATCACCCAAGCAATCATTCCTACTAAAATCGTATTCTTAAATCCAAAACGAATAAAGAAAATTGGNAGTAAAAGCATGAATAATACCTCACTTACCTGTCCAAGAGACATTTTAGCTGTTGCATTACTCATTCCCAACTCTACCAAAAAAGGATTAGCTTGTTGGTAATAAAAAGCCAGTGGAATACAGATTAAAATAGAAGCAACAAAAAATATAAAAAAATTTCTATCCTTTANGAGCTTTATAGCTTCCAANCCCAGCGCATCACTTAAAGTAAANTTTTTTTGTTTATCTGCAAAGGGTGGTGTTTTTGGTAGACCAAAACTGAAAAGGCCTAAAATTATGGAAGCCAGNGCTACCATCTTAAATGTATTNTTTAATTTACCAGAAGCAATTGCATCTANTGAATCCCAGCCAAAAATATAACTGATGACTATTCCNGAAATTATCCACCCTACAGTTCCAAATGTGCGGATGATTGGAAATTCTGATGCAGTATCTTTCATTTGATTGAAAGATACTGAATTAACTAAGGCAAGAGTAGGCATATATAAAAGCATATAACAAAATACATATGGGTAGAAAACAGAAAAAACTTCTGTTTGTGACATAAGGAATAACAAACCACCTCCAACCAAATGTAAAACACCTAATACTCTTTCAGCATTAAAATATCGATCAGCAATTAATCCTATAAAAACAGGAGCAATTATTGCCCCCCATGATTGGGTTGAAAAGGCCAGTGCAATTTCACTCCCAGAAGCATTAAGATTATTTCCCAAAAAGGTTCCTAGGGTAACAAACCATCCNCCCCATATNAAAAATTGAAGGAACATCATGANTGATAGTTTTAATTTGACNGATAAACTCATTTGTTTTTTATTCTTAAGTTGGATTGTTAGTAAATTGTTTTNCTATTNTTATTTTCNCCTATTTTCATTNAAATAATTTAGNATAATAGGAAAAAATGACATGGTTGACGCAGCTTGAAATCATAATTTCTATGTATTTATATTGAATATTAAAAACCTGATACCTTTGGACTCAAATCTCAATAAATTGAGGCTNAACGTTTTATTTAAAAGTAATAAATTAATTTAATTCGTAAATTTAAGAAGCTTTTAGCTGTTATATAAAAACAAAACTTAATTCTCAGCCAATATTGTAAAATGATTGATTTAAATAAAATTTTGATTAGGAGAATTAGTAAAAATGACTTACAANGCGTAATTGATATNCTTCAAGATATATCAGTTTATACCCCNCCTAAAATAAANCATAAAAATATCTGGATAAAGTATTCAAAACAAAAAAATGTTTTTGGATATTGTTTTTTTTATAAAAAAAAACTTATTGGATTTGGATCACTAAACTTTGAGATGAAATTAAAGAAAGGTTTAATGGCTTATTTGGAGGATATAGTGGTACATAGAGAATTTAGAGGTAAAAAAATAGGAAAACTAATAGTAGATCGTTTAATCGAAATTGCTAAAAAAGAAAATTGTTATAAAATTAAATTAGATTGTAAAAAAGAGAAAATTCTCTTTTACGAAAAATTGGGTTTTAAAGAAAATGGTTTCAGTATGATTAAATCACTTTAAAAAAGAAAAATGAAAGATATGCTAGTAAAACTTTACGAACTTCCAGAAAAGTGTGTAGAGTATGATAAACTAAAAAAAGAAATAGATTTTAGACGCCCTTTAGCTGCAGAAAAGTATCTNGTAGCTAATTGGGTTAAAGAAAATTTTGGTGANGGCTGGAAAAGTGAAGTAGATGTATCATTTTCAAAAAATCCAATATCAACTTATATAGCTATTAAAGATGGAGAAATTATTGGTTTTTCCACTTATGATGCAGCATATTTAAATTTTTTGGGACCAATGGGAGTTTCTAAAAAATATAGAAAAAAAGGTCTTGGTAAAGTACTTCTTTTTTTATCTCTAAAATCTATGAAAGAAATGGGATATGCATATGCTATTATCGGAGGGGTAGGGCCAGCTAAATTTTATGAAGTAACTTTTGGTGCTAAAATTATAAAGGGTTCGGATCCTGGAATATATAAAGGTATTTTAAGTCATGTCCCTGTCTAGAGGAGTCGACAATGATTCTGAAGAATTAGCTAAGTTTGGATACAAGCAGGACCTTAAGAGGTCTATGCGAAAATTCTCTTCATTTGCTGTATCATTTTCATTAATTTCTATACTTACGGGAATATTTGCAAATTTCCATTTTGGATTTTCAGAGGTCGGAAACTTTATCTCAATTTCCTGGTTAATTGTCTTTATAGGACAATTTATTGTAGCGCTTATAATGGCAGAGTTATCGATAAACTATCCCATTTCAGGGTACGGGTATCAGTGGACTTATAGATTAGTTGGATCAAAACTGGGATTTGCAACTGGATGGCTTTTATTATTGCAATTTCTAACAGGTTTTCCGGGTATATGTAAAGCACTAAGTATTGTTTTAAGCGATTTAATTTTTCAAAATTTTAATACGAACGTTAGTAGCTTATTAATTTCTGTTTTAATGATATGGATTGTTACAATAATTCATTTAAAGGGAATCAATTTAGTATCCAAAATAAATAATATTGGTGTTATCACAGAAATAATAGGTGTCTTTATGTTAATATTCTTTTTAGTGTATTTTTTATTTAATAAAATAGATGATTTTGGCGTTTTATCAAATTTAAATAATCTTAGCTTTTCAGATTTTACTTTTAAATCATTTGCATTATCTATTTTACTAGGCGCATGGTGTTTGACTGGATTTGAAGCTGCTGCTGATATGTCAGAGGAAACCAAAAATCCAAAATATACTGTCCCAAAATCAATTAAGTATTCATTATTGAGTTCAGGT
>NZOY01000101.1 GCA_002695445.1 Flavobacteriaceae bacterium
CAATGATGTTGGATTTAATCTTAAAAGAGATTCTATTCTTGATCGTGCTAAATTGACACCTACCTTAGGAAAATCCTTTAGGGAAGCAGGATATAATGTAGCATATTTTGGCAAGGAACACGCTGGAGGATATGGATACGCAAGTGCCACTGAATTTGGATCTATGACACACTCAAATGGAGGAATGTTAGCCGAGGGATCTGCATATGACCCAATTTTCACTGAAGATGCTATAAAGTACATCAAGGATCAAAAGGATAAGCCATTTTTTATGACATTATCCCTAATTAACCCTCACGATATCTGTCGGGTTTTAGGCGGAAAAGTTCAAGGAGCTACATTTGCAGATGCCATCCACTTTGCTAGAAATGATGACGAGCCCTATTTGCGTTTTCAGCCAAGACCTGATCTACCAAGCAATCATGAAGTTGCTTATGAAAAAGGGATGATCTTACACGAGGACTTTATGTATAGAGAGGTTTTTGGATTAAATGAAGATGAGTGGAAACGTTTTATCTCTACTTATCAACTACTAATTGAAAATACAGATCGCTTAATTGGACAACTTTTAGAAAACCTAAAAGAGCAGGGGCTGGAAGAAAATACAATCGTTATGTTTACCACGGATCACGGTGAAATGGCTGGAAGTCATAAACTAATTGCAAAAACAACGTTCTATGAAGAATCTTCGAAAATTCCAGTAATAATAAGGTATCCTAAAGAAATTAAGCAATCAATTACTAATCGTGATGCACTGGTTAGCACCATTGACATAATGCCTACTTTATTAGATCTTGCAGGAGTGGAAATACCAAAAGGACTAGATGGAAGGAGTTTTAAAAAACAAATTTTTGAACCTGAAGTGATATCAAANGAATTTGATGTTGTTTATAGCCAAAATCAATTTGGTAGAATGGTTCGCTATGATCAGTTTAAATATGTTAGGAGTGTCGTTTATGGAAAANCCTATGAGATTCTATTTAATATTGAAAATGATCCCAATGAATCTACAAATCTTATAAATGATCCAAGATTTNATGATAAACTAGTAAAAGGGCGAAAGCTTCTGGACGATTGGTTGAAAANCGAGAANANAAAATTAATAGAGNAAAGATAATTTAATGAGATTATTAAAGAGAATATTTTTGTTCATNATCATATTATCACTTTATGGTTGTTCCTTAAATTATAAATACAGAGCTCATAAAGAGAACTTTGAGAATCAAATCCAAAAACTTGAAAACCTTAATGAATACAAATCAATGAAAGACTACTTGTTGTTTATTGGGAGCTCAAGTATTAGACGTTGGGTATCTTTAGCNGAAGATATGGCACCGTATTCTTCTATAAACCGTGGTTATGGAGGTGCTCATTATTATGACCTAATTCATTATATAGATCGTTTAATTGAAAANAAAGAACAGGCAANGGCCATTATTATTTTTGTTGGTAATGACATAACTGGGGGCAAAGGTTTGAATAACCGACACAATGACATTACCCCGAAAGAAGTGAAAAAATTAGTTAAAGTGATAACAAATAAAATCCATAATAATTTATCAAATGACCTTCCAATTTTTATTATTGAAACCACACCTACCCCAAAAAGATGGCACGTATGGGATAAAATAGTTCAAGCAAATGATTTAATAAAAGATTATATGGANAGACAACCAAACCATTATTTCATCTCAACAAGAAATCAGTTTATTAATAATTATGGCAGACCAATAGGGAAATATTTTGTAAAAGATAGCTTACATCTTAGCAAAGCTGGCTATAATCTATGGAGAGAAATTATAAAGAATGAATTAGAAAATAACCTTAACTAAAAATGGGAGAAAANAGATTTTTATCATTTTTTGTTGCNCTTATTTCAATTTCGCTTATTGCGCAAACGAAAAGTCTTCCAAGGAGTACTCCNGAGCAAGAAGGTGTTTCCTCAGAATCTATAGTGAATCTCNTAGACGCATTTGAAAAAAAAATAGAGTTTGTTCATAGTTACATGATAGTAAAAAATGGAAAAGTCATTTCAGAGGGATGGTGGGACCCCTATGGTCCGAATATTCCTCATGAGTTATGGTCACTAAGTAAAAGTTTCACTTCCACAGCAATTGGATTTGCAGTTGAGGAAGGTCTGATACAAATACATGATTTTGTAAAGGACTATTTTCCAGAAAAATCNNCTGAAAATCCAACTTGGCAACTTAAGCAATTAAGANTTANAGACTTACTAACTATGAGCACTGGCCACACTAGTGAACCNNNACTAGGTCANAGCTCAGATGATTGGGTCAAACATTTTTTGGAGTCAGAATTAAAACTTAGACCCGGAACCTATTTTATGTATAATACCCCTGCGACCTATATGCTCTCTGCTATTATACAAAGAGTAACTGGAGAAAAACTTGTGGATTATTTATATCCAAGGCTATTTGAACCTTTGGGGATTGATCGACCAGAGTGGGAAANGGACCCTGAAGGAATTAATACTGGAGGATGGGGCCTTCACTTAACTACTGAGGATATAGCAAAATTTGGTGTTTTTTACATTCAAGAAGGAAAATGGAATGGAAATCAATTATTNTCCTCAGATTGGATTAAAATGGCAACATCAAAACAAGTCTCTAATGGAAGTGATCCAGACAATGACTGGTCTCAAGGATATGGATTTCAATTCTGGAGATCAAGATTTAACACTTATCGTGGGGATGGAGCAATGGGACAATTTTGCCTCGTTATTCCAGAGCACAACACTGTAGTGGCAATTACCTCTGGTACAGATAATATGGGAGGAATAATGCAGATTGTATGGGATGAATTACTTCCCAAAATGAATTCTTCTGAAATGATTTTTAACCCTGAAGNGATTGAGATTTTGAGAAAAAAATCTGCTTCACTAGAGCTAAAACCCATTGATGGTAAAATGAGCAAAGCTTTGGCAAAAAAGTTTTTCAACAAAAAGATTAAAATTGCCAAAAATAAAGAGGCTGTTGAATTTATTTTTTTTAATAGCAAAAAAAATGAAGTTGAAATCAAAGTAAATGGTAAAATTGAAACTATTCCATTTGGTTTTGGCGAGTATATTAAAAGTGAGTTAAAAGGTCATCTACCTTTTACAAGTTCTAATCATAAAATAGTTCCAAAATCTTCTCTTCGTTACTCAAAAAATAAAAAAATAGCTGTCTCGGGTGCTTGGATCACTGAGAATGAATTTCAGATGAGAATTTATCAATATGAAACACCAGCAAGATTAGACTATATTTTTAATTTTAAAAATGGTAAACTAAAATGGGATTGTAAAAAATCAAATGCTTTAGGTAGCGGAAACCAAATAGAATCAATTAAATCAATTTTATAAATGTATAAGTATTTACTCATCTTTATTTGTTCTTATTCAATATGTCAAGAGGCGGTCAACCCTATTGAGCCAACTTGGAAAGATTTGAATTACGCAGGTGATGGAAAAAGCTATCATACTTTAGATATTTATTCACCCACTAGCTCCAATAATAAAAGTCCACTAATTTTGACTATTTATGGTAGCGCATGGAAATCAAATCGAAGTAAAGCCTCAAAATACATAAAAAAATCACTCATAAAACCTTTGATTGACGCTGGTTTTGCAGTGGCTTCAATTAACCACAGGTCAAGTACAGATGCGTTATTCCCAGCACAAATTCATGATGTAAAAGCAGCCATTAGGTTCCTAAGAGGAAATGCCAGTGAATATAAAATTGACCCCTCTTTTGTTGGAGTAACTGGAAGTTCATCTGGGGGTCACCTTGCAGCGATGGCAGGAACTACATCTCATAATAAATTGATGGAGGGTAATATTGGTAGTTTTTTGAATTATGACAGTCATGTGAATGCAGTAGTAGATTGGTTTGGACCAACTGATTTCTTGTTGATGGATATTTGCGGTTCGAAAATGGTACACGATGCAGTAAATTCCCCAGAATCAAAACTAATTGGTGGAGCGATTCAAGAAAATAAGGAAAAGGCTAGAGCGGCAAATCCAATCAATTATATAAGTTCTAAAACACCTCCATTTTTGATTATTCATGGAATGGTTGATCTTACAGTCCCTTATTGCCAAAGTAAAGTTTTGAAAATGGCTCTTGAAAGAGCAAATATCGAAAGTGAATTAATTTCAGTTAGAGATGGAGGGCATGGAAAAAATGTATTTATTGATAAGTACAAAGTGGAAATGGTAAACTTTTTTTTAAAAAATTTAAAGCTAAAAAATGAAAATTAAAAATAAGATTTTGTTATTGATTTTGATAACAATAATATTTGGATGTGAGTTCCAAAGTGAGAAAAATGAAAAATTAAATATTCTATGGCTTGTGGCAGAAGATCTAAGCCCTTTTTATCTTAATGCCTACGGTGATCCAAGAGCTCATACTCCGAATTTAGATCGTTTAGCAAAAGAAGGAGTTGTTTATACAAATAATTTTTCTGTATCAGGAGTATGTTCTCCAAGCAGGGCAACTTTAGCAACTGGATTGTACCCAAATTCATTTGGTGCACAAAACATGCGAACTCTCAACCAGCAACCTGCAGCGAGAGAGGCTGGAATTATAGACTACCAAGCAGTCCCTCCACCAGAAGTGAAAATGGTTAGTGAAATAATGCGAGAAAATGGTTACTACACAACAAATAACGCCAAAGAAGATTATCAATTTTTTAAATCTGAGCTAGCCTGGGATGAATCTAGTATTTATGCACACTGGAGAAATAGACCTGATAAAAAAATTCCATTTTTCAGTATTTTTAATTTTGGGGTTTGCCATGAATCTGGCATGTGGAATTCTAGAAAAAACTTTTTTGACACTGGAGATGAATTTCCTCCTAGCAGAAATGAAAAACAATGGTGGGTTAAATACAATGGTACTAATCAAAAAATATTAGTACCTGAGGATTTAAAGGTTAAAATTCCCCCGTATCTTCCTCAAAATAAAATTGGAGAAAACGCAATGAAAAGAATGTATACCAATATAATTAGGATGGATAAAGGTGTTGGCAGAATTCTCGATCAATTAGAAGAAGACGGCCTCCTAGAAAAAACAATAATTGTTTGGTATTCAGACCATGGCGGACCGCTGCCTAGACAAAAGAGATTACTTTACGATTCTGGACTAAGAGTTCCTCTTATAATAAGGTATCCTAATAAAGTTAGGGCTGGAGAAAGAGACGATCGATTAATTAGCTTTGTTGACTTCGCTCCTACGCTTTTATCTATGGTTGGTCTTGAGCCTCCAAAATATATGCAAGGTCATGCTTTTGAAGGTAATTTTAAAGCTAAATCATCTCGGACTTTTATTCATGGTCATGCTGATCGTTTCGATGAGAGTGTAGATATGATTCGTGCAGTTCGTGACAAGCGATTCAAATACTTAAAAAACTTTAATCCTGAAAAACCTTATTACTTACCGCTAGCCTACAGAGAAAATATGGAGGTTATGCAAGAACTTTTACGAATGCGAGATAAAGGAGAGTTGGACGAAAATCAATCTCTTTGGTTTAGAGAAACAAAAAAGGTTGAAGAGTTATTTGATACAGAAAATGATCCTCATGAACTGAAAAATATTTCTTTGGATCCAGCCTATGCCAGTATTTTAAAAAAATTAAGAGCTGAATGCGAACGTTGGATGGGTGAAATTGATGATAAAGGATTTATTAATGAAATAGATTTAATATCTGATTTTTATCCTAATGGAAAGGCACAATTAACCGCCCCACCAAGTATCGAATTCAATAATGGAGAAGTTAGTGTTAGTTGTGAAACTCCGGGAGCGAGAATTGGTTACCGATACACCTCTGAAAAAGCCCCTTATTTGGGTTGGAATCACTATTCAACTCCTTTAATTGAAAGAGAGGGTGATACTTTAGAAATTATAACTCATAGGTTAGGCTTCAAATATGGAATTACATCAGTATTTAATGGGAAACAATTGAAAACATTTTATCCTGCCAACAGTCATGATGATTAATTAAAGTAGGGATTAGAAAAATGGATATTATGAGTATTAAAAGATCTTTACATATTTAAGAGTTAACTAAAAAATAACCTTTACCTCTTAATATTTTTTTATAATGAAGAAAATAGTCTTAATATTTATTTTTATTTTTTTTTCATGTAAACAAGACGAAAGTCTGTCTCTTGGTAGTCTATTTCAGGATCATATGATCCTTCAACAAGATGAATTTGTTGCAATCTGGGGCTACACAAAACCTAGGGGTCAGGTTTTTTTAAAAACTGACTGGGGTGAGGAAAAGTTAATTAATGCTGATGAAAGCGGGGAATGGAATACAAAAATAAAAACCCTGAAAGCTGATTTGAAGCCTCATGAATTAGTAGTTCAAAATTCCTCAAAAAAAATCATTATTAAAGATATCTTTTTTGGTGAGGTCTGGTTCGCCTCAGGACAGTCTAATATGGGTTGGCAGATGGGAAATAAAATAACAGAGGTTGAAGGAGCAATTGATGAAATTCCACTAGCTGATTATAATGAAATAAGATATTTTAGGGCAACTGGTAATGACTCTTATACTCCAAATAAAAATGTGAAAGGTAGTTGGAAAGTTTGTTCTCCTGAAACGGTATCAGAATTTTCTGCAGTTGCATATTTTTTTGCAAAAGAACTGTTTAATAATTTACAAGTTCCTATTGGAATTATTCATGGTACTTGGCGAATGGGTCATCCAGCAGAAGCATATGCAATGCCTGAATTACTTGAAAAAGTTAAGGGGTTTGAAAAAATTAATGAAAGAATAAAAATTTCATTAGACCCAAACACACCTTATAATATGTGGTTGAGTAATCACAATTATGTAGAGCTAAATCAATTAATTAATGATGATAATAACACAACTTTTTTGAGTGATGAAAACAAAAAATTTGTTGAAAAAAAATACAATGATTCTAATTGGGAAATTTTAAGTTTAAAAGAGATAAATAAAAAATTTAGTATTGAAAATGAATTTGATGGAGTAGTTTGGTTAAGACAAACATTTGATTATCAAAAAAATCAAGTTGTTGATTTAGAATTTGAGATTGGAGAGGTAAATGAATTTTTTGACATATTTATTAATGGTAAATTCGTTAATCGACGTAAGGGTTATGGGAAATTTGAAAGTCGATTTTTAATTCCTGATAATATTCTCAATCAGGGTATTAATACAATAGCAATAAGAATAGCTGATATGTATGGAGATGGTGGTTTATTGGAAGATGAAGACAGAGGAATATATTATAATAATAAAAAGATTTATTCATTTTTTGACACTTGGAAAGTAAAGTTTTCTTCCTGGAAAACTAATAATCGTTTATATAATCTAGAAGAAGGATTAGATGAGATTGTTTTTCCATCAAAGCTAAGGATGCCTAGAGAAGGAAGTAAACCAACCATGCTATATAATTCATTAATTTCTCCAATCTCACCATACACGCTAAAAGGGTTTATTTGGTATCAAGGAGAAAATAACGTAACACGATATGAAAATTATCGTTCGACCTTTTTATCGGTTATTAAAACTTTCAGGAAAAAATGGGAAAATGAAAAACTCCCATTTTATTATGTTCAAATAGCTCCTCATGAATATGCTAATAGGAGAAATCAGACTAGCGGTGAGTTCGCAGCAAATTTAAGAGAGCAGCAGCGGCTAACTCTTTCAGAAGAAAATGTAGGAATGGCAGTCACGATGGATATAGGAGACAGCCTAGATATTCATCCCAAAATCAAAAAACCAGTAGGAAAAAGACTTGCACTTTGGGCATTGGCGAAAGATTATGGATACAAAAACCTCACCCATTCTGGCCCTCTTTTTAAAGAAGTAAACTTTCAAAAGGGTAAAGCTATTGTTTCCTTTGATCATATCGGAAGTGGTCTTCACGTAACAAATAAAAAATTAAAATATTTTGAAATTGCAGGAAAAGACAAAATTTTTCAAACTGCAAATGCGCAAATCAAAGGAGATAAAGTAATTGTATGGTCCAAAAAAGTGCCAATACCCCTATATGTTAGATATGGATGGAAAAACTTTTTAACTCCTAATTTTTTTAATAAAGAGGGCTTACCTGCCTCTTCCTTCAATTCTATCAATCACTTAAATGATGAATAAACAC
>NZOY01000102.1 GCA_002695445.1 Flavobacteriaceae bacterium
TTAATTCATTAATAGAAATTGCAGGTGAGGTCTCGGTTAATCCATATGCCTCTGCAATTGATATCCCGGCGGCTGAAAAAACTCTAGCTAGCCTTGGCTGAAGGGGTGCACTTCCAGAACAAATTAGCTCTAATTTTCCTCCTAAAGCATTCTTCCATTTTGATAGAACGAGTTTTTTTGCAATCCAGTGTTTTATCAAATAGATCAAATTATTATTGTATGGCTCAAATTTAAGTGCAACTTTAATTGACCAGAAAAATATTTTTTTTTTCAATCCACTGAATTCATTACCCTTATTATATATTTTTTCATATACCTTTTCAAGTAGTCTCGGGACCGCAGTCATAAAATTAGGTTTTACCTCCATTAAATTTTCACTTATTGTATCTAGTGACTCGGCAAAGTTTACACTAATTCCATTATACATATATCCATATACAAAAGTTCTTTCGAAAATATGACAGAGAGGAAGGAAACTTAGTGCAATTTGTTTTTTTTTGAAAGGGAATTTTTTTGAGGCTGATATAACATTAGATACAATATTTTTGTGTGTTAGCATTACTCCTTTTGGAATGCCAGTAGTACCTGAAGTATAAATTATTGTAGCTACATCTGAGTCTGAAATATTTGATCTGTATTTATTTAATTTATGTTGGTCTTGATTCTTATTTCCCAGCTCAATTAAATTTAACCAATTCTTACAACCACTAATTTTATCAAAACTATATATACCTTTTAACCCTTTTACATTTTTTTTTATTGATGCTAACTTCAAATAGATTTCTTTATCAGAAACAAAACAGTAAGTACTTTCTGAATGATTTAAGATAAATTCATAGTCATTAGAACTTATATTGGGATATAATGGGACTGTAATAGCACCCAGCTGGAGAATCCCCATATCAATTACAGACCANTCAGTTCTATTTGTCGATGATATTANNGCTATTTTTTCATTNGGCTTGACTCCTAANTTAAGAAGTGCAAAAGTGATTTGATTAACCATCTCATAAAACTCAAGTGTTGATTTATTTATCCAAAGTCCATTTTTTTTTGTAGACAGACAACACTCAAGAGGGTTATTTTTTAATTGATGGTCAAGTATTTCAAAAATCCTTGTAGGATTCATTTCAGTTTTTTTTNAAATAACAAATAATTAACTANNNGGATCATTTATATCTAACCTTAGTTAACCAATTAAAGGCATTTTCAAAGGCAATAATCCAAGGAGAAAACTTATCCTCTCTATCTCGAGGGTAATGCCCCCAATTCCAGGGAAAAGTTGACCTTTCAAGNTGTGGCATCATAACCAAGTGTCTTCCATCTTCACTGCAAATCATAGCAGTATTATATTTAGATCCATTTGGATTTGCAGGGTATTNATCATAATGATATTTTNCTGGAATTTGATAATTAGATTCCTCTAGAGGTAGATCAAATCGTCCCTCTCCATGAGCTGCCCAAATACCTAATTTACTTCCCTCCAGCCCACTCATCATAATTGAGCTTGATGATTGAATATTTACTGCGGTAAATTGGCATTCAAATTTCCCAGATAAATTGTGTTTCATTTTNGGTAATTTTTTATGAGTTGGATTAATTAATCCCAACTCAATAAAAAGTTGGCAGCCATTGCATACTCCAAGAGAAATAGTATCCTCTCTTGAAAAAAATGTTTCTAACGCTTTTTTTGCTTTAGGATTGTATAAAAAAGCTCCAGCCCATCCTTTCGCAGAGCCTAAAACATCTGAGTTTGAAAAGCCNCCTACAGCGGCAACAAATTGATAGCTTTCTAATGTCTCTCTTCCATTTATTAAGTCTGTCATATGGACATCATATACATCAAAACCTACAACATGCATAGCATATGCCATTTCTCTCTCAGAATTGCTCCCCTTNTCTCTAATAATCGCTGCCTTTATTCTTTTTTTGTTATTTNGNTTAAGTTGACCGTCAAAATCTTTNGGAAATTTGAAGCGTAGAGGAATATCTTTATAATTTTTAAATCTAGTTTCGGCTAATCCCTCCATAGTTTGCANATTATCAAGTTTTTTTGAGGTTGAAAACCAAATATCCCTTAGTTTAAATATATCAAGGTTTAATTGGTCTTTATTATTTATAAGTTTCAAATTTCCGCTATTATTTACGGTTCCAATATTAAAACATTCGACTCCAATGGATTTGAATTTTTTAGTTAAATTCTCCTCACTCTGAATTATTAAGCCTGAATTTTCAGCAAACAAAAGTTTNGTTGTATCAAATTCATTTATTTTAGATAGATTTATTTCCATGCCTATGTTTTGGGAGGGGAAACACATTTCTAAAAGTGTCGTAATCATTCCTCCTGACGAAATATCATGTCCTGAAATAAGCTTCTTATTTAAAATTAATTTCTGAATCAANTTAAATGTGTTTTTAAAACATTTAATATTTTTAATTCCTGGCGCTTCAACTCCTATCTTGTTAATTACTTGCCCAAGTGACGAACCACCTAGTTTGTGCGTTTCGAAGGATAAATTGATATAGTATAGGCTTCCCTTTTTGGGAATAGCACAAGGATTTATTGTATTACTAATATCTTTACAATGAGCAGTTGATGAGATAATCACGGTGCCAGGAGCTAAAACGTCTCCCTCCGGGTATTTCTGTTTCATAGACAAAGAGTCCTTTCCAGTGGGGATATTAATTCCCAACTCTATTGCNAAATTAGCACAAGCTTCAACGGCCCTATACAACCGATCATTTTCACCATCGTTATTGCATGGCCACATCCAATTAGCTGATAAACTTACTGACTTTAATCCTTTATCAAGGGGTGCCCAAATTATGTTGGTTAGTGCTTCAGCAACAGAATTAACGCTTCCTTTAGCAGGATCAATTAATCCTATAATAGGAGAGTGNCCAATAGCAGTTGCCACCCCCTCATTACCTTTATAATCTAGNGCCATAACTCCACAATTACTTAAAGGAAGTTGTAACTCTCCGATTGTTTGTTGTTGTGCAACTTTTCCTGTCACACATCTGTCAACTTTATTTGTAAGCCAGTCTTTACATGCAACCCCTTCAAGCTTTAAAACAGATGAAAGTAAGTTTTCAAATTTTGAAAAACTATATTCTAATTTTTCAAACTCGTTTTTTTTCCTTTGATCAGTAAGAGTTGTTTTAGGCGTACTGCCAAACAAAGATTTTAACTCCAAATCAATTGGATTTTGTCCATTTTCTTTATTTGCGAAGGAGAAATGATTGTCCCCAGTCACATAACCAACAATGTAGACTGGGGCCCTTTCTCGATCAGCAATTATTTTCAACCTATCTGCATCTGATGGTGATAGAATAAGCCCCATCCTCTCCTGGGATTCATTTCCTATTATTTCTTTAGCAGAAAGTGTTGGGTCTCCAATTGGNAATTTGTCAATGAAAATTTTTCCGCCTGTTTGTTCTACAAGTTCCGAGAGGCAATTTAAGTGCCCTCCTGCCCCGTGATCGTGGATTGATATAATTGGATTAATCGAACTTTCAACCAANGCTCTGATTGTATTTGCCACTCTTTTTTGCATTTCTGGGTTAGAGCGTTGGACAGCATTTAATTCAATTTCATTACTAAATGCCCCAGTATTAGCAGATGAGACCGCAGCTCCTCCCATACCAATTCTATAGTTGTCCCCACCTAAAATAATTATAAGATCACCTTTAGATGGAGTTTTTTTCCTTGCCTGTTGTTTAATGCCGAAACCTATACCACCAGCTAACATAATAACTTTGTCGTAGCCTAGCCGATGATTATCCTCAAAATGTTCAAAAGTAAAAATAGATCCTGCAATTAAGGGTTGACCAAATTTATTTCCAAAATCAGATGCTCCATTTGATGCTTTAATCAAAATATCAATTGGCGTTTGGTATAACCATTTTCTTTTGGGTAAAACTTTTTCCCATTTTCGATCACTCGAAACTCTGGAGTAGGGAGTCATATATACAGCAGTTCCTGCAAGAGGTATTGAACCTTGTCCTCCAGCGAGTCTATCTCTAATTTCGCCTCCTGAACCAGTAGCAGCACCATTAAAAGGTTCAACTGTAGTTGGAAAGTTATGGGTTTCAGCTTTTAATGAAATAACACTCTCAATATTTTTAATTTTATAAATACTTGGGGTTGTAGATTCTTGGGGAGCAAACTGCTCTATTTTAGGACCTGAAACAAAAGCAACATTATCTTTATAGGCGGAAACAATGGAATTTGGATTTTTTCTTGATGTATTTTTTATCATTTCAAAAAGACTCTCATCTTTTAATTCTCCGTCTATTAAAAAAATACCATTAAATATTTTATGACGACAGTGCTCAGAGTTAACCTGAGAAAATCCAAACACTTCAGAATCTGTAAGATTTCGTCCAATTTTCTCTGAGAGATGATTTAAATAGTCAACCTCATGTTTGCTTAGTGCTAAACCTTCTTTTAAATTATAATCTTCAATATCAATAATTGGAATAATTGGGTCAGGGGTATGATTTATCTCAAAAATTTTTTGATTTAAACCATTAAAAGTTTCGAATAACATTGGATCAAACCCCCTATGATTTTTTTTTGCAGTAAAACACTCAATTCTTGTGATCCCTTTAATGTCCATATTTTGAGTTATCTCAACAGCATTTGTACTCCAAGGTGTAATCATTGTTGACCTTGGACCAATGAAACTTTCATCTATTTTTTGATTGCCAATTAGTGGGCTATTTCCAAACAGCCAAATCAGTTTATTTTGGTCTNGAGTATCTAGTTTATCCTTTTTTTGTACAGCATAAATTTTCGCAGTGGGTTTCCCAAAAAAGTAAATCATGATTGATTTTTAGTATCATAAAAATAATTTTTTCCATGCATTTAAGGACTATTAAAATTGCTATNCAAAGAACAACTTTTCAGCAATTTATTCACATTTTCCTANATAGTCTGGCACAGTAAAAACCATCAAAACCGGTTTGGTGTGAAAAGTATGTTTTATCCTTCTCAAATTGAAACTTTGAACCTAATTTACTTTTTAAAAAATTATCAACCTGATGTCGGTTTTCAATGGGTAAAATAGAACAAGTAGCATAAATCAAACACCCATTTACTTTAACTAATGATGCATATGCTTGAAATATCTTTTGTTGATTTAATGTGATCTGGTAAATAATATCTGGATCAAGTTGCCATTTTAAAGCTGGGTTTCTCTTTAATACGCCGATGCCACTACAGGGGGAATCTATTAAAACACCATCTGCATTTCCTTTAATTNATTCTAAGTCTTTAGATTCTTTAATACAAAATGTATCGATGGAGTTAATTTTATTTCGTTTAGCTCTNTTTTTTAATTCAANAAGCNTGGATTGATTGATATCAATTGCCAGTATTTTAGCTTTATTGTTAGTTAAATTAGCTAAATGTAAACTTTTACCACCTGCCCCTGCACACGAATCTATGTAGTATTTACCCTCTGAGGGATTCAGCCAATAACATACAGCTTGTGAGTTTGCATCTTGGATTTCAAAAAAACCTTTTTTGTATTCCTCTAAATNCAATACTGGTTTATGATTTTCAAANATTAAAGCATCAGGATAATTTGGTTTTATCTCAGTTTTTATTTNATATTCACNNTATAATATGTCTTTTAGCTTTTTTACTGAGATTTTAGTTCGATTTACTCTAATAATAAATTTGGCAGGAAGGTTTAATGCCTCAANTTCNTTATTCCAAAACTTTTCTCCAAATGCCTGAACCCCTAAATCATCTAGCCAGTCTGGAATTGAATATTTAAATTTTCTTTCATTGATTAGCTCAAGAAAATTTTTTAATAGAATTTTGGTATTTATATCAATAAATTCTTTCCAGTCTGGAAGTTTTTGACCATTCATTACCATCCAACCTGCTATTAATCTTAAAAAAAAGTGATCTGAAGAATTATTATCTAATTCNAAGGCTTNTTGAATAAGTCTTTTTTGACGAATTACATCGTAAAAAACTTTTGCAATAACTTTTCGGTCTCTTGAACCCCATTTAGAGTTGCTTTTAAGTAATTTTTTGATAACATCAGAAGCAGGTTTTTTGTCAANAATNGTNCTTTTGAGACCAGACACAATTCCAAATGCAACATTTCTGTGAAGTTTCATTTTGNAATAACANNATTCCAATTAAATTTATTTTTAATTTTCCTCTTTTNCTTTCTTTATTCTATATATCATTTCTCTATTAAAACGATATTCCATAACCTGAACTTTAAGGACTTTTTTAGGTGATAAACTATCTAAAAGTTTAAGATCACGTTCCTCTTTCAACTTAAGAGCTAGATGTTCCAGGTTATTTATTTGGTTAATAACTTGAAATGCACTAATGTTTGATATAGTATCTAATTCTTTAAAATATTCTCTTCTTAGAGCTCTAATTTTTTTTCTAGATTTTTCGTGTATTTTGTCCTCGTAATCGTTGTAAATCTTCCAAAAAAAAGTTTCTTGATTCTCATTTAAACCTAATTTTTCAGTTATATAAGTCATTTTTAGGGCCTTAAGTCTATCAAAGCTCATATTATCTTTTTGTCCATAACTAAAATTTAAACTTAGAATTAGCACAATAAATAAAAATCTATTCATTTTCATGTATATTAAGATTATAAGGGTTTTCACTAAATATTTTTATTTCAAAAATATCTTCAGTAGATATTGAATTATATGAGTCAATAACTAAATCATAACTTAAGGTATTAGAATCAAAGTCGTCAGCTATTTCGTAAGCAGAACTGTTTGACAAATATTGATCTAAAAAAAATTCCTCTAGCTCCAACTTTTTTAACTTATTTTCCTCAAAAAAAATTAAAATTGCAATAGTTGCTACTATAGCACTAAAACTGAAGACATAATTACGCAAGCTATTGTCAAAAGACGAGTAGTTCACTTTACTTAAAATTTCAGTTTCGACTGTATTAAAATAGTTCACAGGTGTTATAAAACCATCATTGTTTCTAATCAAACCTATTTTTCTCAAAAACATTTTTTCAAATAATTCAAAATATTTTTTTGGAACTTTAAACGGAGTTTTTTTGTGTAAATCATTCATTTAAGATAGTCTTAATTTTATTTTTAGCATGATGATATGAAGCTTTTAAACCTCCAACGGAAGTCTGTAATATCTCTGATATTTTTTCATATTTCATCTTGTCAAAATATCTCATATTAAATATTATTCTTTGTTTCTGTGGTAAGTTTGCAATAGCCTTATGGAGTTTAATTTCAATTATATCCCCCTCGAAATAAGGGTCTGTTTCAAGTAAATTAATTTTATCTAAAATAAATTTTTCACCCGATATTCCCATTTGTTTTGATTTTTTATTGATAAAATTTAATGACTCATTTGTTGCTATCCTATACATCCAAGTATACATACTACTATTTCCTTTAAATTTTTTAATATTTTCAAATACTTTAACAAAAGTATTTTGTAAAACATCATCGGCATCATCGTGATTTATAACTATTTTTCTTATTTGCCAATAAAGGCGTTCTTTGTAATCAGATACTAATTTCCTAAAGGCAAGATCCTGTGTTTCAGGATTCTTTAATGCATTTATAAATTGGTTTTCTGTATTCAAAACTTCTTACATTTGATTCCTTAGATACAAAAAAGTTTAATTCAAATTAAAAAGTTTGTAATTCTACAAGTTTTTTGTAGAAAGAATCTTTTTTTAATAATCCTTGGTGAGTTCCTTTTTCAATAATTTTACCTTTATCTAGGAGAACTATTAAATCAGCCTTTTTAATTGTAGACAAACGATGAGCAATTACAAGGGAAGTTCTATCTTTCATAAGGTTTTCTAATGCATTTTGAACTAATTTTTCGGAACCAGTGTCAAGTGAAGAAGTGGCTTCATCTAAAATTAAAATATCTGGATTTTTTAAAACTGCTCTTGCAATCGAAAGTCTTTGCTTTTGTCCTCCAGAGAACATATTACCACCCTCTCCAATTACCGTATCAAACCCGTCATTTAATTTCTCAATAAATCCATATGCATTAGCTATTATTGCAGCCTCAACTACATCTTTTTTTGTTGCTAGAGGATTCCCTAGAGCAATGTTATTTTGGACAGAATCATTAAATAAAATTGAATCCTGGGTAACAACTCCAGTAAGCTGATAAAGATCTGATTTTTTAATTTGGTTGATAGGTATATCATCTATCTTTAATTGACCTTTTCCAATTTCGTAAAATCGATTAATCAAATTAGCAACAGTGGTTTTACCTCCCCCGGAGGGTCCTACCAATGCAATGGTTTGACCTTTTTTTATTTCAAGAGAAAAATTTTCTAGAACACTTTTATTTCCATAAGAAAAGAAAACCTTTTCAAACTTAATTCCCTTTCTCAAATGTTTTAACCCTATTGACTCTGAAGTATCTTCCATATCATCTTTTGCCTCTAAAATGTCTAGAACACGTTGTGCTGCTGCATCCCCTTTTTTAATATTGTAAAAGGCTTTACTTATCCCTTTTGCAGGAGTCAATATATTGTATGCAAGTCCTAGATAAGATAAAAATATTGCTCCACTTAATGTCTGATCAACTAATACCATTCTACCACCAAACCATAACAAACCACTAATTACTAAAATTCCTAGAAACTCACTTATTGGAGAGGCAAGATTCTGTCTATTTAATAGTTTATTAGAAAAATGAAAAAAACGTTGTGTGGACTTCCCAAATTTTTTAACAAATTTATTTTGTGCATTAAATGCTTTAATAATTTTAATACCCCCAAGAGTTTCTTCCAATATAGATAGAAACTCTCCTTGTTCATTTTGTACGCGGGCAGATTTTCTCCTTAGTGATTTACCAATTTGAGAAATAATAGCCCCTGATAGTGGGATGAAAACTAAGACAAAAAAGGTCAGTTTCGTGCTAAAACTAAACATCACAATTAATGAAAATAAAATAGTCAAAGGATCACGGATTATTGACTCTAATATCGAAAGAAATGAATGTTGTAACTCTAATACGTCTGACGAAATTCTAGCCATTAAATCACCTTTTTTCTTTTCGGTAAAAAAATTCAGGGGTAGAGAAATAGTTTTATTATAAAGGGAATTTCTAATATCTTTAAGAATACCATTTCTTAAAAAAGTAATAAAGAACATTGCTAGGTAGTTAAAAATATTTTTAAGAAAAAATAGGAAAATAACCATAACTATAACAAATAGAAGTGCAAGTCCTGCATCTTGTTCTAAATATTGAGTCACCTTAAAATTGAAAAATTCCTCTACAAATGATTTTAATTCACTAATTCCCTCATATTTGGGTTGATTATATGTTTTTTTAGTTGTTCCAAAAAGTATTTGCATCATTGGAATCATTGCCACGTAGGCTAAGGCTGAAAACAAAGCGTATAATATGTTGAAAAAAATATTCAAAAAGGCAAACTTTTTGTAGGGTAAACTAAATCGAATAATTTTAATGAAATAACTCATCTATAAATTTAATGTCTCTATTAATTTATTAATTTTAGTATCGAGCTTTTGTTCAACTTCTTTCCATGATTCATTTTCTCCCATTTTAGAATTAACACTAAAATAAAATTTTATTTTAGGTTCAGTTCCACTTGGTCTAATCGCTATTCTTGAATTATCTTCAAGTTTATATATTATGACATTTGATTTAGGTAAATCGATATTTACTTTATGATTTGGTAGGGGTTTAAACCTCTTACTAATAAGATAATCATCAATTTGAATAATTTTTTTACTCCCAAGTTTTTTTGGAGAATTGTACCTAAAACTATTCATCATTTCATTTATTTTTTTTGCACCTTCTTTTCCAGTCTGAGTAAATGAAATTAACCTTTCTTTGTAAGCTCCAAATTTTCTGTAACATGTTTCAAGAATATTGTAAAAACTTTTACCAATTTGTTTTGAATGTGCCCCAATCTCACATGCTAAAAGAGTAGAGGTAACGGCATCTTTATCTCTTATTTCACTACCCACTAAATAACCGAAACTTTCCTCTCCACCACCAATAAAATTAAGAGATGGGTTATCTTTTATCAATTTTCCAATCCATTTAAAACCGGTTAGTGTTTCCATATATTTAATTCCATATGATAAAGCAATTTTCTTTATCATTGGGGATGAAACTATTGTGGATGCTATAAATTGTTTTCCATTTAAATTATTCTTTTTTTTCCAATTTTCTAAAAGATAGTAAGTCATAACAGCCATAGTTTGATTGCCATTAAGCAAATAAAACTTATTATCTAAATCCCTAACAGCTACTCCAAGCCTGTCTGAATCGGGGTCAGTACCTATTACTATGTCTGCATTTAATTTTTCAGCTTCCTCAATTGCAAGCTTTAATGCTTCAGGCTCCTCCGGATTTGGGGATTTTACAGTTGGAAAATTTCCATCAGGTTTAGCTTGAGCTGCAACTATATTGACATTATTATACCCTGCATTTTTAAGTACCTGAGGTACAGCAGTGATTGAGGTTCCATGGAGAGATGTAAAAACAATTTTAAAATTTGACCTTAAATTTGTTTCTAGGAGCCCTAATTTTAAAGAGGCATCAATAAAGGCTTTATCTAATTCGTCACCAATAATTTCTATCAATGAATCATTTGGTTTGGAAAGTATTTTATCAAACTTTGTTTTTTCAATTTGTCTAATAATTTCTTGGTCTTGAGGAGGAACAATTTGCCCTCCATCCTCCCAATAAACTTTGTAACCATTGTACTCAGGGGGATTATGTGAGGCAGTGAGGACAATACCGCAATTTGCCTTCAAATGCCTTACTGTAAATGATAGTTGAGGAGTAGATCTTAAATCAGAGTAAAGAAAAACCTTGATTCCATTTGCGGAAAACACATCAGCAACTTTTCTAGCTAGGCTTTTACTATTTTTTCTACAATCATAAGCAATTACAGTTTTTATTTCACCTTTAAATTTTTTTTTTAGATAGTCTGATAGGCCCTGTGTAGTTTTTCCCAATGTGTACTGATTTATTCGGTTGGTGCCGACTCCCATAATACCTCTCATACCACCAGTACCAAACTCAAGATCCTTATAAAATGCGTCCTCTAAAACCTCTGAATTTTCTCTTAATTTTGAAATGGCCAAATGAGTAGATTTATCAAAAGGGGGCTCCAGCCACTCACGTATTTTAGACTCCAATTTTTTTTTCATTTGGTTTTTTCAGAAATATTATACCTTTTAACTTCTTTGCTATTACTAATTAAAATTTCACCAATAAATCCAGCAATAAAAAACTGGGCTCCCATAACCATAGTTGTTAAAGCAATATAAAATTCAGGTCTTTGAGAAATTAGTCGTGCTCCTTGATTAAAATAGAGTTTATTTATTCCCAAGTAAATAGTAAATCCAAAACCAACTATTAGCATCACGGTTCCCAAAAAACCAAAAAAATGCATCGGTCTTTTACCAAATTTTTTCAAAAATAAAAGCGTTATTAAATCTAATAACCCATTTATAAACCTATCACTTCCAAATTTTGTTTTACCGTACTTTCTAGCTTGGTGCTTTACAACTTGTTCTTCGATTTTTGTAAAACCTTCATTAGCAGCAATTACAGGAATATATCTATGCATTTCGCCGTAAACCTCAATATTCTTAATCACCTCTTTTCGATAAATTTTTAGTCCACAATTAAAGTCATGCAAATAGATTCCAGAAACTACTCTTGCAGCCCAATTAAATAATTTTGAAGGTATATTCTTAAATAAAATAGAGTCATATCTTTTTTTCTTCCAACCAGAAATTAGATCTAGTTTTTTTGCTTTTATTGTCCCCACCATTTTATGTATTTCCTCAGGAGAATCTTGAAGGTCCCCATCCATAGTTATTATATAATCCCCCTTAGACTCTTTAAATCCTGCATGTAAAGCTTGAGACTTTCCAAAGTTTTTTGAAAATAAAATACCATGTGTTTGACTGTTTTTTTCAGCTAATTCATGAATTATATCCCATGAATTATCGTTACTTCCATCATCAATAAATATAATTTCATATTTGTATTTATGAACATCAAGAGATTTAGTAATCCACTGATGTAGTTCTCTAATAGACTCAGATTCATTAAGTAATGGAATTACAACGGAAAGTTCCATATTGAATTTTGATTCTTTACCAAAAATAAGAAATTAAACCTATTTCACTTCTGATTTGCTCAATATGAGTCCACTGATAAGTGAAACAATAAACCCAATAAATAAATTAAAAATAATTATGAAAGAACTTGTTGTAAGTGGTCCTGTAAGCTGTTTTTGAATTTCCAATATTGCATTTGCATCCTCAATATTTAGATTTGGGTCTTTTTTTAGCATCGTCTGTTTTTGAAAATCAAGTGTTTTTTCAATGAAATCCGGGTCTATATAGTAAATTAGAATAACAGAATATAAGGCACTCGTTAAGCCTGATATTAAAGAAATACCCATCCCTGTCTTGAGGGCTTCTGACAACTTTAAATATCCCCTACAGGACTTTTTTAATTGATAAATACCAAAAAAAATCAATCCAATAATTACAGCTAGATTAATCAGTCCTATAAGGGTATTATTTTGGTAGTGTATGTCGAGAGATACTAATAAAAGTCCAGTGGTTACATTATATGCGGAAATTAAAAATCCGAAATTAATAGCGATTTGTTTATGAGTTGATTTAGTAGGCAATAATATAGAAATGTTTACAAGCTTAATAAATTTATTTGATTACTAAAATATTTAAAAAAACTATTAAATTTGCAGGCAAAACAAATTATTCAAATTTATGAAAACGGGCATTCATCCAGATAATTACAGATTAGTTGCATTTAAGGATATGTCAAACGACGATATTTTTATTACAAAATCTACTGCTGAAACTAAAGAGACTATTAATTATGAGGGTGAAGATTATCCTTTGGTCAAGTTAGAAATTTCTAGAACATCCCATCCTTATTACACAGGTAAGTCGAAATTGGTAGATACTGCCGGAAGAATTGACAAGTTCAAAAATAAATATTCAAAATTTAAGAAGTAAGTCTNAAAANAANCCAATNTAAAAATCAAATTGAACCTCATTAGACACTTGGTTCTTATTTAAGTTTCTTAACCCGTTCGAGCTTTAATAAATTAGTTGCATTAATTTTTAATCCTGAAACCCCTTTATCTATAAAGCGGATTACTTGGTCGTAGTATAGAGGTACTATAGGATAATCAACCATTGCAATACTGTCCATTTTTTCATAATTAATTNCTCTTAGTTTTGAATCATTAATCTCAAAACTTTTTTCATATAGCAAATCAAATTTTGAGTTTTTGTAGTGTGTGTAATTTGGTCCATTAGGACTGAAATTTTTGGAATAAAATAGAGAAAGATAATTCTCTGCATCAGGATAATCAGCAATCCAGCTGGCNCTGAACATTTCTAATTTTCCAGCGGATCGGCTCTGTTTTAATATNGCTGGTGACATGACATCAATCTTGATTTTTAAACCTATTATTTCCAATGCTCTTTGTATAAATTGGCAGATATCTANATAATTGGAATCTGTGGCAAGTTTGATTTCAGGAATATATCCATGCCTNTTTATAAACTCATTTATNAATCNAGTTGCCNTTTCAGGATCGTATTTTATTGAGGTATTTTTTCCATGTCCAATGAGCCCTTTGGGAATAAAACCTCGATCTCCTANAAAGCCAATATTGTTTCTCAAATAGGTAATCATTTTTTTACGATCAAATCCAATATTTATAGCCTCTCTCACTAACGGAGAACGAATTGCCTCAGACTCAGCATCAAAGTAAAACCCTATATATTCAGTATTTAAATANGGTCCTTTTTCCATATTAATTTTTAATCTGTAATGTTCTTTTAATTCACCCTTAGATGTTAGNAGNTCATCTTTATAAGAGTTATCTAGGGAATTGAGCATATCCAGTTTTCCCTGAAGGAAAAGCATGAATTCACTTTGAATTTCTGGAATGAATGTAATCACTACAGCTTCCAAATAAGGTAAAGAAAGGCCATTATTATCTTTTTCAAAGTAAATGGGATTTTTTCTCAAGACCAGTTTAACATCCTCCTCCCATTTTTTGAAGTAGAATGGCCCAGTTCCAATTGGCTCACTTCTAAACTTTTCATTCATAGTTTCAATTNCATCAATGGGAACTACAGAACAATATCTCATAGTTAATAGTCCCAAAAAAGCAGGAAATGGTTTTTTTAACTTTATTTNGAGCTTATATTTATCTAGCTCTTCAATTTTATCTACATTGTGGAGAACCCATCCACCTGGTGATGCTAATTCTGGATCTCGAAGTCGATTGAGACTAAATANAAAATCAGCAGCAACAACTTTTCTTGTTTTACCATTACCAAAAGCNTTTGATTTNTGAAAATAAACATCTTCTCNAAGTTGAAATATATAGTTTAAGCCNTCATCAGAAATAGACCAATGCTTAGCAATATCTGGTATTATATTTAAAGAGTCGTCTAATTTAACCAATCCATTAAAAAGATGATTTGTTGCCCATATATTGGGTAAATTTGATGCAAAAGCTGGGTCTAAAGAANTGATATTAGAAAATTCATTATATCTAAAAACTTGACCTATATTTTCCTTTTTTTCCTTAGTACATTGTGAAGTTAAAAAAAGCATCAATGCGGAGCTGAGAGCTGTACTTATGTAATGCTTTTTTAGAGAGTTTATACTCATTTGTAAAGGTTGTATCTTTATCACAAAATACGATATTTTAATATAAATTATTAACTTTTAATATTGGATGAAAAAATCATATGCAAACTAAAACAAGAGTAGCTTTTTACACATTAGGATGCAAACTAAACTTCTCAGAGNCTGCTTCTATAGCAAGAGATTTTAATCCAGAATATTTTAAGCNAGTTAGTTTTGATTCAATTGCTGATGTTTATGTGATTAATACTTGNTCCGTGACTGAAAATGCAGACAGGAAATTTAAACGTCTGGTTAAAAGAGCACTAGANAAAAACTCTAATGCTTTTATTGCTGCGATAGGNTGCTATGCTCAACTTCAGCCCAAATCNCTTCTATCAGTTGATGGAGTTGACCTTGTACTTGGTACAACTGAGAAATTTAAGTTAATTGATTATCTTGGGGATTTGACAAAAAAAAATAAAGGAGAAGTTTACTCTTGTGAAATTTCAGAGGCTAATTTTTACGAGAGCTCATATTCCCTTAACGATAGGACTCGTGCTTTTTTAAAAGTACAAGATGGGTGCGACTATAAATGTACTTATTGTACAATTCCTAAAGCTCGTGGAATTTCAAGGAGTGATAGCTTGAAAAATATAATTGAAAAAGCTATCAAAATTACCTCAAAGGGGATTAAAGAAATTGTTCTTACAGGAGTTAACATTGGAGACTATGGAAAAGGAGAATTTGGGAATAAAATACACCAACATACTTTTTTAGATCTTATAAAGTCTTTGGATGATATTGAAGCTCTTAAGAGAATAAGAATTTCCTCAATTGAACCTAATTTATTGTCTAATAAAATCATAGATTTTGTCGCCAAAAGTCGAGCTTTTGTCCCCCATTTTCATGTNCCATTACAAAGTGGAAGTAATGAAGTATTAAAAAAAATGAAAAGAAGATATTTAAAAGAATTATATATTGATCGTGTCAATCAAATTAAAAATCTTATGCCTAATGCTTGCATTGGTGCGGATGTNATNGTAGGTTTTCCAGGCGAATCAGANAAATNNTTTTTGGAAACCTACGGATTAATATCTGATTTGGATNTATCATANCTTCATGTTTTTTCNTATTCNGAAAGGCCCAATACTGAGGCTATTAATATGGATTTTGTTATTCCTAGAAAATTGAGGTCTAAAAGAAGTAAAATGTTAAGGGATTTATCATATAAAAAACGTAGGTCCTTTTATGAAAAACAATTGGGTAAAAAAGCTATGGTACTATTTGAAAATGAAAATAAAAAGGGCTACATAAATGGACTAAGTGAAAACTATATTAAGGTAAGAACACCATGGAATCCAAAATTAGCTAACAGTATCCATGAAGTTAAACTAAATAGAATTGACCATGAAGGATTTTTTAAATGCCAGGTGCAAATTTAATCTCTAAAGTTTGATGCCAACTGGGAGCAAAGATTTATAACATTTGTTTCTTCTTACAAAACCGGCAATTTTAGGAGAAGTTGGTACAACTCTAAGGTTTTTTTCTGAGATAAACTCTAAGACACTTTTTATAAAGTTTTCCTCAAATTCAACGTCATTAACGTTTCCTGGTATTACTAGTTTTGTTAGAAAAATTTTTCTTTCCTGCTCTGCATACTCTATTCTAGCAAGAGATCCATTAATAAGAGTTTCAAATTGTCTGAGAAATTCGTTGTTTTGTAATTCAACTTGATGCATTCTAATTTACTAATTTGGTTATATTATATATTTTATAATAAAATGATATATAAAACTGAAAAGGGGATAACAAAATTATAATTTTTTTGAATAATTGACAATACTTAATAAGTTTTTTTTATGTTAAAATCAGTTTATCTTATGCCAGGGATGGCTGCTAATCCAAGAATTTTTGAGTTTTTGAAGTTTCCTAAAAAAATTCAAGTTATCTACCTTTCCTGGATTTCTCCCGAAAAAGAGGAGTCACTTGAAAATTATGCAAAAAGAATGAGTAAAAGAATAATAAATTCAAAACCAATTTTAATTGGTGTTTCAATGGGGGGTATTTTAGTTCAAGAAATGGCAAATTATTTAGAATGTGAAAAAGTAATTATTATATCAAGTATTAAAAGTAATAAGGAACTTCCCAATCCTATGAAATTAGCTAAAATTACTAATGCACATAAACTACTTCCAACCCAATTTATTCAAAACATTGAAAGTTTGGCAATCTTTGCATTAGGAAATAAATTAAAAAAAAGAATTGAGTTGTACGAAAGGTATTTATCAGAGAGGGATCCAGACTATCTAAATTGGGCTATTGATAAAATTGTAAATTGGAAAAGAATTGAGCCTTGCCAAAATGTTATTCATATTCATGGGAAAAATGACACCGTTTTTCCAGTAAAGAATATTATTTCTCCTTATATCGAAATCCCTGGTGACCATGCTATTATTTTAACTAAATATGAATGGTTTAATAAAAACCTACCCCACTTAATTNAAGGAAATTAAATAATTTTATAGTTTAGCTTTTATATCAAATAAGTTTATAAGTNTTGGATTTTAAAATAATTTTGTGGGTATCCTTTTTGATGATTGCAATAAGCTCGGGTTTTGTATTTAAATCCGATTTNTTTTCAGCATTTAAAATATATGGGGGTAAGTCGTCAAGTAAGGTTTATGCGCTTCACTTGCCAGACACTATAGATTTTGCAGGAGAGTCGTTTCCAATTTTATCTCCAGATTTGAGAGAACGATTTGATCGGGAGCTTCTGGTAAATACTTATTGGCAATCTAATATGATGCTTATACTTAAGCGAAGCAATAGGTTTTTCCCATTAATCGAAAGAGTTTTAAAAGAAGAGGGTGTTCCCTGTGATTTTAAATATTTAGCTGTTATAGAAAGTGGTCTTGAAAATGTAATATCACCAGCAGGTGCNAAGGGTTTTTGGCAGATAATGCGCAGTACAGGGAAAGAGTATGGATTGGAAATCAATAATAATGTAGATGAGCGATACCATATTGAATTTTCAACTAGGGTCGCTGCTAAATATCTCAAAAAAGCAAAGGAAAAGTTCGGATCATGGACATTAGCTGCAGCTGCTTATAANCGNGGTATCAATGGAATTCAGGGAAAATTGGCGAATCAAAAAGTAGAAAATTATTTTGATTTATTTTTGGGTGAGGAGACNTCGCGATATGTGTTTAGGATATTTGCNGTAAAAGAAATTATTGAAAACCCAACGAAATATGGGTATATATACAAAAAGACTGATCTTTATAAAAATATCCCTATTAGAATTCATGGATTGGATACACCAATAAATAATATTGCAAGTTTTGCTAAGAAAATGGGTGTAAACTATAAAATATTAAAAATCCATAATCCATGGTTGATTCAAANTCATTTGAACAATAAATCTAGGAAATATTATGAGATTGCAATTCCTGAAAAAGGATACTATTAAATCTTTTTCATTTGTTGNTGCATCATTCTCATTTGCTCTGTTAACATATTGTGTTTGTCCAATTTCTTCGCCTCTGTAAGTAGAGTGCGAGCCTCTCTTTTTCTTCTCTTTTGCATCAAAATACCTGCTAAACTCATTTTGGCCATTGCTAGGTCATGATTCATAGAAAGGCCTAATTGAATAGCTTTCTTGAAATATTTTTCGGCAATGGTTAGATTGTTTTGGGATTGGATAATTCCATGTAAGTAATGAAAATATCCTTGTTGTTTTTGAACTAAAGCACTCTCTGGATTTTTAATTTTATTCAACCATTTCTCAGTTCCTTTAAAGTCTTGTTTTCTCAACCTTAAAAAAGCAAGAAAAATTATTTCATTTTTAAAATAAATCAGGANAAGAAAAGCTGATAAAAGTGATAAGAAGATTCCATTGCCTATGTAGTTTTCATAAAATTCGTAAACAGAAAAGCAAATTAAAGCTACTGCAATAATTAATTTTAAGATTTTTGGAAACATATTTTTANTTNTNTTTAAAGTTAATAAGAATCCNTTTAAAACCCCACCTAATATATAAAAGATATGTATATTTACGCGATTTTGAGNTAACTATTTANATTATGAAAAGAACCTTCCAGCCTTCTAAAAGAAAAAGAAAAAACAAACACGGTTTCCGTGAAAGAATGGCTAGTGCTAGTGGTAAAAAAGTATTNGCAAGGAGAAGAACAAANGGTAGAAAAAAAATNTCTGTATCATCAGAACCTCGACATAAAAAATGATTATAAAATCTAATATTTCAAGGTGTTATTCTTTTAAGANTGACACCTTTTTTTTTATATTAAACAAATTTTAAAACTATAATGTATGCCAAAAAAATCGGAGATTAAAAGTATTTTAATTATTGGTTCAGGCCCTATAATAATTGGTCAAGCCTGTGAATTTGATTATTCCGGNACNCAAGCTTTAAGGTCTATTAGGGANGATGGGATTGAAACTATTTTAATNAATTCTAATCCTGCAACTATTATGACTGATCCTTCAATGGCAGATCATATTTACCTTCTTCCTCTGACAACTAAATCAATTATTGAGGTTTTAAAAAAACATAATATAGATGCGGTACTTCCTACAATGGGNGGTCAAACAGCACTAAACCTATGTATAGAGGCAGGCGACAAAGGTATTTGGGATGACTTCAATGTAAAAATTATAGGAGTTGANATTGAAGCAATTAATATTACTGANGATCGTGATCGATTTAAAAAACTATTAAAGACTATAANTATTCCAGTTGCACCTGCAGAAACAGCAACTTCTTTTCTAAGAGGTAAAGAGATCGCACAAAAATTTGGTTTTCCATTAGTGATTAGACCATCTTTCACTTTAGGTGGAACAGGTGCCTCTTTTGTACATAATGCTGATGAATTTGAAGATTTATTAACAAGAGGATTGGAAGCCTCACCAATTCATGAGGTGCTTATAGATAAAGCTCTCCTTGGATGGAAGGAATACGAATTGGAATTACTTCGTGATAAAAATGATAATGTAGTAATTATATGTACTATTGAAAATATGGATCCCATGGGAATTCATACGGGAGATTCAATAACCGTAGCTCCAGCAATGACTCTCTCTGATAAAGCTTTTCAGCGCATGCGAGACATGGCAATTAAAATGATGAGAAGTATTGGAGATTTTGCCGGGGGGTGTAATGTTCAGTTTGCAGTAAGTCCTGATGAAAAAGAAGATATTATTGCTATTGAAATTAATCCAAGAGTTTCACGCTCTTCCGCTTTAGCATCAAAAGCTACAGGATATCCTATAGCAAAGGTTGCAGCAAAACTAGCTATTGGATATACGCTAGATGAGTTGGAGAATCAAATTACAAAATCTACTTCAGCATTGTTTGAACCCACTCTTGATTATGTTATAGTAAAAATACCCCGATGGAATTTTGATAAATTTGAAGGTTCAGATCGTAAGTTAGGCCTACAGATGAAATCAGTGGGGGAGGTAATGGGAATAGGTAGGTCATTCCAAGAAGCTCTTCACAAAGCCACTCAATCACTAGAAATTAAACGAAATGGTCTTGGTGCTGACGGAAAGGGATACCAGGAGTACGATCAGGTGATTGAAAAACTCACTAATGCAAGTTGGGATAGGGTTTTTGTGATTTATGATGCCATCCAAATTGGAATACCCTTGAGTAGAATACATGAGATAACCAAAATTGATATGTGGTTTCTCAAACAATACCAAGAACTTTACGAACTTGAAAAAGAGATTTCTAAATATACAATTGAAAGTTTAGATAAAGCTTTACTTCTTGAAGCAAAACAGAAAGGATTTGCTGATAGACAAATAGCACATATGTTAGACTGCTTAGAAAGTGATATTTATAATAAAAGAGATCAGTTAGGTATTCAGAGGGTTTATAAACTTGTGGATACTTGCGCTGCTGAATTTTCTGCCTCTACTCCATATTACTACTCAACTTTTGAAGAAAAAATGCAGGTTAAAGGTGGTGAGCCATTTAGTGACAATGAAAGCAAAGTTAGTGATCGTAAAAAGGTGATAGTATTAGGCTCAGGCCCTAACAGAATTGGTCAAGGAATTGAGTTTGATTATTGTTGTGTTCATGGTGTCCTTGCCTCCTCAGAATGCAACTATGAAACAATCATGATAAATTGTAATCCCGAGACAGTATCTACAGATTTTGATATTGCAGATAAACTTTATTTTGAACCTGTCTTTTGGGAGCATATTTATGATATTATTAGGTTCGAAAAACCTGAAGGAGTGATTGTCCAACTAGGTGGTCAAACCGCTTTAAAATTAGCAGAGAAACTAGATCGATATGGCATTAAAATAATAGGGACAAGCTTTAAATCACTAGATTTAGCAGAAGACAGGGGGAGTTTTTCTACCCTTCTTAAAAATAATGATATACCTTACCCTGAGTTCGGTGTGGCTGAAACAGCAGATCAAGCATTAGATTTGGCTGATGAGTTAGATTTTCCAATTTTAGTTAGACCATCTTATGTTTTGGGAGGACAAGGAATGAAAATTGTAATAAACAAAGAAGAGTTAGAGTCACATGTTGTTGATTTACTTCGAAAAATTCCAAATAATAAACTATTACTAGATCATTATTTAGATGGTGCAATTGAGGCGGAAGCCGATGCTATATGTGATGGTGAAAATGTTTACATAATTGGAATAATGGAACACATTGAGCCCTGTGGAATACACTCTGGAGATTCAAATGCTACACTTCCTGTATTTAACCTTGGTGAGTTCGTGTTACAACAAATTAAGGATCATACACATAAAATAGCACTTGCCCTTAACACAAAAGGACTTATTAATATTCAATACGCTATTAAAAATGATAAAGTTTATGTAATCGAGGCTAATCCTAGAGCATCAAGAACTGTTCCTTTTATTGCGAAGGCTTATAATGAACCTTATGTGAATTATGCTACTAAAGTAATGTTGGGTCAAAATAAGGTATCCGATTTTAAATTTAAACCTGAATTAAATGGCTATGCTATTAAGCAACCAGTTTTTTCGTTTAATAAATTTCATAATGTAAATAAACAGTTAGGACCTGAAATGAAAAGTACAGGGGAAAGTATTCTATTTATTGATAGCCTGAAAGAGGATGAATTTTATGATTTATATGCCAGAAGAAAGATGTATCTTACTAAATAGATTATTCTTTTTTTAAATCATCAGATGAAGATTTATTCAGTATGATAAACAAAAATTTTTTTTTGGCCTCGGTAATTATTTTTGCAATATTATCGAGATTTATTCCACATCCACCAAATTTTTCTCCTATAGCTGCTATAGCTCTATTGTCAGGCNATGGTTTTACAAATCGCTGGTTAGCTTTTTTGGTCCCAATANTTAGTCTATTTATTTCTGATATATTTTTGGGACTTCATTCTACTATACCTTTTATTTACGGATCATTTTTTCTTATAGCTTTATTGGGGATTAANGTAAAAAAGATTAGNGTTGGTANAGTCNTGCTCTCTTCATTAATTTTCTTTTTAATAAGTAATTTTGGCGTCTGGCTTTTGAGTTACCCAATTACCTTTAAAGGATTCCTTGCCTGTTATACACTGGCAATTCCCTTTTTTTTTAATACAATNCTTGGAGATTTAACTTACAGTATATTATTGATCTATCCATTTTACGNTTTACAGAAAAAAAATCTGATTACTGCCTAGTATCTANAAGANAAGGTTTANATATTTCCTAATAATATCAANCNTCAATTCAATAATAGAAATTAAATACTTCCTTAAGAAANTCTAATTTTCAATAAACCTNATTACACAAAACATATTTTTTCAAAATCATAATTCTATTNACAAAATTGTTGTAGTTTTTAAAAAAATTAAGTCAATNTNCCAANCNGTNAAAATAATATANANCTNTGTCTGTAATTTATTTTGCTCTCAGAAAATTNTATNNATTATTNTTTAATTATGAAAAAANTAAAGACTAATTTTCTANCGATNCTNTATTGTGGCNTTATTTTAGCCCAAAACNCNTCACTAGATACCTTGGCTATATCAAATTACCTAGATGAAGTTGTTTTAACTGACACAAGATTTGCTCTAAAGCGATCTCAATCAGGAAAGACAGTTATTAAAATAAATTCTGAAGAAATTGAACAATTTTCTGGACTAGGACTTGGAGTTTTACTCTCTACTCATGTTGGAATTGACGTTATTGGTAAAAACTTACATTCAGGGCAAAATCAAACTCTATCTATTCGTGCTGGAAGAAACCGACAGGTTCTAATTCTTGTTGATGGTATAAGGGTTTCAGATCCNTCAAGAATTGATAATGATTTTGATATTAACTTATTGAATATGGATATGATTGAATCAATTGAGATTGTAAAAGGAGCTGCAAGTAGTCTTTATGGAAGTTCTGCTGCAGCTGGTATAATAAATATTGTCACCAAAAAAACANAGGAATCAATCAGACTTATTGCAAAAAGAACTTGGAGTACAGTTCAAGTTTCCAATCAAGCGTTGGATAAAATTAATGCTGGCAATCAATTAATTAATATTTCGGGTAGGTTGGCTAATAGNGGCATTAGTATGAACTTAAACTANGCAAAGAGCTATAGTAATGGTATGAGNACTGTAAAAGGAGATGAGGTAGACCCATTCAAAAAAGTCAATTTTAATGCTGGTTTCAATGGTAAAATTGGTAATCAATTCTATTGGCAAATTAATTGGAATGAAGACGACATAAACAGTAACTATGATAACAGCTATCCAATTGAAGACGCTGATTTTGAGTTTTCAACTAAACTTAGTCGTTATGCACTAAATACTAAATTTAAATATAATAAGGGTAGTATTAATTTAAATGCTGGTATGCAGAAAAATATAAGGGAGTTTAAATCTTCTTTTCCAAGTATAAACCAGAGCATGAACTTGAATATTGATTTATTTAACAAATATATTTTTAGTAATAAGTTTTACACCATTCTAGGGTTTCAATATCAAAAAGCTAACATGGAGGCTACTCATAAAACTGAGAATTATCAAACAGATATTTATCTTAATTCAGTTTATATAGCCCCATCTGGTTTAAACTTTAATTTTGGTTTTCGATATAATATTCACGAATCTTATCGTGGACACATAATTTANAGCTTTAACCCTTCATACTCNNTTAAAATAGATCAAAACCGTCANATAAAATTACTTAGTAGTTATAGTAANGCATTTATATCACCNAGTTTATATCAACTNTATGACNCTAATTATGGAAATTTATCTCTNCAACCTGAAAACAATTTGAGTTTTGANTTTGGATTTGAGATTTTATCAGATGAAAACCTNTTTAATGCTGTTTACTTTAATAGAAAACAAAATCCTACGCTAATTTTTAATATTACCTCTACAGAATTAAAACCATTTGGTGGTTATGATAATTCAGATATCGAAATTACATATAGTGGTGTGGAGTTGAGTTATAATCTTAGGTTATTTGAAAAAGCTAAAACCAGATTAAANTATATTTTTTCCGAAACNACNAATGGTGATTTAAGAAGCATTCCAAAACACNCATTTACAGGAGTTATCGATATTCCAGTACTNTCTCAAACTANCTTAAATTTGATTGGACAATTTACGGGTNATCGTATTGCTAATGACTTTACTCAATTGGAGCCTTATTCACTTTATACACTTCAAGTTAATCATAAAGTTGAGAAATTTAAATTGAATTTATTTTTTGGTATTTTCAATATTTTTGATACCCAATATGTTATAATACCNCAATATCAAAGTAGGGGTAGAAATATTTTGATGGGTTTAACTGTGGAGATTNATTAGGGAAGTTCCTCNTTTAGCATAAAGAGAAAAGAGGATTTGTGGAATTTGGGATCTTCAATGATATTTTCAATGGGATACTTTGGAGTAATTATTGGTAATCTAGCTGAGTTACCTGTAATATCATTTAATGCTAAAGCTAATAGTGGCTCATTACTCTCACCTAATACCCCCATATTTAGCACATCTTCAGTTAGCTCAAAACCATCTGATGGATTTAATCCATTTGCATAATCAGAGAATCCTTCACTATTNGCAACTCTAAAGGTAATGGGTGAAATTGCATATGAGTGATCGGGGTTAATTGTTCTGTTTGTGTTGTCGATATAATCATAAACNACNGCAAGTCCACCTACATTTTTTCCATAAGTTGCCTCACCAAGCTGAATTACATTAATAAAAGGTGATAGACCATTTATAAGCATTTCACTNGCTGATGCAGAATTACTTGATGTAATTATGTAAACTCGGTTTAAGTTAAGAGAATTAATTACTGTTTTATCATCCATTTCGGAAACGAAAAGGTCTTTCATCCAATCCGTNCTNTCAATAGATTCGTAATAATCTGTAACCTTTTTATTCCAAATTTTCTGAGAAAAAATCTGCCCTGTAAACTGTCCTGTAATCATTCCACTTAAATATAGTGCGGTTTTGGTAAGCCCACCTCTGTTATATCTTAAATCTAATATGAGTTCATCAACACNTTCAGATTTAAATTCAGAGAAAACTGAATTTAATTCTTTATCAAAACCTTGAGAAAACTGTGTATACATTAAGTATGCTATTTTTTTACCACCCATTTGGATTACTTTATTCACCTGTATTGGGTTAGTTTGGAAGTTATCTTCTTTAGTTAAATCAATATTTTTTCCATTAAGTGAAAACNCACTACCAANTTTATTNGCCATATTAAGTGTATAGCTNATTTGATCCCCATATAATAATCCATAGAANTTACTAAAGGATAATAGTTCACCATTNACCCCCATAAAAATNTCTCCCCTTTTAATGTCTTTACTAAAAGCATCAGAATTTTNTAAAATGTGGGTAACAACACCCANNACACCATTACCAGTACCCGATGGAAATAAAATAAATTCAACACCATTTGATGCATCAATNCCCTTTATTGAATTTTCCAAATCTTCNAAGTTAGATGTTATTCTGCTNTGCCTATCATCAGGATGTTTTAGTGATTNAAAAAAAGCCTCTGGTTCNTGATTTGTCGATATCAGTTGGTTGTATGCGCTTGATCCTACTGGTTTAATATTATCGCTTAAATCATCTACCTCCGCTTGCCAAAGATAAAGCTCGTTCAGTGATTCCCANATAAATTGATGAACCCTAAAATATTTTTCTCCATCATAGGTACCACTGCAATCATCAGTAATTTCAATTTNTAAACTTATTTTATTTTGATCTACTGAGCTATTGTTAATTAATCCAACTAGAGTTGAACCAACTGATAAATCTATACTGGTAGGACCGGTGATTTTATATGTTCCTTTAATACGTTTTTCTTGGTATTGAAGATAAAAAGAATCGTTTTCCAGAAAATGNATATTTTCTGCTTCGCAATTAATTTCATTTGTATTTTTATCTGAAATATTTTGATTCAAGTTCCATGAGCCATAAAGGATCTCTGGAGTTTTTTCNAAATCAGAGGTAAGANTAGTATTANTATCGACAACCTCAACCAAATCTTTTTTACAGCTGCTAAATACGGAAATGAAGACCAATAAAATGAA
>NZOY01000103.1 GCA_002695445.1 Flavobacteriaceae bacterium
AATTAAGTATAAATTTTGATAAACCGTCACCTGCAAAATATCTGCGTGTACTTACCCGAGTTTTAAAAAATGGAGACAATTCTGACTTTTGGAGATATCTTAGAAGATATTCTGAGGTTTTAAAGAAAACTAGACCAGATATAAGATGGTCTGTTTTCAGATTGGACTCTGGTGGCAATGCTAATACAATAAGAATTGTTACCGCCTATGATGACATGAAAATGCCAGAAGGACCAACTGAGAGTGGAGCTACTAGAGAAGTTTATGACGAAATGTATGAAGGTGCATGGGAAGATGACTTTGATAAGTACAACGAAAGACTAATTGAGTGGGCTAGGCCTCAATACAATTATTCTCTCAGAGCTGATTTATCAACTAGCAATTAATTTTACTAACTATTAAATTTAAAAAAATGAAAAAATTATTGATTATTATATTATTTATTTCTGGGGCCGTAGCATATTCCCAAAATTCTTTCAGAGTTTACCATTTTAATGCAAAAGAAGGAGCTGAGAGTGCCATAGCAGCACTAGCTGACGAGTATTGGGGAGACGCTAAGTTTAAATCTGGAGGTGTACAAATTGAAAGAATAGGAATTGGAGACAATGAATGGACTCATCGAGTAGTCGTTTTCGGACAGGTAGGGAATCTTGGTAGAGAAGATGGTGATGTAGAAAAAAACGAATGGCCGCTATTTCTTGAAAGATTCAATAACTATGTTGAAGAGTGGGGGACTTCCGCTGCGGGACGTTTTATAAGTTATCAGGGCGGTGCTCCCAAAGATTTTCCTTATATACAAATATATACTTTTAGACCCTCTAACGCAACAGCTTTCAAAAAGGCACACGATAAAATGGCCTCTCAGTTAAAAAAGGTTATGGGTGACAGACCTATAGCTTTTGGGAACTTTGACATCGGTGGTGAAGGTGCTAGTCACTGGGCTGCGGTTGGACACTCGAATTTTGGAGATCTTATGAAAATCAAAGTGGAGTTCGGAAAATTCGAAAAGCAATGGGCGGAATATTTTGATACTAGAGGACCAGTTGATGATGTCTCAAATTTTATCGTTGAGGTTCTAAAGACATACGGAGGTTTGTAATATCTATTTTTAAAGATGATGAAGCCCCATTTTTAATGGGGTTTTTTATTTCATAATTTCAATTCTTTTACCACTCTCATAAAACACACCCATCTTGTCAACAGCAAGACAAGAGTGAACAGGTATTACGTTCAGTGTGTCTCCAATTTTTAAACTCACTTTTTTTTCTAATTTGACTATTCCGTGTTCTTGAGATAATGATTTTATATATCCAATCTTATTACTCACATCCCAAGTTTCTCCAAAGTATACATAACCGAATATGTCACATTCATTTTCACATAAACTATCTTTTGAGAAGTGAACAGACCCACCATATATTAAAACTTCTTCTCTTTCCTCATAAATCGATACAACCGGNCAAATNATTCTTANAGCNATATCATCNATTTCACAAGAACCNATTTTATANTGGGCNAGGTCNTAAAAAATAAAGTTNCCNGGTCTAATNTCNTTTATAAANTCCGGNTATTTTTNTATNGTGCTACAGGTTGGNGTNTCACCAATAGANATTNGANAATNAGGAAANCCATCACTTAAAACNTTAATTCTTTCTATNGATTTTTNAAAAACANTTTTGATTTCCANCTTGTTNNTAGATTTNTATGAATCACCAAAATGTGCNAAAAANCCTAAAAAAGAAATTTTTTNGCTNGTCTTGCAAAAATNGATAATTGATTTTATTTTNTGTTTTTCNTCAANTTTTAATCCAGCCCGANTNTANCCAACATCTATTTTNAGGNATACTTCAACAGTNTCTATTANCCGACTATCTAGNATNTTTAGTGATGAGACGGAATCAATTAAAATTTTAACCCTATTCCCTTTTATAATTAAATTTAATTTATCTATTTCTAAAATATTTATTGGGAAAGCGATTGTTATATCATTCCACTCATTTGAAAAGTATTCAGCCATTGATATTGAAGAAACAGTAATTGANGTAACCCCCTTTTNNTTAAACCAGTTTCCTATTTCAGTAGANTGATGNGTTTTGAAATGAGGTCTNAAAACTAAATTATTCTTGTTGGCAANACCAATCATTCTNTCCAAATTATTTGAGGAGATGGACTTGTTTATAANNAAAGTTGGGGTCGAAAAATTCATAAATNTNNTANAGAATATAGCNCAANTGAATTAACAAAAAAANTTTTTTTAAAATCTATTGCAATTTTCAAAATTAAGTATTTCCCCAGCATGATTATTTAAATATTTAATAATATATTCTGCTGTGGTAAACGGATATGAATATGAAGGCTCTGGTAAATATTCACTGTATGTGTTTGATATATAATCGTTCATCGCAAGTGAAATTNTTTCATCGTCACCNACCTTNNTCCCATTTNTGTAAACNTCTATGTNNCCATTGAGTTTTAGNTCTACATTTGTCCTTGATGAAATAGAATANCTNTTATTATATTTTTTTAAAAAAAATTTTAATTCGGCTGGGGTGACCAAAAAGCCATCTATTCCGTTACCAAAGGGGTCAATACTGTATATGTCAATTGGCGTGACAACCCCTTTTTTTAAACTATTTCTTATGCCCCCACTATTTTGAATTACAATATCAACATTGGTAATTTCTCTGATTGCTTCAGTATAAAAACAACCAGTTTCAGCTCTGGTATGGTTGATAGAAGAGTATCCTATTTTTTTGTAGAATGAGGGATTGTCTTTATATTTTTGAATTAATAGGTCAATGTTTGAATCCCTCTCTAAACCCTCATATGATAAATCAATTTTTTCAAACTTAAAGTCTATAATCTTTCCTTTGTAAACAGACAGAGTGGTTTTCGAAATCATTTCAAGATTTTTCCCAGACATGATCATGTAACCATTTTCATGTCTTTTCCCATAAATATGATTTGAATGACCTCCTATGACTAAATCTATGTAATTGAAGTTTTCTAGAATTTTTTCATCCCCACTTTTTCCTAAGTGGGTCAACGCGACGATAAGATCAATATCAGAGTTTTCATTAATTATCCTATAATCTTGGAAAATCTTAATTGGATTGGTAAAAAAAAGTCCATCAACCTTTTTGGGATGAGTGAGGGGGTATCTACCAAAATTTCCGGTTTCAACAGCTCCTATATAGGCGATTGAAAACCCATCTTTTTGAATAATTTCAAACCCCTTAACATTACTCAACTCACCTCTACCGCCAGAGAAATTTGCGCACACGAATGGGAAATTAGCCTGTGCAATTCTATCACTCAGTACACTCTGGCCATAATCGAATTCATGATTGCCAATTACACTTATGTCTAGCCCGGTTCGGTTTAACAGATCTATTATTGGAAATCCCTTTTCTGTATAATTATCAACCACAGGATTCCCAGAAAATATGTCACCNGCACATACGAAAAAGACTTTGTTGCCCTTTCCTTTTTCTTTGTCAATCAAAGGTTTTATTTTAGAAAAGTTTTCAATTCTTGAATGCATGTCATTTATTGAAAAAATAATCACTTTCTCTTGACCTAATGAAATAAAGCACGAGAGAAAGAGTAGTAACAAAATTTTCTTACCAATAAATTTCATGAGGCTAATTTAAAGGTCAAATTTTTAAATTTATATTAATTGTTAATTAAATATCTAAGTCCGAAAAAAGATCTTACACCTTGATTTGAGTAAAACACGTAGGTAGGATCAAAAGTTAGCCCATAAGGATTATTATCGTTAACTACAGGACCTCCGTTGTTGTCAAATATCACCTGTTTGTCAAATGGGTCAAATGCTCGTGCAATACTATTTAAAGGAGGCTTGAAATCAAATAAATTTTTCACACCAATAAAAAGTTCAAAATCTGAAATTTTTTTTGTTGCTTGAATATTTAAAATATTAAATGTTGGGCTATAGTCAGGCCTGGGGTCTAAAATGCTTAACAGAGGAAGCTTCATTGGTCCAACCACATTTCCTGTCATATCAAACTTTAATCCCATAAAATTATTATAATAAGCTAGCTTATAACTTCCTAAAAATTTTTCTGTCAAATAAGGAACGGTCTTTTTATTATCTTCTTTAATATATGTATCAATAAATGTTAGACCAATTTGAAAATCTAAGTTATTTGATATCCTACCTAAAAAATCAATACTGCCCCCTTGTGAAATCACAATTCCATTTAGATTTGAGTAAACTATTTGATTTGGATTGGTATCGTAATCCGGGATTATTCTATTAGAAAATCGAGTTTTAAAAATACTCCAATCNGTTTTAAACAGTAGTCCCTTTTTTGTGTAATAATCTTTAACATAGTTCAAATTGAAATTCCATGATCTTTCTGGAGACAGGTTTTCTGAAAAAAAAACATCTCTTGCTCCAGTNAGTGCTGCATGATCTTCAGTGAAAACATTCACTATTCTNTAACCTGAACCAAAACCCATTCTTAATGTTGAATTTTTTTCTTTACTTGATCTTTTGAAATTAATTCTTGGGGTTAGAACATTCCCATAATTTGAATTATAATCGTACCTAATCCCCAACAAGAGNGACTTTTCAGGGTCTTTGATTATTTCGTTTTGTATAAAAACTCCAGGGAGATGTGTATTATCTTTCTTTAAAGTAGCAGGTGTGTTATCGTCATACCCAGTATATCTATAGCTTAATCCTAAAGTGTATAAACTTTTTTTAATTTTAAAATTATAAACNGTTTGTAAAAATCCAATTGTTTGTTTTGCATCAAATGANAAAGTCCCATAATATGAGTCTTGATGATGTTGATTNAAGCTATATTGAAAAAAGACATTATCATTATACAAGTACTTCCCAAAAACTTCTAACCGATTTGTATAAATACTTTCACCATAAATATTGTCACCCCCTCTTTCGCTTTTATTCCAATTTGTTTGACCACCCCACCTGTCCTCGTAGAAGTATCTAAAAGCAATGTTGTTTTTTCTACCACCTAATTTATTGAAAATTGAAATTCTATGTTGAAGTGTTAAGTCAGTAAAACCATCTTTATTTTTATCTATAGGATTCTGATATAAAAAGTGACTGATGCCAAGAAGATTAGTTTTTTCTCCAATTAAAAACTTAATCCCAACATCTGTATTTATCTCTCCCCAAGAGGAAGAAAAGCTTTCAAAAGATATTGGGTTCACTTTCTCAGGCACTTTTGTAATNAAATTTATAATTCCTCCAATTGCCTCCGATCCATATAAAGTTGAAGAGGGCCCTTTGATTATTTCTATTTGTTCGATTAAAGACTGTGGAATTCCTGTCAAACCGTAAACTGTAGAAAGACCACTCACAATTGGAAGGCCATCTATAAGAACCATTGTGTTAGCTCCATCTTGGCCGTTTATGTGAATATCTCCAGTGTTACAGACATTACAATTAAGTTGAGTTCTTATTCCATTGATATTTTCGATTGCTTCAAAAAAACTTGCAGTTGGATTAGCCTTAAAAAAAGCTGCCTTATATAATTCAACAGGAACTGTACTATTAAGTTTTGATACACTTCTCAAAGTTCCTGAGACCACAACCTCTTCAAGAGACTCGTCACTTTTTAATACAACTTCGGTTTCAATAAAATCTTCCTTTTCAAATGTGATTTTTAAAACTTTGGGTTTAAAACCAACAAAAGAGATAGTGTATTTATTTTCCCCATTTTTTGAGTTGATTTCAAATCTTCCAAGGCTGTCAGAAATGATGGATTTCTTAGTAGTAGAATTGTATATAATAGCTCCTTCTAAAAAATCATAATTTTCGTCTAAAATCCTTCCTTTTAAAATTTGTCCACTTACAGGAATTGAAAAAAAAATCAATAAATTGACAAAAATTAATTTAATATGTGTAGAGTAATTTAAATTCCTCAAAACAAAAAGTTCACCACTGCAAAACTAATGAAAAAAACGAAAGAAAAAGACCACTATATAAAAGAAATATTCAAGCTGGAGGAGGCTGGTGAAAAAGTTACAGTTTCTGCTTTAAGTAAACTTTTTAAGGTCTCAAAATCTTCTGTGTCCAATATGCTAAAAAAACTTTCCTTAATGGAATTAGTTGATACCTTACCCTATAAACCAATAAAATTAACATCCAAAGGAATAAAATTTGCCAATGAAGTTGTAGCAAAGCACCGGCTAATTGAATCTTTTTTAGTTGAGGTTATGCAATTTAATCCAAACGAAGTCCATGAAATTGCTGAGGAAATTGAACACATTAATTCTCCTGTTTTTTTTAGTAAAGTAAGAAAGATGTTGAAACAAGACACAACAGATCCTCACGGATCTAACATTCCTAAAACGGATTTTTAAAGTTTATTGAAATATTCTTACATAATCAATAATCATTCTTTCTTCACTAAAGTCTTCAGGAACATTACCTCCTAAAACACCTCCAATAGCTAGATTTAACAACAAATAATGATTATTNTCAAATGGCATTACATCCATATTTTTATGTTCATAAGTAATATTATTATTGAGTAGCCAATATATTTTCTCTTTGGTCCAAACCAGAGAATAAACATTGAATTCNTNNGAATTTGAAATACTTGAAATTNTTTTCATTTCATCCTTTTTATTNGTACCGGTNTTATGAAAATGAAGNACATTNTATAGGTCTGATTTGTCCCANCCATTTTGNTCCATTATGTCAATTTCNCCNCAGTATGGCCAAGGANTTTNACCTNTNCTNTCACNAAGNTAATTNCCTATTTCATCTATGTNTGANCCNAGGGTCCAAATAGCNGGCCATGTNCCTTTNGAAGATGGNAGNTTTGCTNTAACNTCAATTCTNCCATATTTNAAATCAAATTTTGAATTTANTCTNGCNGAAGAATAANTNTTTGACGAATNATACATTTCAANNTCTTCTTTNANTGCTACAATATTNAANNANCCATCNTTAACGAAACAGTTTTTTATATNTTCAGTGTAGTGTTGNAGTTCGTNATTAGCCCAACTCCCATTGNCAATTGGTATTGTTTGAAGATGCCAAAGAGATCGATTAATTTCACCCTCGTAATTAAATTCATCTCCCCAAACCAAATTTTTAAAAGAGGGTAATGATTTTTTTTCTTTTTCAGGATTACAATAAATAAAAATTATTGAGGTTAAAATATAAAACAAAGAATTTTTCATTTTATTGAGATTTTTAAACATATTTTTGAACTCCAAATTTATGGTAAAGAATTCTATTTTAATAAATAATAATTATTTGAGATATTTTTTAATTTACTTTTTATTTTTAAATATAAGTTTGCTCCTTGGACAGGAAAACTTCACACCTAGCAATATAACCGACAATCAAATAACATTAGACGGTTTTCTTAATGAAGAGTTTTGGTCCTCAGCTGCAAAAGTTCCTTTTGATATTGAATTTAGTCCTGCAAATAACAAGCCCTCAAGAATAAAAACATTTGGATATATTTCTTATTCAAAAGAATTCATTTATGTAGGAATTGATGCAAAAGTAGATCCTAAAAATATTCGTGTCTCGGTTAGACAAAGAGATGATATGAATATGTTAAATGACGACTTCATTGCTCTACGTTTCGATACTTTCAGGGACGCCAGGAATAATATTGTTTTAGGTGTAAATGCACTTGGGAGTCAGCTTGATGCCAGGCAAATAAATGAAATTTCTGAAGATAAACGATATGACGTTTCTTTTAACATTAATTTCCAGTCATTTGGGAATATAACAGAAGACGGGTATCAAATTGAGATGAAAATTCCCTTCTCTGAGATTGAGTTTCCAAACGGCAGTGACCAAACTTGGCACTTTAACTTTTACCGCAGATATTTTGAAGATGGGAATGTAATCGAGTTAAGCAGCCAGATTAGAGACAGAGACAATCCTTGTCTAGTCTGTCAGACAACCGATGTTATAAAATTTAATGATATAACTATTAAAAAAAGGTTTGAACTACTACCATATTTATATAGCAATGTATCAGGAACTAGAAGTAGCAATGATCAAAAAATCAGTTTTAACAAGCCCAGTGGGAATGTAGGCATAGGACTTAATTTAGATATCAATAAAAATACCAGTTTAGAAGTCACACTCAATCCTGACTTTTCACAAGTCGAAGCAGATGTAACACAGATTGATGCCAATTCCTCCTTTTCTTTAAGGTATCCTGAACGACGTCCTTTTTTTAACCGAGGCACCGATTTGGTAGACTTTGTTAGTGGCACATTTTATTCAAGGTCAATTGTAAATCCCGTTTTTGCCTCCAAACTTTTTAG
>NZOY01000104.1 GCA_002695445.1 Flavobacteriaceae bacterium
GAGTCAACGACTGTTATTATTGATCCGTTCCCATCCATTGAGGTAACTAAGACAGCAAACGTAATTGATAACAACGGAAATGGAATAAACGACTTAGGGGATAAGATACTATATACAATCACAATTCAAAACAATGGAAATCAAACTTTAACAGGTTTGACGCTTACTGATAATTTAAGAGACGGAAATCTAAGTCCATTGACATTAACCGAATCTTTAACATTTGTAAATGCTACCTCAGGCTCTTCCTCAATATCTATACTTGTATCAGGTACACTAACATTTAACGCTTCATTTATTATAGATCAACAGTCTGTTGATAGTGGAAGTGTTATAAATAGTATAAATGCAGTTGCAAGTAGTCCAGTAGGTACAGATGATGTGAATGATCTAAGTGATGACGGAAATGATAATGACGGAAACACCGAAAGTGACCCAACAGTTATATTTATTTCATCTCCTCCAAAAATTGAAGTTACTAAAATAGGCTCAGTTTCAGATACAAATAATGATGGAATAACTAATGTAGGAGATGTTGTAAACTATACAATTACTATTAGCAATACAGGTGGATTAACCATTGATGATATAGAATTGACTGATACCTTATCAGATGGAAATGATAATCAGATTAACAATAACTTAAATACAATTTTCCAATCTGCAACAGTGGGATCTACAGCTACCAAAATACTTGTTGGAGGGGCAATTAATTATACAACTTCATATACTATAACGCAGGCTATATTTGATAGTGGAAGTATAAAAAATACTGTCACAGCAGTAGGAAGTAGCCCTGGAGATAATAGAGATGTAAATGACACATCAGACGATCCTAATACTCCAGCTTTAAATGATCCAACAATTATATCATTTACCTCTAGCCCAAGTATTGATTTATTAAAATCTGCAACAATAATNGATAANGGTAATAATTATNTAGATAAAGGGGATATTATACAGTACGCAATATCAGTNATNAACACAGGAGATGTCACGTTATCAGACCTNACATTANTNGATACATTCAAAGACAATAGTAACAATACAATAAATCTTGATTTTGGTCCAACATTTTCAGGNGCCTCTTTAGGTTCAGCANAGGGAATTCTTCAGGTTAGTGAAACAGCAACTTATACTGCATTNTATGTAATAAANCAANGTGCTNTNGATGTAGGTGGAGTNAAGAATAGTGCATTTATTTCAGCTAGCAGCCCNGGTCAAACAGGNAATGTAACAGATACTAGTGATGATCCTTCAACTATTCAAATTGATGACGCTACAATAACCACAATAACATCTACCCCATCATTGGAGGTTACAAAAACAGTATCNACNACCGATAACAACAATAATGGAATTNTAGATTCTGGAGATGTTCTTTATTATACAATTGAAATACTGAATAATGGTCAGTTAACCCTCACAGATATTAACCTATTAGATACACTGACTGATGGTGATGGCAATAATATAAGTCTTACTCAAGAACCTTACTTTGTGTCTGCATCAAGTGGATCTAATTCAAACACAATTCAAGTAGGTGAGACAAGTACATTTAAAGCATTCTATCTAGTTAGAGACTCAGTTATACCGACTGGAAGTATTATAAATTCTGTGATTGTTACAGCATCAAGTCCTGGNCAGTCAAATAATGTTTCNGATACTAGTGATGATGGAGATGATACTGATGGAAATATNTNNGATGACCCNACAGTCNTTGATGTNTCCTCTGCAGACTCAATTAACGTNACAAAATCGGCTCAAGTAGTTCAAAATGATGGAAATAATTTGAATAATGTGGGAGATACAATTGTTTATAATATAANAATAGAAAATACTGGAACAGGAACTTTAACGCAGGTAAGTTATAACGANGTGTTCAAGGATGCNGAAAATAATNTATTATCATANGANAGTCCAATGATAGTATCAAATGTTACAATTGGATCTACTTCAAATACTATCTTGCCTGGTGGTTCCATCACACTTGTTGCATCATATACAATTACTCAATCGGCATTTGANTCTGGTAAAATAATTAATGTTCTAACAGCCACTGCATCAAGTACATCAGGAATAGTTTCTGANACTAGTGACAATGGAATTGATAATGATGGCAATTCAATTAATGATCCTACCATTACATTAATTGCTGAATTAGAGGTTACAAAAACTTCATCTTTAGTTGACTCTAATAGTAGTGGTGTAATTGATAGTGGTGATAAAATTGTATATACCATAAAAGTTGAAAATACTGGATCTGTCTCCTTAACAAATCCATCAATAAATGATATAATGACTGATGGTAATGGAAGGAACATAAATCTTGATACGGTACCATTAATTTCTAGTGTCTCCTCTGGATCGTCTAGTAATACAATTTTAACCGGAGGTTCAATTACATACACAGCAACTTATACCTTAGATCAATTATCTGTTAATTCAGGATTAGTTTCAAACTCTGCATTTGTANTTGCAAGCAGTCCAGGTAAATTGAATAATGTNTCAGATCAGAGTGATAATGGAAATGATAATGATGGAAACATATACAATGACCCAACAATTGTAACNTTTGGATCATTTACTCTGATTGATGTTAAAAAGTCATCAACTGTTACTGATATAAATAATAATAATGCAATAGATATTGGCGACAAGATTAACTACATAATTACAGTAGAAAATAAAGGTAATGTAACTTTAACTGGAGTATCACTATCAGAAATCCTATCAGATGGTCAGAACAATCAATTAAACTTGACAACAGGCCCTGACTATGTTTCATCTTCAATGAACTCACTACAGGGAACTATTAAACCAGGAGAAATAGTCACATATCAAGCAACATATATAATTGAAAAAGATGCATCAAATTCTGGAACTGTAAAGAATACAGTTACAGTTACCGCNAGTAGTCCTGGAAATACAAATGACGTATCTGGTGTGGATATTAATGTAGTAAATGTTACCCAAGTCCAACNAGAAATTGAAGTTACAAAAACAGCCGATGTAAAAGATAATAATAACAATAATCAAGTTGATGTTGGTGATCTAGTAACATACACTATTAAAATTGAGAATAAAGGCACTGAGGTAATCACCAATTTAATTATAAATGAAAATTTAACTGATGGAGAAGGCAAATCACTTTCACTTACAACTCAGCCAAGTTTCTTGTCATCGAATATCTCTAATATTCAAGGTACTCTTGATCCAGGAGAGGTCGAAACATATGTCGCAACATATTTAATTTCTGACTCAGCTGCTTTAACGGGTATTTTAAGTAACACCGTCGAGGCAAAGGGAAGCTCAGGTGGTCAAGTGAATAACGTAATTGATGTTAGTGACGATGGAGATGATTCCGATGGAAATACAACTGATGATCCAACAATTGTTGAGGTATCCTTTGAGACAGGTAATGCAAGTATAGAGGTAACTAAAGTTGCTCAAATAACAGATAACGGTGACAATGAAATTGAGGCTGGAGACATTATAACATACAATATAACTGTTGAAAATACAGGTGAGGTAATTCTTAAGGATTTAACAATTGAAGACGTTTTAACAGATGGTAATGGGTCCGATTTAAAATTAAGTAATGGACCATTTTATGCAGGGTCGACAATGAACTCGAGTTTAGGGACAATTTTACCTGGTGAGATAGCTAATTATATAGCATTTTACATAATTGAACAGCAAGCAGCAGATACAGGAAAGATTGTAAACTCNGTAATTGCAACTGCATCAACTGCATCAGNCACAAACATTAGTGATACAAGTGATGATGGCGATGATAATGATGGAAATATTAAAGATGATCCAACNGAGGTATTTATTGCTCCAAGACCTGGTNTTGAGGTTGTAAAAACTGCTCAAATAACTGATAATGGGGATGATAAAATTGATTTTGGAGATATAATTACTTATACAATTGTAGTNAGTAACACAGGAAATATAACCTTAAGTAATATTAGAATAGAGGATACATTAACTGATGGAAATGGAACCCCGTTATTATTAAGCAACGGCCCATATTTTTCAGGATCGACTATGGGGTCAAATGAGGGAATATTACAAGTTGGGGAGCAAGCAACATATATTGCTTTCTACATAATTGAGAAGTCTGCTGCAATTACATCAGAAGTTATTAATTCAGTTGAAGTTTTTGCCTCTAGTCACGGTTTTGAGGGTGAGGTCAGTGATGTAAGTGACGATGGTGATGATACTGATGGAAATTTAGTTGACGATCCAACAGTTGTTTCTATATCATCAGCTCCAAAAATTGAGGCAACTAAAACTGCGCTCATAAGCGATGAGAATGAAGATGGAAAAACAGGTCCAGGAGATTTAATTACCTATACTATTACAATTGAAAATACGGGCAACATTTCACTTACCGATATTAAAATCATAGATACAATGATAGATGGAAATGGAAGATCATTAATACTTACTTCAGGACCATCACATGAGAACTCTTCAATGGACTCTCCGTCAGGGATTTTAGAGGTAAACGAAGTAGCAACATATATCGCGACCTACCGTATTAAGGATGAAGATGTTGATGGTGGATTAATTGAAAATTCAGTTTTAGCTATTGGAAGTAGTCCTGATAATATAGATGACGTAACAGATGTAAGTGATAATGGTGATGATAATGATGGGAACATTGTTGATGATCCAACAGTGATTGATATTACTTATGTTCCGCCTTACTTTGAAGTATTCAATCTAGTTACATCTAATAACGATGGATTNAATGATTACTTCAAGATTTCAGGAATCGAGAATTTCCCTGAAAACCAAGTATTAATTTACAATCGTTGGGGAGTATTAGTTTATGAAATGGAAAACTATGGAAATAGTCCAAACTCTGACAATGTATTTAAAGGATTTTCTGATGGAAGAATTACCATTAATAAAGGAGTAAAATTACCAGTGGGGACCTANTTCTATATAATTAATTTTTCAGGAACAAACCCGGGGAGAAGGTCATATAGTGGATATTTATATTTAAATGAATGATATAATTATTAAATGAAAATTAATCTAAAAATACCTGTTATTATAATTGCTTTGTTTTTATCAACAAAGGTAATATCTCAACAGGATGCCCAATACACTAATTATATGTATAATACTCAAATGGTTCAGCCAGCGTACGTAGGTTCAAGAGGATTTACATCAATTACTGCATTGGCNAGGACACAATGGGTTGACTTGGAGGGAGCTCCAGAAACTACCACCATCTCATTTGATACTCCAATAGGAAAAAATGATAATATGGGAATTGGACTTTCACTATTTACTGACAAGATTGGACCCACTGCTGAAAATAGAATTACGATTGATTATGCATTTGCTATAAACTTCATATGGTCGAAATTAACATTTGGTTTAAAAGCAGGAATAAATGAATTTGAAATTGACTATACTAGATTGAATATAGCAGATGATAATGATCCATTAGTTCAATATAATGCAAATAAAATCCAACCTAGATTTGGACTTGGAATTTATTTCAACACAGAAGAGTATTACCTTGGTATATCAGCCCCAAATATTTTAGAAACCAACTATTATGACGAACTAAATATAGAAAATACTTCCTTTTCGAATGTATCCGATAGGATTCATTTCTATGGAATGGCTGGCTATGTTTTTGATCTGACCCCTAAAATAAAAGTAAAACCGGCTACACTAGTTAAGATTGTAAAAGGAGCTCCTTTACAGTGGGATTTATCTATGAATTTTTTAATCAATTATAAGGTTACATTAGGAATTGCCAATCGTTTGGATTCAGNNTTAAGTCTTTTAGGAGGATTTCAGCTTTCTGATACATTTTTTATTGGGCTTGGCTATGACTATATGACTAATCAATTAAGAAGGTTTAATGATGGATCTTATGAAGTTGTTTTAAGGCTTGATTTGTTTGGAAGGGATAGAAAAATAATAACACCGAGATTCTTTTAGANTATGAAAAGAAAATGAAGATTGTTTAAGTAAAATGAAATTATATAAGATTTTTACATTTTGGTTTTATATTACAATCGCCTTATTTAACTATGGCTATTCTTTTGATTTCCGAGATTACGAAAGAATTTTTACNAGTGCTCCAAGCGGAAAGTATCATGTAATAGTAGGGTCTTATAAAAAGCAGTCGAATGCAAAAAAAGCATTGTTGAAATTTAATAAATTAGGCTACAAGTCTGCCAAAATCTTGTATTATGAAAAAGAGAAAAACTTTAGAATATCAATCTTAAGTTTTGAAACNNNAAGNTCNGCAATTAACTTCTCTCTAAAATTAAATCAATTAGGTATTNAGGATTCATGGNTATTTTATAATTCAGAACAAACATCTTTGATTCAGCCTATCAAGTCAGNATCTAATNCAATTAAACCNNCGNAGTCAAAACCTAAGATTAATCTTAATTTAACATCCAAAAATGTTTCTCCTGTTTTAGAAATTAAGGATGAAAAAGATTCCAAGTATCATATTTTAGTTGGATCCTTCAAGATTGAGGAATATGCAAATAATTTCANAAAATCACTTCAAAAGCAAGGATATTTGAGCGCCAAAGTTTTCAGTAATGAAGCTAATGGAGATTATAATGTAATTATTAATTCTTTAGATAGTAAAATAGATGCAGAGAGATTCATAAAAAAATTAGCAGATACACCCTATAGAAATGCATCCATTCTAGTTGACTCTTTAAATGGCAATTCGAGTCTGACTCAATTAATAAACTCAAATCAATCTAATCCTTTAGTGCAGAATGAAGAAAAGCAAAATAAAATAAAAGAAGAAATAGAGAGTGTAAAAATGAATGATGTCACACTTGAAAAACCCAAAGTTCAACCCAAGAGGGAACCAATTATTTTGACAAATCCAGTTTCCTCCAATTCTATTAACTATGATGAAGTGAGTCAGGCTAATGTAGAGGAAAAAATGGCAGACCAAATAGTAAATAATAATTCTTCAGAAAGTTCAAAAAATGATCTTGATATGCAAAAAGCCAATTTAGACCAAGANATGAAGAAAATAGAGGAAGAATTAGATGATATACCGTCACCACAAAAGAGGAGAAAAATTGAAAAGAAAAGTGAGAAAAATATTTTTCTGGCAAAAAAAGATTATGATAAATTCTCATATGATAAAGCCCAACAAAAGTACTTAGAGATTGTTAGCACGGGTAAAGAGTCTAAAGAGGCCTATGAATATTTAGCAAATTCATACTTTAGGAATAGCCAATATGAAAAAGCAGTTATTTGGTATAATAAGCTAATTTCAAATTATCCCAATGATTTGAAAGCTGAGATTTACTATCGAGCATCACTTTGCTTTAAAAGTCAAGGAGCCTATGAAATTTCAAACACTTTACTTGAAAAATACTTAGATATGACTAATAATTTAGTTATTAAAGACTATTATGAAAAAAATCCTAATTACCTTGAAAAAATTAAATTAGAAAGTAAAAAATTTGGAATTGAATTAACTCAAATTAGTACTGAAAATTCAGATTTTGGCCCATCATTTTACGGTGAGAATCAACTAATTTATTCCTCCACGTTGGATGCAACGGGTAGTAATGATTTTGAGTGGTCAGGAGAACCATTTTTAGATCTTTTTGTGGCTGACATAGATAGTTTGGGGAATCTAAATAATCCCAAAAGATTATCCAATGAGCTTAATACAGAATATCATGAGTCCTCTGCAACAGTAACTCGAGATAAAAAGAAAATGTTTTTCACAAGAAATAATTTTATTAATGGNAAACTTGGAACAGATAGAAACAAACAAGTAAATTTAAAAATTTATAGTGCTGAAAGCGAGGACGGAGAAAATTGGGGAGGGATTAAGGAATTACCTTTCAATGATGATAATTATTCTACTGCTCATCCTACTTTGAGTATAGATGAGAAAAAACTTTATTTTTCCTCTGACATGCCAGGGACATTTGGCTACTCTGACATATGGTATGTAGATATTTTCGAGGATGGTGAGTTTGGTGAACCCATTAATCTTGGACCACAAGTAAATACTGAATTTAGAGAGTCCTTCCCNTTTATAGGCGATAATAATATATTGTACTTCTCAAGTGATGGAAGAATTGGGCTAGGTGGTTTTGATATTTATTATACTGATTTGGATAAAAAAGGTTTTCCTGTTCATTCAACTAATATTGGAGAACCTGTTAATAGCAAACTGGACGATTTTGGATTTATATATAAAGAAAGTAAAGATTTGGGTTATTTCTCTTCTAATAGAAAGGGACTATGGGGAAGTAAATCTGATGAGGTATATAAAGTAAGTAAAAGAGGGTGNAATGTTAATATAACAGGNATAGTTTTTGACAAGAATACAAAAAAACCAATTGCTAATGCTCATGTTAAACTTATNGATGAAAATGGTCAAATTATTGCAGAACAATTTGTAGGAATNGATGCTGTATACAGATTTGATGAAAATATAAAATGTTCTGTAAAATATTCCATTGAAGCATCCAAATTACCAGGTTATGTTCAAAATAAAGTAGAGGTTCAACTTCCAGATAGCTCTGGTGAGGTTAAAAAAGATTTAATCTTAGATTGGGCATCCGATTGTATTCCAGACGATTTAATTTGTTTACTCAATATTAATCCGATTTTGTTTGATTTGGATAAATATTATATTAATCCTAGGGCTGCAAAGGAACTAAGAAAAGTTTATGCTGCAATGATCAGATATCCAAATTTAAATATTTTTATAGCCTCACATACAGACTCTCGAGGGTCAAATGAATATAATAATAGGCTTTCAATCAATAGAGCAATTTCTACCAAAAACTGGTTAGTAAGGAGAGGGATTGAAGCTGATAGACTCACAACTGACGGATTTGGAGAATTCGAATTGGAAAATTATTGTGAAGACAATGTTACCTGTCAAGAAGAGGAGCACCAATTAAATAGAAGATCAGTATTTAAAATAAAATAAACATCTAATTATGAATATATTTTTATCAATTATAATTTTTATTTACACTTTAAATGTTCAGAACAGTTTTGAGGTATTGAAAACGAAATCGGGTAGAGAGTTTAAAATTTTCAAAGGAAATGATGGTAAGACAATTTTTTTTGAATTCTGCATTGAAAAACAAAAAAAAGAATGCCTTGTTGAATTATTGGTTTTTGATCTTAGAGGAGTAGTAAGCCTTTTGCAGGAAAACCCTAATATAGGGACTACAGACATTCAAGATAACGGAAAGATTATTAGAACTAAAGATGGATTCACACACCTTGTTACCCCAAATGGAGCTTCCTCTGAAGGTGTTGAAAGTAATAAACTCATTAACGCTGTAAGGAGGGTATTTTTCTAATCTTATTAATTATAAAATGGAAAGTCCTTCTTTCTTGAAGGACTTTTTTTTGGAATAATTAATAGTTGGGACAAAAAGGTTTCTAAAAAAGCTCCCAAGTTATTTAACTTGGGAGCTTTCTGCTGCATAACAGCATTAACCATAAATCAATCTATATACATAAGTTGTATATACAAANATACAANAAATTTAATTAAATNTTTGTGTTAATGTATTTTTTAAANCATAAAAAAACTTTTTCTAATTAAATTTTTAAATTTAAATATTATTTGAANATTTTAAAAATATGGAAAATCCAAATCCTCTATCTGATATTGAACATTGGGAGGATGACCTTCTCAGAAGGTATCCTGATCCTGAGACTAAGAAAAATAAAGCAGAATTTCGAAATTATGAAGACTCTGAGAGGNATTCNACGGTTAGAGAATTTTACCGTCTTAATCATAAATACCAAACCTACGATTTTGTATCCCAAAAAGAGGAGGAGTTTTTGAAATTTAATAAAAGACAGATGTCAATTTGGGATGCATTAGATTATCTTAATACGCTTGTAGANGACAGTGACCCTGATATTGAGCTTGATCAATTACAACACTTGTTGCAAACGTCTGAAGCTATTCGCAGAGATGGTCATCCCGATTGGTTTGTACTAACTGGATTGTTACACGATCTTGGAAAGGTACTTTGTTTATTTGGAGAACCTCAATGGGCTGTGGTTGGGGATACTTTTCCGGTAGGCTGTAGCTTCTCAAGTAAAATTGTATATCCAGATTTTTTTAGTGAAAATCCTGATTACAGTGATGAGAGGTACAAAACTAAATATGGAATCTATTCTGAAAACTGTGGATTACAAAATGTTAAAATGAGTTGGGGACATGATGAATATTTATATCAAATACTTAAGGATTATTTACCAAAGCCTGCTCTTTATATGATTCGATATCACTCCTTCTATGCTCAACACAGGGAGGGTGCATATGACCATTTAATGAATGATGAGGATAAAGAAAATTTTAAATGGGTTAAGTTATTTAACCCATACGATTTATATTCTAAAGCTCCAGTCCCCCCAGATATTANGGCTCTTCGACCTTACTATGAGAAATTAATTTCAAAATACTTACCTGAAAAATTATTTTTTTAATAGATTAAGAATTAAATAAAGTTCAGGGAATGATAAATTTTGGTATAGTGGGTTTAGGTAGAATTGGAAAAGTTCACCTTTCAAACGTCCAAAATCACTGTCTAAATGCAAAAGTAATTGCAGCATGTCCAGTTAAATCAAAGGATCAAGAATTTTTAAAAGATAATGGGGTAGAGTTATACTATAATGATTACAAGCAAATGATCCAAGAAGCTCAAATTGATGCTGTAATCATTGCCTCACCTACCGCCTTCCATTATGATCACATAGTAATCGCAGCTGAAGCAGGGAAACACATTTTTTGTGAAAAACCTGTAGACTTAAACTATGAGAAGGTAAAAATCGTCTCAGAAATTGTTGAGACTGCTGGTATACATTTTATGCTTGGTTTCAATCGTAGGTTTGATCCTCATATAATTCAACTAAAAAAAGCCATTAATAATGGAGAGGCAGGAGTACCAAGAATTGTAAAGATAACCAGTCGTGACCCACACCCTCCACCTATTGATTTTATCAAAAATTCGGGGGGTCTTTTTTTTGATATGTCAATTCACGATTTTGATATGGCAAGGTATTTAGTGGATGATGAGGTGGTGCAAGTCACTGCAAATGGGAAAGTCTTTGGAGATTTAGACATGGAAAAATATGATGACATTGACACTGCTGTAATTACCTTAATTTTTAAAAAAGGTTGTATGGTCCAGATTGATAATAGTCGATATTGTTCATATGGCTATGATCAAAGGATTGAGGTTTTTGGCGAAAAAGGTATTGTAGCTACACAAAATGTTTTAGAGAATAGACTACTTAAAGTAAATGAATTAGGTCATCATAGTGCAAGAGCAAAGTATTTTTTTATTGAACGATATTCTGATTCTTACAGAAACGAATTGATTGATTTTGTTGACACTTTACAAAACAAAAAGTCGCCAAGTATAAGTGCTGAGGATGGTCTAGCCTCCTTAGCAATCGCTATGGCTGCTAAAAAATCCATGAAGGAAAAAATTCCTATAAGTATATCTTAAATTCTTATAAAATATATCCTTATGCAATTATTTTTGACATTCGTTGCCTACACACTTTTTGTTGCAGGTTACTCCTGGTATAAGCTAAAAAAGGAAAAACTTACATCAAAAGAAGGTTACTTTCTTGGAGGAAGAAGTCTAACAGGTGTTGTAATTGCTGGTTCAATGCTTCTAACTAATATNTCAACAGAGCATTTGATTGGGATGAATGGTTCTTCTTATAAAAATGGATTTATAATAATTGCATGGGAGGTCACCTCTGCTTTAGCACTTATTCTTACTGCAGTTTATTTTGTTCCNAAATACCTCAAAATGGGATTAACTACTATACCACAATTTTTGGAGACACGTTTTGATGGTTTTACTCGGTCTCTAGTTGCCTTTTTTCTAATGATTTCATTTGTGGTAACTCTACTACCAATAGTATTATATACAGGAGCAATAAATTTGGAAAGTATNTTTAATATATCTAATCTTTTACAGGTATCAAAATCCCAGGCCATGATTTACACTATATGTGCTATTGGTCTGATAGGCTCCTTATACGCAATNTTTGGAGGTTTAAAAGCAGTTGCGGTATCTGACACACTAAATGGTTATGGTCTTTTGATAGGTGGCTTAGCAATACCTTTTTTGGCCCTTNCAAGTATAGGAGATGGAAATGTAATTGATGGTTTAATTAAGGTTTACCAAAACTCACCAGAAAAATTTAATGTTATTGGGGCCAAAGATTCTGTAATGCCATTTGAAGTTCTATTTACTGGACTTATAATTAATCAAATTTATTTTTGGTGTATGAATCAAATGATAGTTCAAAGAGCTTTAGGGGCAAAAAACCTGAAGGAAGCTCAAAAAGGATTACTTTTTACGGGATTTCTAAAATTATTAGTTCCTTTAATAATAATATTACCTGGAGTAATTGGATTTTATTATTATGGGGATTTTTTCTACGATAATCAAGACATGATCTACCCTGAATTGATAAAAAAAGTACTNCCTGTAAGCTTCATTGGNGTTTTTGCTGCTNTAGTGATGGGAGCTGTTTTGAGTACCTTTAATAGTGTTCTTAATAGTGCCGCAACCATATTTAGTATAGACATTTTTAAAAGACATATTAATCCTAAAATTAATGATGCTAATTTNGTAANGACTGGTAAAATCACATCTGCCTTTTTAGCTATTTTTGCTATTAGTGTTTCACCTATGGTTGGAAATGCTCCAGATGGGCTTTACCAATTACTTCAACAACTTAATGGGATTTTCTTCATNCCTATTGCTTCGATTATTTTAGCTGGGTTTTTCATTCCTAGCATTTCTGCTCTTGCTGCAAAATCCGCTCTTTTTATTGGTTTGCTATTTTACATTGTTTGTAGCTTTATATTAAATGTAAACCTTCATTTTGTTCACNTTTGGGGNATTGAATTTATTATAAATATGGCTGTAATGATTTTTATTTCTTACTATTTTCCGAATGAAAGAAAATTCAAAATCAAAGATTTACAAATTGTTGAAATGAATGGTTGGAAGCATACTAAGGTCTTTTCATCATTTCTTTTAGTAACGACATTACTTATATACATCCTTTTAGGAAACTTTAATAATTAGTGATTAAGGCTATTATTTGTTAAGATTCAATTATAAATACTTACCATAAAAAAAAGGGGTTAATTATTTTTAGGAGGGCAGTATAATTAATATTATTGATAGAGGGACTGATTTTAATAAAAGAAAAAAAATTAAATTACTTTCTGGTATTGGGATTTTTCTTTTTGACTTTCTTTAAGTAATCATCTAGATGAGTTTCCCAGTGCATCCTGTATTCGAAACCAGTTTCAAATTCTTCCTCACATTGACTACATTTGATAATCTTCTTACCCATATATTACTAAACTAATTTAAGGAAATTTGATTAAAAATGGATATAACTTCAAATTAGTAAAAAATAAAAACGTCAAAAAACAGTCAAAAAACAGTCAAAAAACAGCAAAAAACAGCAAAAAACAGCAAAAAATGCTCATTTTTACTTAAAATTCAAATTTTTGATATTACTATTAGTTTATAACTAAATTGCATTTTTACTAACTCTAAATTTAATTTTTAACTTTAATTAAATCTAATAGTTTTACATATGATCAAAGCTTTTTTATTTGACCTAGATGGTGTCTTTTTTGTGGACAATCATATAATTCCTGGAGGTGATATTGCAATTGAGTGGTTAAAACAAAATAAAATTCCTTACAAGTTTATTACTAATAATACTACGTTACCTAGAAAAATGTTAGTTGAAAAGCTTAATAGAATTGGTTTAATTATAAAAGAAGATGAATTAATAAGCGCAAATTACGCAGGGACTTTACTTTTAAAAAAATTAGGTCTAAAATCTTGCAAACTTGTATTAAGAGAGATTGCAAAAATTGATTATCAAAAGTTTGATACCTCTAATTCTAAACCTCAAGCAGTCGTTATTGGAGATATTGGCCCAAATTGGGACTATAAGTTGATGAATGACCTGATGAATTTGATTTTAGATGGGGCAAAACTAATTGCACTTCATAAAGGGACTTATTTCCAAAGCAAAAAAGGTTTGATAATTGATAGTGGAGCTTTTGTAGCTGGACTCGAATATTCTACACAAACTAATGCCATTATTGTTGGTAAGCCTGAAAAACCCTTTTTTGAATTAGCAACCCAAAATTTTAAATGCAAAGTAAATGAAATTGCTATGGTCGGTGATGATTTGATTAATGACATCCAAGGGGCCAAAAATATGGGGTATACTTCTTTTTTGGTTAAAACTGGCAAATTNAGATCTTCTATATATAANTCCTCTTCCATAAGGCCTGACCATCTTATTAAATCAATAGGAGAATTACCAAATTATATATCAAGTAATAGATTATTTTAAATACCACAAAATATTGAAAAACAGCTATTTAATACATATTTTAATATATCTTATTGTAGGGTGTAAAAATNCCAATTTTATAGACGATTCTTTATTGGAAAAAGCAGTTATAAATGGAAATTTAGCTCAGGAAAGCTTTAAAAGGTCTTTGAGTTTTACAAATGCATGGTTAAAATTTAGAGACCCAGAGAGTGGACTAATTCCAACCAACTTAAGTAATAAAATTGATTTTTGGGAACCTGCAAATTCAGCCGCTGATAACTACCCTTTTATGGTTTTGACTGCTTATCTTCTTGATAAAGAACTATATCGGGGCATATTGNANGATATGCTTAACAGTGAGATAAAATTAACATCCCGTGTAGGATCCCTTCCAGATATTTATTCTTTTACAAAAAAAGACTTTAAGAATGAAAAGGTAGATATGGGAAATATAATCTTNGGCGCCTCTGAATACGTTAAGGATGGTCTAATGCCTTTGAATGAATTTATAGGGCCATCTCCNTGGCAAGACAGAATGATTGATATAGTTGAGAATTTATATACTCACATAAATGATTTTGNTTCTCTTGAAAAATATTTTAAAAAGTCTAANAATATTGAGGAAATTAATGGGGAAATGTTGCAAACTCTTTCAAGGGTTTATTGGATGACCGGTAATCAAAAGTATCTTGACTGGGCAATTAAAATTGCAGATCATTATCTCCTNGANTNTGATTTCTCCAAAGTTGAATACCTAAAACTCCGTGATCACGGTTGTGAAATAATTGGCGGTTTGAGTGAACTTTATATGACCTTGCACCTCCTCTCTCACAANAAAAAATTTGAGTACCAACCACCATTTTATAGATTATTGGATNGGATATTGGTTTTTGGTCGAAATTCTGATGGATTTTTTTACAATTCGATTAATTTGAAATCTAACCAGGTCATAGATAATAGAATTGCTGACACATGGGGTTATACATTAAATGCTTTCTATACAGTTTGGATGGTAGATGAAAAAGTTGAATACTTAAATGCAGTTTTGAAACCCTTTAAAAGCTTAAATAGNCACTATCGAAACTATGAATGGGAGCCTAAAAAAGGACTCGGACCTTTGGGGAGTCAAGATGGTTACTCTGATGCAATTGAAAGTGGNATTAATCTNTACAATCGAAGGCAAGATTCTTCTCTCAAAAAATGGATTGATTCTGAGATTCAGGTACTTTTTAAAATGCAAAATAATTCGGGAATAATAGAGGGTTGGCATGGTGATGGTAATTTCGCTAGAACAGCATTAATGTATGGACTTTGGAAAACNCAGGGGGCTCATTTGGAGCCTTGGTNACCTACAGTTAGAATTGGAGCAACATCNNATNTAGATGAAACCTATTTTGTAATTAAATCCANGGATGAATGGAAGGGNAAACTATTATTTGATGAAAAAAGACATCAGAATATACTTAATTTACCAGTTGACTATCCTAGAATAAATCAGTTCCAGGAGTGGTTTATAATTGATGAAGCNGCGACTTATAGTATTCGATCAAATAAAGCAAAATTAAATGGAGAATTTAAAGGGAGTGATCTTAAAAAGGGAATCCCACTTCATTTATCATCAAATGAACAGTTTGTAATAATAATCAAAAAACCCCGAATCAAATGAAACGGGGTCTAACAAAAACAAATAATTAATTTCACTGTGGAAACGTAATCTAAAATTAATATTAAATAATTTTTACAATGGTTCATTTTACAATTACAATTTCATTTTTTTAATACCTAAAAAATTTCNNTTTTTTTTTGAAGAGATGACATTTATAAGCTTTACGATTGATATATTGACAAAAAAAGATAATTGAATTTTATACTGAACCAAAAATATATGAATAATGATCAGATTAATATCATTAATGATTTTACTTTCATTTACGATATCGTGCAAGAATCAAACTCACGATCTGGAAGAATGGCAATCTTTGTTTAACGGAAAAGATTTGTCTGGTTGGCAAATTAAGTTTGCAAATCAAGATTTAAATTTCAACTATAAAAATACTTTTCGCGTAGAAAACAACATGATTAGAATTTCCTATGATGATTACAACACTTTTAATGATGCCTATGCACATATTTACTACAATCAGACATTTTCCCATTACAAATTAAGATTTGATTACCGATTTGTTGGGGATCAAGTTAGCGGTGGTGAGAACTGGAATGTAAGAAATAGTGGGATTATGATACATTCGCAATCTGCTCAGAGCAATGATTTTGGTCAGTTTTTTCCTGTTTCTATTGAAATGCAACTTTTGGGAGGCCTAGGAAAGGAAAATAGAACTACTGGTAATTTATGTACCCCGGGGACTTTCGTTGAAATTAATGGTAAGGAAAATTATCGACACTGTATAAATTCAATTTCCGATACATACCATGGTGATCAGTGGGTAAGGGGTGAAATCGTTGTATTGGGTGGCGAAAGAATTTTCCATCTAATTGAAAATGATACTGTTTTAAAATATAAAAATCCTAAAATCGGCGGTGGATTTACAAATCCCCGATTGGGAGATAAAGATTGGTCATCGCGGGGAGTAGAAAATAAGGACTATTGGATTGCCAGGCAGGGAGAAATTTTGACAAAAGGCTATATTGCACTTCAGGCGGAGAGTCACCCTATTGATTTTAAAAATATTAAAATCCTAAATCTTTGTGGCTGTATGGATACTAATGCAACAAACTATAAATCTTATTATATTGAGGCTGACAATACTCAATGTATTTATTAATTTTTCGTTATAAACTAGTTCAATTCTAATTTTAAGGATTTTACTTTATTCTTTATAAATCCTATAAAAAAATTAAAAATTTATTATTAAAGGGCTTTAATTTTGTTGATCTAACTTTTTTCTTCGATCAATGATAATCTAAATAATATTTATTAAAAGGCATTATTAATTTAAATTTTTGAATTTAAATTTGACGATTTGAAATCTAATGATAAAATTTTTCTTGATGCCCTAAAAAAAATATACAACCGGGTATTATTTCCCCCAAAAGATTTAAAAAATGAGGATGTCCGCAAAATTTGCGCAAAGTTAACCAAAGAAGCTTTTTCCAAAGTAAATTTTCAAATTATCGGATCCGAAAATCTACCCTACCATAACAATTGCATATTTATATACAATCATTTAGATAATCATCCTGACTATGTTGTAGCAGATGGGTTTCAAATTACTCTAGACAGTCATTTTGTAAGCAGTCTTATTCTAGATAAATATTACAATAAACCTGGAAATCGAGTTGCAAGGTATTCTTTGCCTTCAGAAAAAAATCATAAAGCATATTATGACCGTTTAGGATTTATTAGGGTCTATGCTAAAGACTTTACACCTAAGGATTTAAAAAAAGAATCAATTAGAACTATCAATAACCAGTTTTATGATAAAGCCAGTAAAAATTTAGAAAATGGCTCTGGATTAGTATTTAGCCCAGAGGGTTACTCATATGCTACAGAGAAATCCCCTGGAATATTTCGTCATGGTATTTTTAAGCTTGCCTGTAGGATGATACCTCAACCTTTAATAGTACCATTGGTAATGGCGAACTTTGATAAGCTAGCTTCAGAAGCCACATACAAATGTCAAATTAAGACTCCTTTTCGTATGAGTGATTTCACTATTTTGGATGAAAATGATAAGTATTTTCCAAGAATTGTAAAAAGGATAAATGATCAGTATGCTATTTGGGTTAAAGATTTGATGTTAGAGGATAATAATTTTAATAATGAGATAAATGATCTTAAAAAGAAAATTGATCAAAAAAAAGACAAGACAAATATGTTGGTTTTCTATGGAAGTTCCTCTATCAGACTTTGGAAAAATTTAAATGAGAATTTTCCAAAACAAAATGTATTAAACCTCGGATTTGGAGGAGCATTTATAGAATCATTAGATAAATATTTTGACGCTTTATTTCAGTTTCAATCCCCAAAAGCTATTGTGATGTATTTGGGGGGAAATGATTTAAGCTTGAATTATAGTGCTAATCAAATTGTTGAAATGATTATGGCTTTAATTTTAAAGATTAACAAGAAGTTCCCCGAAACTAAAATAATAAACATAGGGATTAAACCTTCTTTTGAGCGTGAAAAAGATTTAGAAACTATAAAAAAAATTAATGGTATGATGAGAGAAAAATCAGAAAAAATTTCTTTTTTGAATCAAGTAGACTTGTATAAAGAACTAATGAGTAATGGAAAGATAAATAAAAAATATTTTCTTCAGGATGGTCTTCATCTCAACCAAGAAGGTTATATTGTTTTGAATAGACTACTTAATGAGGAGCT
>NZOY01000105.1 GCA_002695445.1 Flavobacteriaceae bacterium
CAATGCTGACGGTGATGTAATTGAAATAAATCTTTCAACTGTAAAAGTTCAGAATTTTGACAAAACAATTACAACTATACCAACGTATAGATTAGTTTCGGATTCATTTGTCAATTGGAGAGGAATGAACGAATCTGGGGGAAGGAGAATAAAAAGGTCTATCTTAATTAAGGTTTCAAGCATCAAGTTTTTAGAAGATAACAAACTTTCTGAATTAAAAAATATTGAGAGAATTTCAAATTATATAAATGACAGAAAAAAAGAAATAGAAAAAGAAAATAAAACTAAAAACGTTAACAAATCTTTACTTTTAAATGGTAGAAATATTACTAATATAGGTCTATTTAGAAGATATGCCCTAGCTTATCTCAATAGTCATCCCGAAGTAAATAAAGATTTAACATTAATGGTAAGACAACTAGCCCCTACAGCTCAAGGAGTTCCAATTGAAATTTATGCCTTTGCTTCAGATAAGAAGTGGGAAAACTATGAACAAATAATGTCCGACATTTTCGATCATCTTCTCGCATCCATATCATATTTCGATTTAGAGTGCTTTGAATATTCCTATCCAAGGTCCTAAATTTAAATTTTGTCTTTTTTTTATACCTTGTATTTTATAAATAATAAACNATAAAATGAAAAATATAATATTAATTACCTTAATAGGNNTTACAATTTTAAGTTGTGAACCNAAACAAAGCCAAGAATGCATCGATCTTAGCAATGCAAACTCAAAAGTTAAGAGCAATCTTGAATTGTATTCAATGGTTTGGGACAAAGCAATAAATGGAAGAAANATTGAAATTNTTAATCTAGATTATTTTGATGAAAATATAAANGCAATCACTGCNGACGGAGACATAGAGGGGATTGATGCNTTCAAAGCCTATTACAATAATTATTTNACTGGATTTTCCGATGCAGAATTTAATATTGTNGATGTTTTCGGACAAGGAGATAAAATTGTAAAACATTGGAATTTTAAAGGAACTCATGATGGTGATTTTTTTGGNATTCCGCCAACTGNTAAAAAAATTGACTTAATTGGTACTACTCTTGTNTTGATGAAAGATGGAAAAATTCTTCAAGAACAAGACTTTTTTGATAATTATTCATTGCTTTCCCAGTTAGGTCTTCTACCAACTGAATGATGTTCGACAATTCCAATAAGTATNTGCAATTTATAGGAGGTTTCCTTGCTCTTGGATTTACTTTGNTACAAGGGATTGATTGGGTATTTAGAAAATTTGAGATTGATAGTTTTTATTTTAATTTAATACTAATAATATTATTTGTCTTTCTCTTAGNNGGCATAATTTCCTTTTTAATAAAAGCTAATAAGGAAAAGTTATCTAGTCAGGGCCCTAAGAAAAGATCCTTTGTTAAATTGACATTAAACATATCACTTACAATAATTTTAATCTTTGTATTTCTTTTTTTCTTCAGGAAAATAAATTCGACTCAAAAGCTTCTTGATGATGAACTTCCAAAAATTATTGAATTATATGATANNGGCGAAATATTTGATGTTTATGTTTTAACGGAGAGGCTTCATAAGCTTAATCCTAGCAATGAAATNATAAATAATTATTTCAAAAAATCNAGAAGATATGTAAAGCTCAATACCAATGTAGATAGTGTAAGGGTAAGTATCAAAATAATAGGAGATTCTTTATTCAGACAAGTTGGTATGACTCCAATTGACTCATTTGCNGTACCTAANGTTAGAGNTTCTTACTTANTAAAATTAGAACATAATGGAGTCAATTATATCGAAAAGGCAACCTTCAACCACAAATATAATTTACCTTTAAAAAAATTTAAATTACCACAAAATCATAAGGCCTTTCTCGGTAAAAGTTTNAATAGNATGTGGTTNCAAGGNGTTCAATTTAACAATATTAAAATTGATCCGTTCACTATATCAAAGTTTGAAGTCTCTAATAAAGAATATCAAGAATTTGTANATAGTGGAGGATACACAAATCCAAAATTTTGGGACTTCCCAATAACGATTGACAATAGATCCTATGATTTTAAGTCAAGCATGAAGTTTTTTACTGGTAAATACGGAAAACCAGGTCCAGCTAATTGGTCGTATGGAAAGTTCCCTAGTGGTCTTGAAAATCACCCCGTAACTGGNGTAAGTTGGTTTGAAGCNAANGCTTATGCTAAATTCAGAAATCAAGATATCCCAAACGTTTTTCAATGGCTTTANGCTTCAGGTACTGGTTTTTCTGGAATNTACGATTCTAAGATGATTGATAATAGTAATTTCAACTCAAATCAAATGCGTGAGGTAACNGATACTAGNGGTAATGCTAATGGTGTCAACAATATTGCTGGAAATGTAAAAGAATGGTTACACAATCCATTTGGNGATAAAAAAGACGAGTATTCAATATTAGGGGGATCATACCAAGAGCCTTCATATTATGTTAAAAACTATGCTAGTTTGCCCCCTTTNGACAGGAGNATAGGTAATGGAATNAGACTCGTTAAAAATTTNANTAATGATCAAAAAGATCAAAACAAAACTTTGGTTGTTCCCGACTTTTACAGGGATATAACAAGTGAACCNGACGTAAGTGAGGAGGTTTTTGAACTTTTTAAATCACAATTTGATTACAAAAAAACAAAACTTAACGTTTCAACACAGATAGCTGACGATTTTCAATCTGGATATACTCTTGAAACCTTTAATTTAGATACTACTTATGATAGTAATGAAAAATTATTCGGATATATAATCTATTCNAATAGTTATAAGGACAGATATAGCCCCGTTATAGTTGTACCNTCAGCTAGGGCAATTNTNAATAAAACCGTGGATGAACTGCCTGAAACTATNTTATCTCAATTTAAATATTTAATTGATGAGGGTTATGCCATATTCCATCCGATATATTTNAATACTTACTCTAGGGAAAGAGTAATAAATACTTGGCTGCCAAATGAAAGTGAAGAGTATAAAGAAATGATTGTAAAATGGGGGCAAGACTATAAAAGATCATTGGACTATTTNCAAACTAGGAAAGACTTTAAGTTCAAGAATTTATCTTATTATGGATACAGTTTAGGTTCTAGATATGCAAATATTTTATTAGCTATAGATAACAGAGTGAAGTCTGCATTTATTGTTGTNGGTGGATTAAGAATGCAAAGAGCTAAGAAAGAAATNGATGAACATTTTTATTTAAGAAGAGTGAAAACACCCATTTTTCATATTGTAGGAAAACTAGACGCAACTCTTGGTTATGAAGATGTTTATCTACCTTGGAAAAAACTCGTTGGAACCAATTTAGAGGATTTAAAAACACTTGAACTCGAAGATTTTGGACACGGAATACCAAAAGATACAATTGTAAAATATCACAAATCTTGGATTGAAAAATATTCATTAGAATAGAATCGTTACAGGTGATTTGATCTTGTAGATTTTTGTAAATTTATATACTAACTATAAATCAATTTAAAAATGAAAAAATTATTATACTTATTTATACTTTTAATTTCAGCTTGCATTTCTGCTCAAAATGCATTCTCAGCCTTTGAAATCCAAGTTGAGCGTGGCCAGGAAGTTGCTGTTGCAAAACTTGTAGATGACTATATGAAAGATGCAAAGTTTAAAGAAGGAAGTGGCTTCAATTTAGAAAGACTAAGGCAAGGTAGTGGAGATTATACCCATCGATTTGTTTTTTATGGTCCAATTGGAAATAGAGGGAGAGTCAATTCTGATGTAAATAAATTTGAAAGGGATGCCTTCTGGACAAAAGTAAGGCAGTACATTAAAAAATCAAGAGGTTACAGCGGGCGAGTTATAGACTGGAAACAAGGAAATGATAAACAAGATAACTTTTTAGTTTACTTTGTTCAAGTTAAAGATCCAACCAGCTATGCAAAAGCTCACAAAACTATTTTAAAAAAACTNGGAAACTCTGAATTTAAAAATAGAACGGTAGCATTTGGCACCTTTGANGTAGGGCGACCAGATAATGCTACTCACTGGATTGGATTATCTGGAGAGGGAACAGACGATTTATTAATGATGCATAAAAATCTTCAAGAAAAACACGTGAAAGAATTAACCGAATATTTNACAAATAGAGGAGAAGTAATCGACCTTAAANACATGAGAATTGAAGGTGTTGCNCAATACAATTAATTAGAAGAATTAAAAAAACCCTTCAAATTGAAGGGTTTTTTTAAACTCANAATTGTGTTNTTAATTNCNTGGGGAACTAAGTTCAGGTAATCTTTGGTGNTGCCGTNTGCTANTTTCAATGACTGACATCTGTAATTTTAGTTGGTCNTCNTCNTAGGANTCTTCACCATACATNTCATTNTATTTCTCNACTACTTTAGAAAAATTTGAATNNTCAGANACTTCACCTGCAAAATTTTTNTGGTGGTANCTAACCTGAACCACNTTNCCATCACATCCAGACCTACAGTTTAAAGTTGATACTCTCTGGGGCCACTCTGCGGCTTTGAGGGCCATAACAAGTCTTGTTCTATATCTCCAAAAATCTTTCCCCATCCCAGGTTTAATTTTATAATATAATATTCTCCTATGATTAACTCTGGAAATATCATCAGGAGTGTAACTAGCATCTGCATTTCGAGACCACATTCTATTACCAACTGATTCATGCAAACTACCTGTTGTTTTTTGCCAGTATGCATTACCTACTTTATCTATTTTGTCAAAATCTTCAACCTTTTGAGCATATTGCATTCTAACAAAATTCTGAGCTTCAGGACCAGTAAGAATCTGGAATGTGATGTATCTGGGCTGTCCTTCTTTACTATTATAAAGTTTTGTTTTGTTTGCTACAGCAGACATAAATTTTTCCATATTTTTTTGTTCTACTTTTAATAATCGGCTTTGTAAAAATTGAGCTGTTGATATCAAAGAGAATAAAAAAGTGGCGAGTGTAAGTATTTTTTTCATTTTAATTTAATTTATGGTTAATTATATAAATATATGAAAACATTAATTCCTTTCATCTAACAAATTTTATTCATAATTTAATATGTAAATAATTCTATTTAGAAAATGAAAAAAATCATTATTCTGTGTTTTTTTACTTTTAGTTTATTTGTAAATGCACAAAGCTTTAGAGGTCTTGACAAGAGTCCTTTAGATATGGTTAATTTCCCAGCTAGTTCACAGGTTCAAGACAAGGTTCTTCGTATCTTATATAGCCGACCTCAACTTAAAAGTAGAAACCTAAAAACCTTAATCCCTAATGGTAAATTATGGAGAACAGGAGCNAACGAAAGTACAGAGATAACGTTTTTTAAAGATGTTAAAATCGATTCAAAAGTAGTTTCTAGTGGAAGATATACTCTTTATACAATTCCTGATGAGACTGCATGGACGATAATCATTAACAAGAAAGTAAATACCTGGGGTACGTATGCATATGACTCAAGCCAAGATTTGCTGAGGGTAAAGGTGCCGGTTGAATTCTCAGATGAAAACTTGGAGGCATTTTCAATTACCATTAAAGGAAAGGGTTCGAATGCTTTTCTTCACATGGGATGGGGTGATATAAGAGTAAAACTACCAATAAGTTTTTGAAGTTTAGAAAGATTTAANATGTATTTATGAAAATGAAATGGGGAGTTTTTTTTTGTTATGAATAGATCAACATTTATAAAAAAAGCAAGTTTAATTTCAACTCTCCCTTTTATTTCTAGAGCTAACTCCTTACCAAATTTTGATAACTACAAAATTGGACTTCAGCTATTTTCAGTTAGGGATGCTATGGAAAAAGATCCTCTAAATACTATTAAAAAGCTCAAAAAGATGGGATACCAAGATTTTGAATCTTATGGATACGANGTAGAAAGAAAAAAATACTATGGCTTTTCCCCTNGTGATTTTAAATCAATTCTAAATGATTTGGAGTTAACANCATCAAGTGGGCATTATGGAATTAACGGTTTAATGGANTCATCAGATTACGAATTATTTACATATTTAGACAATTGCATAAATGCATGTTTAACACTTGGGAGCAAATACATTGTATATCCTATGTTAAGCGACAAATTCCATAGTTATNANGGATANAAGTTATTGATNAAAAAATTAAACCAAATGGGGGAGAAAATAACAGAATCTGGTTTAGGATTTGCGTACCATAATTTTGGCTATGATTTTAATCTTTACGATAGAAAAATGGGGTTGGAATGGATTATTGAGGAAACAAATCCAGATTGGGTAAAATTGCAAGTTGACTTTTATTGGGTTATGAGAGCAAATAAAATTACCCCCAAAGATTTAATTAATTTGGCACAAAGTAGGTTTAANCTTTGGCACATAAAAGATATGCACCCAATTACAAAAGACTATACTGAGTTGGGTTACGGATCTATAGACTATACCAAAGTTTTNCCAAACCCTAATATTTCAGGACTGGAATATTACTATTTAGAGCAAGGNGGAAATTATAAAATAAATTCAATGGATAGCGCCAAAAAAAGCATTGATTTTTTTAAAAATAATATTCAAAAATTGATATAAAAAATCTAATTCTTTTCTTGAATGCAGCAATTTTCATCCTTGCATCCACAAAATTTTAGATTGTAAATGTGTATCCCTGCAAGATTTATAGCAGAAATATAAGATAACGCTTCTGGTAATTCTATAAACTTTACTTCTTCATTAAAAAGAANAAAAAANAGGNAACACCAAGAAAACCAAAAAATCGGTTTTATGATTTTACTTGTGGTTTTTTTTGTTGACCTATTTACAGCTACGAGCGAAACAACAATAAAAATCANATTAATACCTTTCCATGAAAAGGATAAAAATTCATTTTGACTAAATAAACTTGCGAAGGAAATGTAAATAAAAGGAGTAATTAAACAATGAATTAAACATAGTATGCTTGATAGAACCCCTAGGTTATCGGAATTTTTAAGTGTTATTCTAATTTGCATTTAAACGCAAATATATGTATAATAAATTATTGAAACTTATATAAAAAGTGTCAAATTTAATATAATTTTATTCCAAGTAGTCGTATACAACAAAATCCTCAACATTACCCTTCCAATATTTTTTAGCAAAGGCAAGATGTTTTGGATGTGGTAAATAAATTGAATCTCTATCAAATTCTGAATTGAACTTCATTACAAAAGCGTGAGTAAAACCTTTGCTTTTACCCTCTGGAGATATGTTTTTTGAGAATATAAACTCCTTGACGAACTCTATAGACGACAGATATTTGTAAGATTCTTTTTCTATCAAATCGATATCAACCTTATCCTTAAATTTTAATAATACAACATGTACTATTTTTTTTTCTTTTTTTTCTATATCCTGTGAAAATAANAAAATCGGAATAACCAATATAAATAAGCAAANTCCTTTCATTTTATNNGTGTTGTAGTTCTAANTTAAGTTTTTTTAGCATTTCAATTGATGTCATTATTTTAATTTTATGAACTGAATCGAAATATTTCTTTTTTGATATCTTATTCTCAAATATTGAAATAACTTCTTCTATTGTATATTTTTTTTTCATTAAATTAATTATTTAGANAGACAATTTCAAACATTCTAACTGACTNAAAAATGNCTTTTTNAGTTTCGTTGGATATGCAGTTTCTTTCATTAATTATTTTGTNATTACCAAAAATCTACTCCATATATCCTGGGAATACACCCTCTTTATTTATAACNGTTCCTACTGATCCTACTATCGCACTTTTTGAGTCTAAACCCATATATTCCCTTATTGAATAGGTTGAATTAATTCCGGTACAGTGTGCACCTACAAAAACTTTTACTCCAGATTCCAACATTTTTTTTGCAGTCCATTCTAACTTTTTGTCATTTAGTTTGAGTAAATGAAACCCTCCTATAACCTTATGGATAGGTCTGTTGGGAATAATTTTTTTTATATGTTGAATTGTATTTACTATTCCTGCATGTCCACAACCACTTATCATCACAATTCCATCTTNTGTGTCAAAAAAAAGAGATTGATCNTCAGGAATAGTGTCCTCNTCNATTTCACCTGAAGANTTAACTATTTTACCAAGTCTNCTCCAGTTTTTTTCATCGTATNTTCTAGGTACTTGACCGGTGGTCCAAACCCCNGGAAAAATCTGTTTTGCATTTTTATGAGTAAAGAAATTGACACCAAGATCTGTGATTTTCAATTTGTTAGAAAGAATGTAGTTTTTTTCTCCTTTATTGGATGGCCTAGAATAAAATATACCTTCTCCAACATGGGCTACTGAAAAAGAGTTTGGAAAGTTTTTTTTTAGATTCATTAGACCACCTGTGTGATCTTTATGATTGTGGCTTAAATAAACATTTTCAATTCCATTTAAGTCTATATTTAATTCCTTGGCGTTATTTAAAACGGTATTTTCTCGCGAACCAGTGTCAAACAATATTTTTTTACCATCTAACTCAATTAGAGCACAAAAGCCCCATTCACCAATATAAAAATCTGAGAGCATAGTTGATAGAATCGTGATCTTGTAATCATTAATCTTTAAATTTTGTCCTGATAATAATATTGGAAAAATTAAAAAAGAAATTAAAAAATTTTTCATTTAAAAAATATACTTCTAATTTAAGTTTTTTTGGAATTCAAATTATAGTTATAGTTCCAATTTATATAAAAATTCAGATTATCAAAGGACAAATACTTTAAAAGTCGGGTGTCGTAAACTTATATTTATTACTTTCAGTATAAAAGACTACAAAACCTCCTTGAAGTATCTTAACCAGTTCAATCCCAGTATTTTTTCTATGTCATTTAATTTGTACCCTCTTTTTTCTAATCCTGCAGCTACGTTTAAATATCGTTTAGGAACATCCAGTTCTGGAATCCAAGGGGGCCATTGAACTTTGTAAGAAGGTTTAAAATTTTTTAATCTAGGTAAATACCAATTCTCTTTAGTTGCTCCGCTTGCTTTAATCCCCTGTATTGAAAAGTCTGCAGCAACACCCACATGATCAATACCTGCTACATTAACTGCATGTTCTATGTGGTCTAAATATGTTTGAAAAGTTGTTTCAAACCCCAATTTAGGCCCTATCATATAACCTAAACAAATTATTCCAATCACTCCGCCTTTTTCAGACATAGATTTTAATTGTTTGTCTGTTTTAGCACGTGGATGATTATTATGCAATGCTTCACACATTGAATGATTAATTGATACTCCTTTTTCACTGAATTTAATTGCATCATCTGTAGTTTTTCTTCCACAATGCGATACGTCTACCATTATGCCAATATTATTCATTTTTTTTACAGCCTCTATTCCAAAATTAGATAATCCGGCGTTAGTTCTTTCTGTACACCCGTCACCCAACAAGTTTCTTTGATTGTAAGTTAATTGGATCCATCTAGTACCAGCATCGTATAGGCGCTCTATACTTTCAATTGAATTCCCTATCATTGTTGCATTTTGAAAACCCAAAAGAACTGCTGTCTTGCCTTTTTTTTTGGCGCTGTAAAAATCTTTTGAAGATTCAGCTAATATCAATTTGTCGGAATTTGATTTTATTTTTTTTCTCCATTTGATTAGAGATGACATTGCTATCTTAAAGTTTTTTGTAGGTAAAGATGCACTGAAACCAGTATACCCTGAATTATCTAGTGCTTTAAACGAATCTTCATTCCAGCCCCTTGGAATTATTAATCCATCTATGATCATTGCATTTTTATAAAACTCATTTAGCCTAGTAGGTTTAAGATTTGAAAATGATGACGATTCAATATTTGTCAAAGGGAACAGTGTACTTAGTGATAAGGATTTTAAAAATTTTCTTCTTTTAATTGTCATTTTTCAATTAATAAAATTTTCTCATATATTAATTATATAAAACAATTTCTAGATATTTTGATTTAAAAAATAATACTTAAAAGTTAATCTAAATCCTTTATTAAAATGGAAAAAATAAATATTCTTTCAAAATTTAAAAAATTCAATTCTCATTGGAGCCCTCACTCAATAGCTGAACTTAACGGTCAGCAGGTAATAATAGCTAAAGTTAAAGGAAGTTTTGTTTGGCACTCTCACAAACAAGAAGACGAACTTTTTTACGTTATAAAAGGTAGGTTAAAAATGGAATTTCGTGATAAAACCAAAGAGATTCTTCAAGGAGAAATGATTTTAGTCCCTAAAGGCGTTGAACACAGACCAAGTGCAGACGAGGAGACTTGGATTCTCTTATTTGAACCTGTTAGCACTAAACACACAGGTGAAGTTATTTCAGAAATCACTAAAAATGAATATCCAAAGATATAATGGACAGAACAAGCCCAAGCTTCTTTTTAAAAAAGTTAGCCTAGTGTTTTATCATTCACAAAATCTTGATTTTAGTATAATGAACTAGGCTAAAATTTGATAGGTTTACTATTTCTCTTTTCTAAAATGATATCGTGTGATGAAAATTGCATCTCTTTCTTTATCTGCACTTTCTACACCTGAAGCCACAAAAACTAATTCCCATCCTTGTGCAGACATTTCATTTAGCTTAGATTTAACCATTGCATCATTGGTTGCAATGTTGTTGAATCTGATGCCCGCAACATTATAAAAATTTAGTAATTTTGTTTCCTCAAATGCTAAAGTCCTAATTTC
>NZOY01000106.1 GCA_002695445.1 Flavobacteriaceae bacterium
GAATGCATATCTTTTGCAAAAAATTGAGCACAAACATCTGATGCTGCAGATCTAAAGACACTTGTAACGATGGATTCATAATTTTTACCAAGATTTTCTAAAATAGAGGCTACCTTATCTTCCTCAAGTCTGTAAAGTATTGAAATTTCAGAGTTAACACTTAAACCTTCCTTGCTAGGTAGGCTTAGTAAAAGTTTAATATTTTGAGTTTGTGTGGATTCTTTTACAACTTTACTTGTAATTGGATTGTAAAGAACAGTTCCTTCTTTAACTACTTTATCTGATAATTTTCCAAGCCTTTGTTTAATACCTACTTGACCTGGTCTTATAACAGCACAGCTTTGCAATAAAACAATAACTAAAATTAGTCCTTTTCCTTTCATCATTTTCATTTTTAAATTTTAAATATTTTATGTAAAAATAACAACAAAATAATAAAGGATAATAATAATTACTTGAGTTAAAAGAAGGATATAGTGATTATATAAAAAACCCTCCTGTGAGGAGGGTTTTTTGTAAAAGATTTTAAAAAATTTATTTTTGAGATGCAGCAATTTCTTTATTCAACCTGGTTGGGTCAAATATCCAAGAGGCGCTTACAATTTTTCCATCAACCCATTTAAACGAAACATTTACTGGATTTGGAGTGTCAGTCTCTCCAGTTCGTTTAGATGTTCCTTTCCACCAACCCCACAAGTGACTCCAAACTTGATTATTATTATTCTCATCGTAAAAGGTGGTCTCAATAAAATTCATTGGCATATTAATATTATTATATAATTTGTGATGCATTGAGAAGCCCTCTCTTACTTGACTTTTATTAAAATTTTCTCCATTAATTGAAAGAGTTGCATCATCTGAAATGAATTTATTAAATGCTGAAAAATCATTCTCAAAATATCCCTTATTTATTTCTCGAATTGCCTCTGAGTATTTATCAGAAGTTCTAGTTGTTCCTGTAATTTCTTGAGCAAATGAATAAAAGGAACAAGCTACTAATAGTATTAAAAATATGTTTTTTTTCNTTTTAAATAATTTATNGTTAATAAATGCTAATATAACAAAATCAAAAAAAGGAGGAACGAAGTAAAACTACAATTTCGTTNAGGACTTTCTATTAGCTACATATGCGTTGGCTTGAGCCTTGGGCAGCAAAAGTACATCAGCAATATTGACGTGATCAGGTGCCAGGACTATAAATTCAATAAGATCTGCCACATCTTTCGCGGAGAGTGGAGTCAGTCCCTTATAAACTTGGGAAGCTTTATGCTTGTTTCCTTTAAATCGAATCTCTGAAAATTCAGTATTTACCATACCGGGATGGACTGCGCTTACTTTAATTCCCAAAGGATTTAAATCTAAACGCAGCCCTTCAGTAAATGCATCTACTGCAAATTTACTGCTACAGTAAACACTTCCATTAGGGTAAACTTCTTTCCCTGCTATTGAGCCTAAATTTATGATGTGTCCTTTTTTCCTGGAAACCATAGTTGGCAAAACAGCTTTTGTTATATAGATTAATCCTTTGAAATTACTGTCAATCATAGCATCCCAATCGTTTAAATCAGCCTCATGAACAGGGTTAAGACCGTGGGCGTTTCCAGCATTATTAATTAAAATATCAATTGACGAAAATTTTTCCGGTAGTGAATTTATCTTTTCAAAAACTCTTTTTTTATCCCCAACATCAAAAACCAAAATATAGGATGGGGTATCCAGTTTTGACTGCAGTTCTTTCAAACGACTTTCCCTTCTTCCACATAAAATCAAGTTAGCACCTTCCTTACTTAAAACCTCTGCTGTAGCCCAACCAATTCCACTGCTGGCTCCAGTAACCATAATGTTTTTTCCTTTTAACTTTTTCATTCTACTAAATTAACAAAACCTATAAAAGTTTATTTAAAGAAAAACCCTACCCTTTACATTTAGTCATTATCCATATTTTTCTATTTTAGAAGAATGGGAAAATCTAAAAAAGTCTTACAGAAAATAAGCAATTATGCATGGATAATTAGATTGGTAGTGATTGCGATTATTGTAATTATATTACTTTTGAGTCAATATATATAATCTTTAATTCTTCACTTTCAAGCACCTCCATATTTATAAGTAAGATTATTTCATTTAATTTAAAGGAAATACAATCAAAAATCAAATAGCCATACCTTCCTGGCATAATGATAATTATGATATTCAGCCTAGAGGCTATGGAATTTTATTATACAATTATTAAAATCCTTTTCTGCTAGCATAAAAAGATATATAGGGGTTATTTCAAATTAAATAGCCAATTGCTGATGATCTTAATAATCAAAAACTAAATAAATTCACCAGATTAAATTATTACTTTACAATACAGTTATTAATATGAACATTCATCATTAACCCAGAACAATTTCCAATAATGGTTATTCTTTTTCCCTTAGATAAGCTTGCAACTACTGATTTTTCACTAAAATAACATTGAATATCTCCAAAATACTGGTCCCCAACCAGCGTTACATATGCATTATCCATTATATCATTTCCTATATCCCTAATTACCCCAGTTACCTCAATTATTTTTCCTTTGTATTTTTCATCAGCAGCAATTTCATTTGCATTATAATCTTTGTAGAGTTTTTTTGCTGAGACTATTAGATTTGGTTTAGTATCAGCTGTTATTTTAGGACCATCATCTAAACTTTCAAGTTCTTCCAAACTGCCAAATGCAATTATTAAAAAAAACAGAAACGACATTAGAGATAAAAAGTTTTTCATATGATTAGTTTAATAATTATTAATGGAGAAACAATGTACATAATTAAGTCCATAAGGTCAAATGTCCCAGGAATTAGAAGATAGAATTGACTAATTTCAGAGACAATCCCTATGATAGGAATAAGAAAGGACCATATTATAGTTGAAAATGTTTTGTCTTTTCTGATATGGAAAATTAGTAAGGTATATGACATAGCCCAAAGACCACCAGGTAAAGAAAATACAATAACTTTCTCTAAAAATGTAACTGGAGATGTTAATGGAGTAAATATGTTTCCTAGTAATCTATTATAAATTAAAGCATCAGTTCGGAATAAAACATAAATTAGGCACCCCATAAAAAGAGGAACCCACCAATAAATCGTATATGTTTTCACGAATACTATGTTATATATCTTTCTTCACACCAAAAATAAAAAGGCTCAAAAAGAAATTCCAACGCCAATATTACCGATTAACATCTCCCTCTCCGAAGTACCACTAATTTTAGGGATTTCCTTAGTTACTATCTGTGAATATTTTGGGTCAAAATTGTCAATGGCTTTAAAGCTTAATTTTTTTGGGATATCTCCTAAACCATAACCCATTTCAATTCTAAAATAAAATGTACCACCTGTTTTGAGTCCAATCCTAAGATTAGTCGTTCTCATATCAATTTTCTCACTTCCATAACCTTTAGACCCATTTTCTAAAATTACATTCGTAAATTTAACATTATAACTTAAGTTGGAATAACTAAGTCCCGCATAAAGACCCTTTCCTATTTGATTAAAAAAATAGGATATACCAAATTCAGAAAAACGAAATTGTGCATCCTCGTTATTTTTCTCATATGAATATTGTGAATAGTCAAAATATGGTGCAAAATGATTGTTAAAAAATGGAAGGGTATACTGAGCNCCTAGAACAGCCATGTAGGGTAAACCAAATTTTACACCTACCGAAAATCTTTTGAGACTATTATCTTCAATAATATCTGATTTTTTTTCTTTATAGAATTGACTAAAACCAACAATAGGAAATGTCATTAAGANAATTATCAGCTTTTTTATTTTCATCTGTAATTAAAAATTAGATTGAAAAAAATTAGTCTTTTTACTTTTGAAAATGGGGATAAAATTAAAAGCTCAATAATTCTTGAACTCAGGTATAGAAATTTAAGTATTTTTTGATAGGCACCCCTGTAGTGTTTTTCAATAAATATAACTCCAGATTTTATTGAATGAGTTTTAGCTTTCACCCTAGTTTTTAAATTGACTTTTGAAGATTTACCATGATGATGAGTGCATGATATAGAATTAATTAATACTATATCTATTCCAATANTATTTGCTCTTTTACACAAATCCATGTCTTCGTAATACATCCAATAATCTTCATCCCAACCACCTAATTTATTAAAGTTTTCACGATCAATTAATANGAATGAACCTGAAACCCAATTTGGTTTTATAAATGGTTTTTCATTATTAATATTTCTGTTTTCTAAACTAATTAATCTATCTAAAAATCTTATTATTCCATTAAATGTNCTAATACTTAAGAAATTTCCATAAGGAAATCCAATATTACCGGCTGAATCTAATTGACTTATTGAAAGTATTGAATTTGGAAAATTATCAATAATTGATTTCATTTTAACTAAGGAGTTTTTTTCAAGCTCTGTATCTGGGTTTAAAAAAAGATAGTATTGATTTTTAGCTATTTCTGCCCCTTGATTACAAGCCTTGGAAAAACCTGCATTAATTTTATTGCTAATCCATTTAAAGTTGATATATTTTTTTTTGAATTTTGTTATTAAACCATCATTTGAATTATTATCAACTATAATAACCTCTATATCATTTATACCTTGTGATAAAATACTTTCAAGGCATTTTTCGAGTACTGACCAGGATTTATAATTAACTATAATGATCGATAAACTAGTCAACTTTTATTCTTTTTTTCTAAATTACAACATATAAAATCAAATAAATGATTGAATGGCATAGGAAAATAGTAAAGCAAATAATGGAGAACTTTAATATTGACTCATATCAACTTGCATGGATTTCATTTTTTGAAGGAGTCTTTTTAACTATAGTATTTTACGAGTTCTTTGTTANATAAAATAAACGGTAACTAATATTTAGTATTTTTAAAATTATGATAAGAAAAATAAATGCAATTTGGAATGGAAATGGTGCTGATGGTAATGGAATTTTAACTGCTCAAAGTGGAGCTTTTGATAGTATGCCCTACAGTTTTAAGACTAGGTTTGAAAATGATAACGGTAAACTTGGAACTAATCCAGAGGAACTTATAGCTGCAGCATTAGCAGGATGCTTTAATATGAAATTAAGCTTTGTATTGAATGAATCTGATTTCAATCCTGAAAAATTGAATACAGATGCCTCGTTGGTATTTGAAGATGGAAAAATTCTCTCAATTGAATTAAATTTAAAAGCAAAAGTACCTGGTATATCAGAGGAAAAGTTTAAAGAGCTGTCTATGGAGGCAAAAAATAATTGTCCTATATCTGGGGTGCTGAATTGTGAAATAATACTAAATGCTTTGCTAGTCTAAGTTCAAAAAATTCCATAATTAGACAANAGATAAATCATTAAGCTTTATAGTCATGAGTTATAGAAATACTTTAAAAGTATCATGCCTATTGGTTTTAAGCTTTTTATACATTTTTGTNGGGGTCAAGCATTTTACAAATCCAAATTATTTTTTAGCNATTATGCCCCCATATATTCCTTATCANAAGTTTATGGTTTATTTATCTGGATTACTTGAAATATTATTTGCATTGATGATGATTTTCAAGAAAACAAGATTTTATGGATGTTGGGGAATTATTTTTCTTTTGATTGCTGTGTTCCCAGCAAATATTTATTTATATAATTCCGAAATTCCACAAAAGATATTATCTGTAACTAAGCAAGAAGCACTAATAAGACTTCCATATCAATTACCCCTTTTATTATTTGCATTTTGGCATTCAAAAAAAAAGTCATCAATAGGCCTAGACTTTATTTGTTTTTTGTTTTTCCCACCTACCATTTATTATTTTATTACCCTTTAGCATTATAAATCAATTTTTAAGAAAGAAAAATTAAGAGGTATAAATTTATAAACCAATTAATTCTGATTTACCAAGTGGTTATAATCTTTTTCCTCTCTGAAATAATTCTGTGATTAGGATAGAATTTGTATCTAAATTTTATAAATTGGAGAAGAGAAATAATAATACTTTGAATTATCTATCTAAGGTGAAAAAAGACTTTAATGGCTCTCAAAATTAAACTTNTATTAAATGTTAGCGCCTTATTATTTTTTTTAAAAATTTCCTTTGGGGCGGAAAAATTTTCTGAATCTGATTCTCTTTTTTTGGATCAAAAACCATTGAAAATAAAAATAAACTANTCCAACAAAAATTTAAATAAAAACACCAATGATTCTACTTTTATTAGAACCAAACTTCTTTTAATTGAAAAAAATATAAATAAAGAAATTTTTGTTTCCCTTAGGGCCAGAGGAAATTTTAGAAGAAAACACTGCTATTTTACCCCAGTNAAAATTAAAATAAAAAAAAGCGATGCCTCGAATACNATATTTAATGATAACAGAACATTAAAACTGGTTTTACCTTGTAAAAATGACCGAAATAAAAACGANAACATATTAAAAGAGTTTATAGCATATAAAATCTATGAAATNATTTCTCCTTATTATTTTAAAACCAGAAGGCTTGAGGTAGATTATACCGATGAAAAAACAAAAAATGAAAAAAATTTTGATTTAACAGGTTTTTTGATTGAGGATGATAATAAGGTAGCCAAAAGATTTGATGGTAAAATAGTTGAAAGAAAAATTAGTCCTCTCGCAATGGATGATTACATTTCTGTAAACCTATCTTTTTTTAATTTCTTGATTGGAAATACAGATTTTTCTTCCGCGCATCAACATAATGGAAAATTACTTTTCCATGAAAAAAAAATAATACCAATCCCTTATGACTTCGATTTGACTGGATGGGTAAATCCAAAGTACGGAGCTGGTATAACTAACCGATTAGGGTATTCATTTGACGAGAGAAACTACATTGGATTTAAAAGGCAAAAGAGTATTTACAGTAAAGTAAGAAATCATTATTTGAAATTAAAAGAAAAGATATTAAAGACAGTTGAATCTTATGAGTCTGAATTTGAATACAAAAAGTCATATAATTTAATGATGAATTACCTTGGAGAGTTTTATGAAATTNTAGAAAACGATAAACTCTATAATAGTTTAATTATTTCNANAGCTAAATAAGAAATTTTAAGAGAAATGTTAAGACAGGGAATATGTTATTTAATAATCCCTGAAAGATTAAAAAGAGATACAAACTCCCAAATGATTTGACTTGAACTTTTTCCTCCGTACCTAATATTATCATCCCANGTATGCCCACCATTTATTATTTTAAAGTGACGCACATAAGTATCCCCATTTAAATCATTATAGTCATATTGATTAAAACCATTGTTTTCANTTANTTCTTCGATTTCTGATTGATTTAAATCTCTCCAAAAATTAACNACNTCAGNTGCAGATTNNAAACCAGTAGTTCCATTATAAGGNACATCATAGTCTGCTGTTCCATGAATATTNATNACTCCAATTGGAGCTGATGCTNCACAATTNTTNAGGGTACTGCTAAGCATTGTTCCAGCNACNGATCCAACNGCAGCAATTTTATTACTCAGCCTACACGCTAAACCGTAAATTAAATATCCTCCGTTGGAATAACCACTTGCATAAACCCTNGAAAGATCAATATTTAATTCTTCATCGAGGGAGTCAATAATTACCTCTACAAAACCTATATCATCTATATCGCTTTTATTATTTCCGCCAATNGGATCTGGGTTCCAATGAGGGAATCCGCTNCTAAGTNGNGCACCTTGGGGATATACCAGAATAAAGTTTTCAGATTCAGCTAGTGGTCGCATGTCGGCACTNATCATTTGTGCTTCAGCACTTCCACTAAATCCNTGAAAATTCAACATTAAGGGTAATTGANTGCCCNNACTGTANGATTCAGGAACATATAAAATANATGTTCTTCGAATTCCATCATGAATTATTGAACGCTGCGAAAGTCCANTTATTTGANTTNCTTCTGAAGTTTCTATTTCTTTACTATTGCAACTTAATAAC
>NZOY01000107.1 GCA_002695445.1 Flavobacteriaceae bacterium
ATAGAAGACTATTTTTATTAAGTCTTATTTTTTTTCAATTTATAACTGCTCAAAATATTTCTTCAGTTGAGAGTAGAATTAGTGATTTATACATTAAATCTTTAACCGAAGGGATGAGCTATTCGTGGTTAGAGCATTTAAGTAAAAATATAGGAGGACGTTTATCAGGATCATTAAATACTGAGAGGGCTATAGATTGGGTAAGAAATGAATTGATAAATATTGGCCTAGATTCTGTTTGGTTACAGCCAGTTATGGTACCAAAATGGGTTCGCGGTTCTTTTGAGTATGCCAACATTGAATCTAGTCCGGGAAATATAATCAATGTAAATATATGTTCCCTAGGTGGCTCAATATCTACACCTAAAGGAGGGATTAAAGCCAAGGTAGTTGAGGTCAAAAATTTTGAGGAATTAAAATCTATTGGAAGAAAAAATATTAATGGAAAAATTGTTTTCTTTAACCGACCCATGGAACCTGGTTTTATTGACACTTTTAAAGCCTATGAGGGAGCCTTGGATCAGCGCTATAGTGGAGCGGCTGAAGCAGCGAAATATGGTGCAGTTGCAGTCATTGTTAGATCAATGAATCTTCGTTTGGATGATTATCCTCATACTGGGGAAATGAGCTATGGATCTTTACCTATCAGTAAACGGATACCTGCTGCTGCCATAAGTACTAATGATGCTGAACTTCTAAGCTCAATGATTTCATTAAATCCAAACCTTAATTTTTTTTTAAGGCAGGATTGTAAAAATTATCCTGATGTGAAATCATACAATGTTATTGGTCAGATTAAAGGAACTGATTTCCCTGAAAAAATTATTTTAGTTGGAGCACATATAGATTCATGGGATTTAGGAGATGGTGCTCATGATGATGGTGCAGGAGTCGTCCAATGCATGGAGGTTCTCCGACTATTAAAAATTACAAACTACAAACCTAAAAATACTCTCAGATTGGTATTATTTGTTAATGAAGAAAACGGAGGTAGTGGAGCAAAAGCGTATTCCGAGATTATTTCAAAAAAGAGAGAAAAGCACATCCTTGCATTAGAGTCCGACAGTGGCGCCTTTGCACCAAAGGGCTTTGTTTTTGATACTGGTGAGGCTTACTTTGAAAGAATTTTAAAATGGAAACCATATTTTCAGCCCTACAATATTAACCTTTTTAAAAGAGACTATATTGGGACTGATTTTAGACTTCTAAATAATGATGCACTTGTCTTATCAGGTTTAAAAACAGACTCACAGCGTTATTTTATTTATCATCATTCAGAAATAGATACTTTTGAAACAATAAATAAGAGAGAGCTTGAAATAGGATCTGCTACTATGGCAGCATTAATTTTTTTGACAGATTATATTGGATTAGAGTAAGCTATTAATAATAACTTCTTTAAAGCTATATGAAATTAAGTATATATACAAGAGAGTTTTACTATAATATGAAATTAGCCTATCCAGTTGTTATTGGAATGCTTGGTCATACTTTGGTCCAGTTGATTGATAATATTATGGTAGGTCAATTGGGTCCAACGGAATTAGCTGCAGTTTCTTTGGGAAACAGTTTTGTTTTTATTGCAATGTCACTTGGTATTGGTTTTTCGACGGCAATTACACCATTAATAGCACAGTATTACGGAGCAAAGAATCATACCGAGGTTCAACAAATTTATATCCATGGTTTGGTACTTTGTATTTCATTTGGGATTTTATTATCTGGGTTGGTTTTAATTTCGCAGCCAATTTTAAATCAAATGGGGCAACCAGCAGAGGTAGTTAAAATGGCAAGGCCTTATCTTTTCTGGGTAGCAATTTCCTTGACACCCCTAGTAGGGTTTCAAGGATTTAGACAATTTGCAGAGGGGCTTTTTCAAACGCGTTTGGCAATGTATGCTACATTAATTGGTAATTTTATAAATATTATTTTGAACTACCTTTTAATTTTTGGAATCTTAGGATTTCCTAAAATGGGTGTTGAAGGTGCAGCTCTTGGAACCTTAATATCTCGTATTATAATGTTTTTGTTAATAGCCTATGTTGTAAAAATAAATAAACGTTTTGAGATATATCATAGGAACTTATTTCAAGTTAGACTTTATCGAGGAATTTTTAAAAAGATTATTTCCCTTGGATTCCCCTCTGCACTGCAAATGTTTTTTGAGGTTACTTTTTTCACTTCTGCAATCTGGTTGTCAGGGTTACTTGGAAAAAATGCTCAAGCTGCCAACCAAATTGCTTTTAATTTGTCATCTATGACATATATGGTTGCGATAGGGGTTGGTGTAACCTCAATGATTAGAGTCGGAAATGAAAAAGGTAAAGGAGATTTTTTTAATTTGAGAAGAGTTGCTATTTCTACCTTTTTACTTATTTTTTTATTGGACTTTTTTTTCTGTATCTTATTTGTATCAGCTCATGATTTTCTTCCTTGGATATATTTTGACAGTTCTGGACCAGTAATTTCATCCGATGTGCATGATGTTATTTTAATGGCTGCTGATTTAATTTTGATTGCCGCTTTTTTTCAAATTGCTGACGGAGTTCAGGCAGTTGTTCTGGCTGCCCTTAGGGGGATGCAAGATGTAATTCTTCCTGCTTTTTTAATCTTTGTCGCATATGGTGCAATTGGTTTTCCAACTGGCTACCACTTATCACTAAATACTGATTGGGAAATCAATGGCATATGGATTGGATTATTAACCGGACTAACTGTTTCAGCTATCCTTTTGATATCAAGATTTCATTATCTTACTAGAAAATTAATAATTAAAAACTCACTTTAAAAATGGATTTACCAAAGTTTTTAATAGCAGATAGTTCAGAGCTTAAAGATACTCTTTTCATAATTCACACCTCATACCCAAGATTCTTTCTAAATGTAATTAATGACGAGATTCATTGGATGGAAGAGTTTGAAAAAGAGGATAAATTGGAGTTAGAGTCTCAAACTGCACGACTTGTGGAGGAGGCTCTTTTATTTTATGATCAGGAAATTCAAAATTTTGAATAAAATTGGATTATATAATCTCACTAGATCAAGAATTTTTTTTATTGCTAAATGGTTTAGGTTCTCCCTTATTTGATAGTTTTTGGATGTTACTTACAAATAAGGCTTTAAATATTAGTATATATATATTGTTACTTACTTATTTTTTAAAAAAAACAGATTTAAGATCATTTTTAATTTTACTTTTTTTTACTGCCCTATTGGTGCTTATAACAGATCAAACAACTAATCTATTTAAAGAAGGATTTCAACGTTTGCGACCTTGCTATGAGCCCGCCTTGGAAGGTCTAGTTAGATTAGTGAAAGAAGGTTGTGGGGGGAAATATGGATATTTCTCAGGTCATGCATCTAACTCTTTTGCTCTTGCAGTTTTTTATTCCTTAATTTTAAAAAGTCGTTTTAAAAAAAGCCCATTTTTCCTAATTGGTCTAGCCAGTATGGTTTCATTTAGTAGAATTTATTTAGGGGTGCATTACCCATTAGACGTAATCTCTGGAATTATTTTTGGCGCATTAGTAGGTTATATTTTTTACCTGGTTTGGGTAAAAATCACACCGAGTAAAATCTATTAATATTTTAGTATCCCTTTTTCAATAGATCAGACGACTTAGCTTTAAACTTTTTAAACCTAGGCTTGGATATATTCATAATATATGGGTCATTAGGATTATTTACCTCATAATCTTGATGGTACTCCTCAGCGTAATAGAATTTTTCAAGAGGCTTTACCTCTGTGACGATTTTTTTATCAAATGCCTTTTCTGCGGTTAATTTATTTATATAATCGACAATGATTTTTTTTTCCTCTTGGTTTTGATAAAATGCAACTGAACGATATTGTGTTCCTCTATCAGGACCTTGTTGATTAAGGAGCGTGGGATCATGGGAATCAAAAAAAACNTNNAGTAGGGTTTTAAAACTAATNATATTAGAGTNNTANATTACTTCAACAGTCTCGGCGTGACCTGTNNNTCCTGTNNTAATCTGATAGTAATTTGGGTTTTTGGTCTTTCCACCTGCNTANCCNGAGNAANCCTCTTNAACNCCAGNTAAACTCTCATANATNTATTCTACNCACCAAAAACATCCNGANGCAAAATANGCCNTTNCCATTNNCTGGTGATTTTNAATNGGNTCCCAAACTGGNTTTTTTCTATNTTCAGNTNGTGGNGNACTTANATTNCATTGATANAGAAATAATAANNCTAAAAGCATATACATGGATTCATTTTTTAAAATTAATCTANTTTNCCNGNNTNTCTATTNNCTNAACCTTCAATTCCATANANTTTATCTCCGAGTTCTTTTCTCATNNTATNAGCAAGNGATTTTATTTTTTCAACAANNTCTGGATGTTGATCTGCCACATCTAGTGTNTCNCTNATATCNNTNGTCAAATNATACAATTCAATTTTNTCAACCTTGTTATNATAATCATATTCAANNTTGTAACCATCCATACCCCCCATTCTNCCNTTTAGTGATCNATAAGTATGNGGAAAATAAAGTTTCCAGTTNTTGTAACGAACNCCATGCATNTCATTNTTTTTGTAATANAAANANTAGGCNTNATGNGGACTCTTNTCTGTCNCNCCCNTCCAAANATTCCAAACACTCTTACCATCTATTTTCTTNTNAGGTAATTTGCTATTNGTAATTTCAGCAATAGTTGGTAAAATATCAATAGCCATTATNGGAGTATCAATAGCCCTTCCAGGACNTATTTTNTTTGGATAATATACTACTGTAGGCACTCTTTGACCACCCTCCCAAGCAGTACCTTTTCCCTCTCTTAAAGGCAATGCACTACCTGCATGATTTCCAAAACTTAACCATGGTCCATTATCACTAGTGAAAATGAATAAGGTGTTTTCTTCTAGTTGGTGCTCTTTTAGTTTTCCTAGTATTTGTCCTACAGACCAATCAATTTCCATTATAACGTCTCCATATAATCCCTGTTCACTTTTTCCTTTAAACTTGTNTGAAACTGCAATAGGAGTGTGTGGCATTGGATGTGGAACATAAAGAAAAAAAGGATTTTCTTTATTTCTTTCAATAAAATCTACAGCNGCCTCGGTTATTTCTGTTGTTAATTTCGCTTGGTCTTCAAGCGTTCGAATTTCTTTAATAACCTCAAAATCTTTGAAAAAAGGTAATTGAGGGTATNTTTTGGCTAGTCTATGANTTTTGGGAACTTGATTACCATCATAATCTACTGGCCACATATCATTGGAGTATGGGATACCNAAAAACTCATCNAAACCATGATTGTTGGGTAAAAATTTCCTGTGATGTCCTAAATGCCATTTACCAAAGATTCCTGTGTTGTATCCATTTGCCTTAAGCATTTCAGCTAGGGTAGTTTCCCCTGAATTAATACCGTGATTTGACCTTGGGGATAAAGCTCCAGAAATCCCAATCCTATTTGGATAGCAACCTGTTAACAGTCCTGCCCTAGATGCTGAACAAACAGCTTGTACCGAATAATAACTTGTCAGGCGAATTCCTTCTTTTGCCATTTGATCTAAATTGGGCGTAATTATATTTGGAGAACCGAAACAGCTTAAATCCTGATAACCCTGATCATCAGTAAAGACAATAACAACGTTTGGAGGCCTCAAAGTTTCTTTTTTATTTTTTTTATTGCATGATATATATAATAAAAAAGAAATCAGAACTAAAATGTATTTCATTACTATTTTTTTTAAAAATACAAATTTAATTTTGCTGTCTTTGATTAACGCCCTCTACATAAATAATCATTGATTTACAAAAAGATTGCCAAGTATAATTTTTCGAGATTTTATCTAATTTTTTTTTATAAAATTCAAGACTGTTTCTTTTCAGAATTTTACTTAGATTAAAGGCTATTTCTTCAGGGGATTTTTCTGTGACAATACCTGTATGATCTTTTTCAATGGGTACTTTCAATCCTGGAAGATTAGAAACTAATAGGGGAGTTTGGTATAAATACGCGAGCGGAGTGACACCACTCTGGGTTGCACTTCGGTAGGTCTGAGCAACAACATCAGCCGCACAAATGACATCCCTAGTAAACTCGGTATCTACATAATTAAAATGATGTATGACTCGATCCTCTAGTTTTAGTCTTTTAATTAGATTAAGATATTTTTCTTCTTTTTCGTATGACTCTCCGACAATTGCAAGCAGGGTTTTGGATGATTTTAATGGTTCTTTTGAAAAAGCCTCAATCAATAAATCCAAACCCTTGTATTTTCTAATCAGACCAAAAAATAAAACAATTTTTTTATCTTCAGACCAACCCAATTTTTGTCTTGCTTTTGTTTTTGATATAATTTTCGGGAGGTCCTCTGAAATTGGATGAAATCCTGACCAAACAGGGATATTTGGCACATCTCTAATTATATCATCTGAAACTGCTTTCGAAAGCGTAACAAAAGCATCAATTCTTTTTGAAAACAGATGATTCATAATATTATCCCAGGGTTTTACTTCATGGGGGATCCAATTATCAACAAAGGCTACCTTTTTTATTCTTGGAGATAGTTTTCTTGCTATGTAGCTCCAACAAGGAGCAATAAATGGTGTCCAGTAACGAAAAAAAACAATGTTTGGAGAATAATCATTGATTTCATTCGATACCTTAATCCAATTAATTGGATTAAGACTATGAACTTTTCTTTTGATATTAACTCCTATTGGTTTTGGATCTTTACTATATTGTGTTTTACCTGGAAAAAGTATTTTAGGATATTGATAGTAAAAGGTAAAGACCAAAACTTCGTGCCCTAATTTAACCAAGTTTTTTGCTAAATAATTCTGGGTATCAGCTATACCTCCTCGATAGGGATAAGCGGGGCCTAGAAAGAGCACTTTTTTTTTAGCTCTCATTAATTAGCTTAATTTTCAATCTCCTATTAAATAAAAATAAACTTAAAATACTTAGACTAAAATAGGATATACCAAAATAAAATAACAAGGGCATTGTACTTATATAAAATTCATTTTGAGAGGGAATCATGAAGAATAATAACCCTAAAGTATTTCTAACTAATTCAAACTTATATGCCCAAGTTTGCCTATCCATCAATGAAGTATAACCGAAAATACTAAGCAAAATTAGTCCTCCAAAAATTGAAGCTTGAAAATTTTCAAAATATGAGTAGTTTGCTAAAAATATTAAAAGCATAAGAGTAGTTCCAAGCCATTGAAAACTTGCCCACCCTTTCATTATTATTCCTGATTCTGGATTGTACTTTTCAAATTCATTTACAGAGTTAATTTTATTTTGTGGAAATCTTTTTTTTACATCATCTGGTCGGTAACCAGTTGGCCTCCACCATAGTGTTATTTTTTCTCTCCATGATTTAGTGTGCCAGGCATCAAAAATTAATCCCCAGAGATGTTGGAAATTAATAAGTAACGGGTTCCATGTTTTTACTGGTTTAAGGACACCATAAACCGGCGGTTCTTCATCTAGTTCCTCTTGAAACGTTCCAAATAATCTATCCCAAATACAAAATATTGGAGCTAGATTTTTGTCGATATAGATTGGGTTTATAGCGTGATGAACCCGATGTTGTGATGGGGTTACCAAAAAATACTCTAGGAATCCCAATTTACCAATATGTTGGGTGTGGTACCAAAACTGTCCAAAAAGGTGTAATGGAGCCAAAAGAGTAATTACATCTTCAGGCACACCTATAACCGCTGCAGGAATTAGAAACAGTGCAGTATACCCTAAAAGATCGGAAAAACTTTGTCTGAGAGCACACGCTAAATTGAACTCCTCACTGCTGTGATGAATTATATGTTGGTTCCAGAAAAGATTTATTCTATGATTTAAACGATGTGACCAATAACCAGCAAAATCAATACAAATAAATGCAATTATATATATAATTAAAGAGTTTTCAATGCTATAAATCGATAGATTATCTAGTAAAAATGGATAGGAAATTACAATAACTACTAAACCCAAAACATCTTTTAGAATATTTGTCATGCCAGAGCTAAGGCTTGAAAGTGTATCCATAAATGTATGAGTTTGATTTTTCTTAATGTATCCATAGATGATTTCAAGAACAATTAAAACGAAGAAAATTGGTATTACCCACAACAAAACATTTGCATAAATCTCCATGCAGAAGCTTAAAATTAGGCTAATTTATAAATTTAATTACTTAATACCCACTCACCTTTTTTGATAAGTGGTTCTGCCTGTTTGAATTTCACGGTTCTGGTTTCTCCAGTACTTATATTCTTGATAACTACTTTTTCATTTCTACCAATTTTTGGCATCTCCCTGACAATAGTTTCAACAATAGTAGGATTTTTTCTGCTTGCTGAGGCTCCAATATCCCTATTTCTTTGGGCAAGTTCGTCAGTATTATATACCTCGTCTTTTGATGTTTTATAACTTTTGGTATTTGAAGATTTTTTTGCTTCTTGAATTTGAGACTCGCTTTGTTGAGGTAATCCTCCTTTGAACAGAAAGGAAAGAACTTCTTTATTTAAATTATTAATCATGGATTTAAATAGCTCAAATGCTTCAAATTTGTAAATTAATAATGGATCTTTTTGTTCATGAACAGCAAGTTGAACTGATTGTTTTAGCTCATCCATCTTTCTAAGGTGAGTCTTCCAAGCCTCATCAATTAATGCTAAGGTAATATTTCGTTCAAAGTCTTCAATAAGGTTTTTCCCCTCACTTTCATATGCTTTTTTTAGATCAGTTATCACATTTAAGGTTTTTATTCCATCGGTAAAGGGAACCACAATTCTTTCATAGGTATTACCTGGTCTTTCATAAACATTTTTAATGACTGGAAAAGCTATTGAAGCATTTGCAGAAATTTTCTCAATGTATTGTTGATTGAGAACCTCAAATAGTTTATTAATAATATCATTTTCAGAATTTTCCTTAAACTCTTCAGCTTCCACTGGAGANGTTATNGAAAAATTATTAATAATTTCAAATTCAAAGTTTTTGAAATCACTGGATGNTTTATTAGTGATTACGATCTCCTCACAAGTNTCGTAAAGGATATTGGCAATATCGAGTTTAAGCCTTGAACCACTTAGGGCATGTTTTCGCCTTTTATAGATAACCTCGCGCTGGGCATTCATAACATCGTCATATTCTAGTAATCTCTTGCGAATCCCAAAATTATTTTCTTCAACCTTTTTCTGTGCACGTTCGATTGATTTTGTCATCATGGAATGCTGAATAACCTCACCTTCTTCGATCCCCATTCGATCCATAACTTTTGCGACTCGTTCTGATCCAAATAGTCGCATTAGATTATCTTCCAATGACACGTAGAATTGGGAACTTCCTGGATCTCCTTGCCTTCCAGATCTACCTCTAAGTTGCCTATCTACCCTTCNTGAGTCGTGCCTTTCAGTTCCAATTATTGCTAATCCTCCAGCATCCTTTACCTTATCGGAAAGTTTGATATCCGTTCCACGTCCAGCCATATTAGTAGCAATAGTTACGACTCCAGGCAATCCAGCTTCTGCAACTATATCAGCTTCTTTCTTATGTAACTTAGCATTAAGTACATTATGATGGACCTTATTAATTTGAAGCATTTTGCTCAATAGCTCTGAGATTTCTACCGANGTAGTACCAATTAGTACTGGTCTCCCAGATTTTGAGAGGGAAGTCACCTCTTCGATCACAGCATTGTATTTTTCTCTTTTAGTTTTGTAAATTAAATCTTCNCTATCCTTTCTCNCAACTGGACGATTAGTTGGAATTTCGATAACATCCAGTTTATAAATTTCCCAAAACTCTCCTGCTTCCGTTATTGCGGTACCGGTCATGCCTGAAAGTTTTTCATACATCCTAAAGTAATTTTGCAAGGTGATTGTAGCAAATGTTTGCGTTGCTGCCTCGATTTTTACATTTTCTTTNGCNTCAATNGCNTGGTGTAGNCCATCAGAATATCTTCTTCCATCCATAATCCTTCCTGTTTGCTCATCAACTATCATAACCTTGTTTTCCATAACTACATATTCAATATCTTTTTCAAAAAGTGTGAAAGCTTTAAGTAACTGATTCATAGCATGAATTCGTTCCCCTTTGACACTAAAGTCTTTGAATAACTGATTTTTTAGCTCNGCTTCTTCTTTTGGATCAAGCTCTTTGGATTCAATTTTAGCAATCTCTCCTCCAATATCAGGTAAAATAAAAAAGTTTTTATCTTCAATATCAGAAGAAAGCGTTTCAATACCCTTATCAGTTAATTCTATCTGGTTATTTTTTTCATCAATTGTGAAAAGTAGTTCGGAATCTACTTTATGCATCTCTCTATTATTGTCTTGCATGTAGAAGTTTTCAGTCTTTTGGAGTAGTTGACGGACCCCCTCTAGACTTAANAACTTAATTAAACTTTTATTTTTNGGTAATCCTCTGAAAACCCTTAGTAATAGAAGACCTCCTTCTTTAGTGTTACCATCGCTAATTTTTTTCTTTGCCTCAGCTAATACNGAGGTTAAATACACTCGCTGTTTAGCTACTAAAGAGGAGACCTTTGGTTTTAAAAGATCAAATTCATGTCTGTCACCCTCAGGTGTTGGTCCAGAAATAATTAATGGTGTACGGGCATCATCGATGAGAACCGAATCCACCTCATCAACAATAGCAAAGTGATGTTTGGGCTGGACCAAATCATTTGGAGTATGTGCCATATTATCCCTTAAATAATCAAAACCAAATTCATTGTTTGTTCCATAAGTGATATCGGCTAGATAAGCATTTTTTCTTTCTTCACTGTTTGGTTTGTATTTATCAATACAGTCAATGCTTAGTCCATGGAACTCAAATAGTGGCCCCATCCAAGCACTGTCTCGCTTAGCTAAATAATCATTAACTGTTACAAGATGAACTCCTCTACCAGTTAAAGCATTGAGATAAATAGGTAATGTAGCTACTAAAGTCTTTCCCTCTCCTGTTTGCATCTCTGCAATTTTTCCTTGATGTAAAACTATCCCTCCAATAAGTTGAACATCATAATGTATCATGTCCCACACAATTGGTTTTCCTGCTGCATCCCAAGAATTTGACCAATAAGCTTTATTTCCATTAAGTTTAACATATGTTTTGTTTGAAGAAAGCATTCTGTCAAATTCATTAGCTGTAACCTCAATTGATCTATTTTCAACAAATCTTCGAGCAGTCTCCTTAATTACCGCAAATGCCTCTGGTAAAATTTTTTCAAGTGTTTCAGCTGTTATTTCTCTTACTTTTAATATCAATTCATCTACCTGCTCATATAAGCTTTCTTTTTGATCAATTTCATCTGTTTGGTTAATCTCTATCCTCAACTCGTTAATTTGATCTTCAATTTCTGCAAGGTTTTTATTAAGTTGATCTTTAAATCCATGGGTTTTATTTCTCAGCTCATCATTGCTTAGTTCTTGATAGGAATGAAAGTTTTTATTGATTTCGTCTAAAATAGGGTATATTCCAGCAAGGTCTTTTTTTGATTTATCCCCTACGAAAATTTTTAAAATTGAATTTAACAGGCCCATTAGATAAATTTAAATATGAATAAAAATAAATAAATAAAACCTCTAAAGTTATTTTATTTATAGATTTTAAAAATTAATATTCATCTTCATTCCAAAGATAGTCTTCTTCAGTTGGAAAATCTGGCCAAATCTCTTCTATTGATTCGTAAACATCATCTTCATCCTCCATTGACTGAAGGTTTTCAACCACTTCTAATGGTGCACCAGTTCTGATGGAGAAATCTATCAACTCGTCTTTTGTAGCAGGCCAAGGAGCGTCACTAAGGTAAGATGCAAGTTCTAATGTCCAATACATAGATTATAGAATTTTTGCAAAAATAAATTTTTAAGGGAATTAGACAAAAAAGGATTACTTTTTTTTTTGAAATCCATTTAATTTCACTTACGACCATGTTATAAGTGAATTTTCTAGCCTAAGTTAAAAGTCAATCAGAGTGGCAGTTG
>NZOY01000108.1 GCA_002695445.1 Flavobacteriaceae bacterium
ATCGTAGATAAAATACCTTGATAGCCAAAATTGAGTAAATAGGCAGATTCTTTATTTACAAATTCTGAGAGCTTACTTTCCAAAGATTCATGAAGATCAGTGTGGCCAGACATCATTCTAGCACCCATTGGATATGCTGATCCAAATTCTTGAGCAGCTTCTGCATCCACTTTTCTAACTTCAGGGTGATTTGCCAATCCAAGGTAATCGTTTACACTCCAAGTAATAACCTCCTTACCTTTAAAAAACATTCTGTTACTTATTGGACCCTCAAGCTTAGGAAAAACATAATATCCCTCAGCTTGTTCCGCCCATTTACCAAGAGGTCCTTTATTAGCATATAATTTTTCAAATAAATCCTTCATCATTAAATCTTTTTCAATTTATATATATTACTCTGTTTTTTAATTCCTTGTTATTCTTGTCAAAAAAACCTTGTTCAATCATCCATTTATCATCATAAATCTTACTCATATAACGAGAACCATGATCAGGAAAAATGATTACAACAATGCTTTCTTTATTAAAATATCCTTTTTCATTTAGTTGTTTTACTGCTTGCATGGCAGCACCAGAAGTATAACCAACAAATAGCCCTTCATTTTTAGTAATCTCTCTTGCAGTATGCGCACTATCTTTATCAGTTACCTTAATAAATGTATCAATAGAATCAAAGTCAGTTGCAGTTGGTATGAGATTCTTACCTAAACCCTCAATTCGATAAGGATAGATTTCTTTGGTATCAAGTTCTCCTGTCTCATGATATTTTTTTAAAACCGATCCATATGCATCAACTCCAATTACATTAATACTTGGGTTTTGTTCTTTCAAATACCTGGCACATCCTGATATTGTTCCTCCTGTTCCAGAACAAGCAACTAAATGGGTAACCTTTCCATTTGTTTGCTTCCAAATTTCGGGGCCTGTAGTCTCATAGTGAGCCTGGATATTTAAATCGTTAAAATACTGATTTATGTATACAGAATTTCTAGTTTCACTATGTAACTTCTTAGCTACCTGATAGTATGACCTTGGATCATCAGCTGGAACATTTGCAGGGCAAACATAAACTTTAGCTCCCATTGCACTAAGCATGTCGATTTTATCTTTCGAAGATTTAGAACTTACAGCTAAAATACATTTATAACCTTTGATTATGGATACCATTGCTAGGCTGAAACCAGTATTACCAGATGTAGTTTCTATAATTGTACTACCAGGTGAAAGAATACCATTTTTTTCAGCCTCCAAAATTATATTCAATGCTATTCTATCTTTATTAGAGTGACCTGGATTTAAAGCTTCTAGTTTTGTAAAAAAATTACCGTTAAAATCTTTAACAATTTTTTTTAATTTTATTAGGGGGGTATTTCCTATGAGAGATAAAACACTCGGATGAGCCTTGATTCGGTATTTAAGTTTATTCTTAAACATTTTCATAGCAAAAATAACACTTTTTTTTAAAGGCTATTTTGCTCAAGATCAATTATAAATGCAAATTTTTTGGCTAATTCCTTCAATGCATCAAACCGACTCGATGACCCGCTGTGGCCAGCCTTCATGTCGGTATTTAAAAAAAGAAAATTATTATCTGTTTTCATTGATCTCAACTTTGCAACCCATTTGGTGGGCTCAAAATATTGAACCTGAGAATCATGAAATCCAGATGTAACTAGTAAGTTTGGGTATTCAATAGATTTGATTTGGTCATAAGGGGAATAAGAAAGCATATATTCATAATATTTCTTGTCTTTGGGGTTTCCCCATTCATCAAATTCAGAGGTTGTCAATGGGATTGACTCATCTAACATTGTGGTTACAACATCAACGAATGGAACTGCAGCAATAACTCCATTATATAATTGAGGTGACATATTAATTACAGCACCCATTAACAAACCACCAGCAGATCCTCCGAAGGCATAAAGGTGATCTGCAGAAGTGTATTGCTTTTGAATTAGATATTTTGAGCAATCAACAAAATCAAAAAAGGTATTTTTTTTATTTAAGAGTTTACCATCTTCATACCACTGGCGCCCAAGGTATTCCCCCCCTCTAACATGGCAAATAGCAAAAGTAAAACCTCGATCTAAAAGACTCAAACGCGAAGAAGAAAATGAGGGGTCGATAGTACTACCATAAGATCCATAGGCATATTGAAGAACAGGTGTATTAGAACTTGGCTTAGTATCTTTGCGATAAACAAGTGAAATAGGAATCTTTTTCCCATCTCTTCCATCAGCCCAAAGCCTTTTGGATATATAATTTTTCTTATTAAACTTTCCTCCCAACACTTTTTGAGACTTGAGTATATGGGTTTTTTTATTCTCAGTATTGAATTCAATTACTGATGCAGGAGTTGTCAGTGAATTGTAAACATAACGAAAAGTATTGGAATTAAAATCAGGATTATAACTAATGTAAATGGTGTAAGTTTGATCGTTCATTGGCAAGTAGTAATCTGAACTTCCATCCCAATGAATAACTCTTAGCCTAGACAAACCTTTTTCTCGTTCGTTTACTAACCAATATTTTTTAAATAAATCGAAATCCTCAATTAATGTATCCTCCCTATGTGAAAGAAGATCTTCCCAATATTCAATAGTTGTTTTATCAACTGGAGTTCTCATAATTTTAAAGTTATTTGCTCCTTCATGATTGGTATGAATGTAAAAATAGTCTTCAAAGTGATCCAGGCTGTATTCCATTCCCTTAATTCTTTTTTGGAAAATCCTAAATTCATCATTAGGGTTGTCAGATTTAACAAATCGGAACTCAGATGTTAATGTGCTTGAAGATGATATTAAAAGATACTCCTGTGATTTGGATTTGTTAATACTTACCGAAAAAGCTTCGTTTTTTTCAGCATAAACTATTTTATCCCTCCTATTCGGAAAACTGATATCGTGTTTTAATACTGCCTCAGATCTAAGAGTAATAGGGTTTTTAATATTATAAAAAAGAGATTTATTATCGTTAGCCCATACACTTCCCCCAGTAGTGTTTTTAATCTTAGTTTTTAAAATTTTTTTGGTTATCAAGTCTTTGACTTGAATAGTATATTGTCGTCTCGAAAGAGTATCTACACCAAATGATACCTTAGTATTGTCTGGGCTCACAGAAAAGCTAACTAAATCAAAATACTCATGTCCTTTAGCCATTACATTGCAATCAAAAAGAATTTCTTCTTTGGTTTTAAGATTTCCTTTTTTTCGAATATATATAGGGTAGTCTTTATTTTTCTCAAATCTAGTAATATACCAATATCCATTAAAAAAGTAAGGGACAGAACTATCATCTTCTTTGATGCGTCCTCTCATTTCGTTATACAACTTCAATTGTAATGGCATCGTATGAGCTGTCATTTTTTTATAATAATCATTTTCATCTTTAATATATTTAATCACTTCAGTATTATTTCGCTGATTCAACCAATAATAGTTATCAACTCTGGTATGATTATGAATTTCTAACTCATATGGAATTTTATTGGCAATTGGAGGCTTAAATTTTTCTAATGACATTTTTTTTGAATTTAATTTAATGATTAAAACTAACGTAATGATTGAAAAGTTTTTTAAAAAAAGGTATTTTTCTTAAGGTTAAGAATTAAATTTGAGATAGTTCTATATTATCAATAAATTACAAGTAATTAAATTAAACATATAAACATTCATTTATTTATTTTTTGAAAAAATGGCAAATACCGAAAAAGAAAAAGAACTTATTGATCGCCTTGGTGCCTTAAGACGGTATCTTTGACATAGATGCCAAAAAAATTGAAATCTCCAACCTAGAGGAAAAAACTCTTGCGCCAAATTTCTGGGATAATTCTCAAAAAGCAGAGTTGATGATGCAGAAAATCATGAACCTAAAAAAATGGGTCGAAGATTATGAAACATTAAGTTCCAAACAGCAAGATTTAGAGGTTCTAATCGAGTTTCAAAAAGCGGGGGAAGTTTCAGAAGAGGAGTTAGATCGGAACTTTGAAGAAGTCTTTAATCTTTTAGAAAGTATTGAATTCCGTAATATGCTTTCTAATGAGGGAGATTCACTCAGTGCTGTACTTCAAATTACTGCTGGAGCTGGAGGAACTGAAAGTTGTGACTGGGCTGAGATGTTGATGCGAATGTATATTATGTGGGCTGAAAAAAACAAGTTCTCAGTTAAAGAATTACACCATCAAGTAGGAGATGTTGCAGGAGTTAAATCCGTTACACTTGAGATTAATGGCGAGTTTGGATTCGGATGGCTGAAAGGTGAAAATGGAGTTCATAGATTGGTGAGAATATCTCCTTTTGACAGCAATGCTAAAAGACATACCTCTTTTGCCTCTGTTTATGTATATCCATTGGTTGATGATTCAATTGAAATCGTTGTTAATCCATCTGAAATTTCTTGGGAAACAATGAGAGCCAGTGGCGCGGGAGGGCAGAATGTAAATAAAGTAGAAACCGCTGTTCGATTAAGACATAGCCCTACTGGAATTATAATTGAAAATTCTGAGACACGGTCTCAATTGGAAAATAAAAACAAAGCCTTACAACTTTTAAAATCTCAGCTTTATGAGATCGAACTTGAAAAAAGACTGTCGGCTCGTGATGAGATTGAAGCATCCAAAAAGAAAATAGAATGGGGTTCTCAAATAAGAAATTATGTAATGCATCCATATAAACTAATCAAAGATGTACGAACCCAATCCGAAACTAATGATGTAGATGGTTTTATGAATGGCGGGATTGACCAATTCCTGAAAAGTTATTTGATGTTATCTGGGCAAAAAGAAAATTAAATTGCAAAAAAATAAAATTAAAAATATCATTTTCGATCTAGGAGGAGTTTTAATAGACTGGAATCCTGGTTATGTTTATTTTAAAGTTTTTAAGGGAGATTCAAAAAAAATGAAATGGTTTTTTGATGAAATCTGCACAAATGAATGGAATGAAAACCAAGACGCCGGCTATTCCCTTCAACAAGCAACCGAAGACCGTGTAAAAATGTTTCCAGAATATGAAGAGTGGATTAGAATATACTATAGCCAGTGGGAAGATATGCTTGGTGACGCGATACAAGAAACTGTTGAGATTTTAAAAAAATTTATTAAACACCCAGAATATAAAGTGATTGCATTGACAAATTGGAGTGCAGAAACTTTCCCTGTTGCATTAGAGCGTTTTAATTTTTTACATCTTTTTGAAGGAATTATTGTATCTGGAAAAGAAAAAACGAGAAAGCCTTTTCACAAAATTTATAAACTCGCACTAGATAGATACGATATGGATCCTTCAGAAACTCTTTTCATTGACGATAATCTAAGAAATGTAAAGGCAGCAGCTGAAATNGGAATTAATGTNGTACANTTTAAAAGTGCTTCNCAATTATCAGCGCATCTTGATAAAATAGGAATCAAAATNTAATAATAATTCTAAAAAGGAATATCCTCGTCTTGCTCTTCAGAGGGTAGATTAAAAGATTGATCTGGATTAGGCAATAAATCAACTCTAGAGCTCTCGCCCTGATTCATCTTGGATTGGTATTCATATGAAGACTCGTTAGATTGTAAATCCTCAAATTTTCCCAATTGACCAATAAATTTCATCCTAATATTATCTAGACCTCCATTTCGATGTTTGGCCACAATTAACTCAGCTTGACCTATNGATGATGAGTGTTCCTCGTCATCCCANTCCTCNATCTGATAGTACTCNGGGCGGTANATGAAGGAGACAATATCTGCATCCTGTTCAATAGCACCAGACTCTCGAAGATCTGAGAGTTGCGGACGTTTTGATCCTCCCCTAGTTTCAACAGCTCGAGATAATTGTGAAAGGGCAATAACTGGAATATCTAATTCCTTAGCAAGTGATTTTAGGTTTCTCGAAATAGTTGATATTTCTTGCTCACGATTTCCAGATTTATTTGTATTTCCTGCTGTCATCAATTGTAAATAATCCACTACAATTAANTTAATTTTAAATTGAGAAGCCATTCTCCTNGCTTTCGCTCTAAGATCAAAAATTGATAAGGCAGGGGTATCGTCAATATATATGGGAGCTTTCTCTAAATCACCAACCTTGACATTTAATTGTTTCCATTCATGATCTGCTAATTTTCCAGTTCTTAATTTTTCAGACGACAGTCCAGTTTCAGCAGAAATCAATCTAGTAATTAGCTGAATTGATGACATCTCAAGAGAAAAGAAAGCAACAGGAACCTTTTCTATGACGGCAATATTTCTTGCCATTGAAAGTGTTAAAGCGGTTTTACCCATACCAGGTCGAGCAGCAATAATNATTAAATCGCTAGGTTGCCATCCAGAGGTAAGNGTGTCAAGTTTTTCAAAACCAGTAGAAATTCCACTCAAACCGTCTTCATTTGCAATCTCCTCAATTTTTTTTTTCGCAAGCATAACCAAGTTCTGAGCAGTATTAGAAGATTTTTTGATGTTTCCTTGGGCTACATCATANAGCTTTGACTCTGCCTCATCTAACAAATCAAAAACATCTGTTGATTCTTTATAAGAAGATTCGATTATTTCATTTGAAATACGGATGAGACTTCGCTGAATAAACTTCTGAAGAATNATTCGAGCATGAAATTCAATATGTGCTGAGGAAGCTACTTTCTGTGTTAACTGGACCAAATAATAATCACCTCCTATACTTTCCAACTTTCCTTTTTTTCTAAGGTCAGCGGAAACCGTAAGTAAATCAATAGGTTGTGAATTCTGAAANAGATTTAAGATTGACTCAAAAATATTTTGATGAGNTAGCTTATAGAAAGCCTCGGGTTGCAAAAGGTCNATTACCTCATCCACACCTTTTTTATCNATTAACATTGCGCCTATTACAGCTTCCTCGAGATCAAGGGCTTGTGGAGGCAACTTTCCCTGTTGTAAGTTNATGACGGTTCCAGTTTTAAGCTGATTTGATTTTAGTGATTTACTTTTTTCCATTTTGCGAATGTAAAAGCTTTCTGGGTTAATTAAATGTAAATTGTTTTGTACTTATCTTACAAGGGTCAACAAATGAATTGTTAATAAAAAANTAAACTTGTTAATAAGGTAAAAAAGCTAATAATAGCTAACCATTGAAAATACCCATTTTTGAAAATTTCTCCCTACGNAGTTTTATTAGTTTTTCGCTATCAAGTTTATAAAGTTTCCTAAATGAACTGACCAATTCTTTTTTAACAGTATCAAATGTTAATTTTCTGTCAAAATGTGCTCCTCCCAATGGTTCTTCAATTATCTTATCAATGAGACCAGATTCTAACATATCAGATGCAGTTAGTTTCAAAGCATCTGCAGCAGTCTCNTTATATTCCCAGCTTCTCCATAAAATTGAGGAGCAAGATTCAGGTGAGATTACAGAATACCATGTATTTTCCAACATATAAACAAGGTCTCCAACCCCAATACCTAGTGCTCCTCCAGATGCACCCTCTCCAATAACAGTTACAATAATTGGTGTTTTTATATTCATCATTTGGAAGATATTATTTGCAATAGCCTGACCTTGTCCCCTCTCCTCAGCTTCGATACCAGGGTATGCTCCAGGAGTATCNATAAATGANATAATTGGAATTCCAAATTTTTCAGCTGTTTTCATCAATCTCAATGCCTTCCGATATCCTTCAGGTTTNGCCATACCAAAATTTCTGTATTGACGAGTTTTTGTATTAAATCCCTTTTGAGTACCTATAAACATGAAAGTTTGATGATCAATTTTGCCAAGTCCACCAATCATNGCTTTATCATCTGAATAATTTCTGTCACNATGAAGNTCAAGAAAAGTTTCTCCACACAGTGCTTTTATATAGTCTAAGGTATAAGGGCGTGAGGGGTGCCTAGACATTTGAACTCTTTGCCAAGCTGTCAAATTACTATATATTTCTTTTTTTGTTTTAACAAGCTTTTCCATTAAAAGNTTACATGTTTCAGTCACATCTACACTGCTTTCATCTCCAATTGATTTACATTTATCAATTTGATCATTAAGATCTTTTATTGGAAGTTCAAAATCTAAATACTCCATCATTATTTATAGTATTTATCACAAATTTATAAATATTAGTTTAAGAGTTAAATATCAACTGATTTAGATATTTATTATCTGCTTGCTTTTTTTAACATAAAAAAAGCTAAACTTCCAAATAAAATAATTGGAAGCCATGCACCTAGAAGTGGAGAAAAGTTAGATTTATTAACCAACACAGAGAAAATTTTATCAAAAAAGATAAATGTAAACCCCAATGTAATTCCAAAAGCAAGATTAACTCCCATACCTCCCCTTTTTTTAAATGAGGAAACTGAAACTGCAATCAATGTCAAAACAAATGATGATAGTGGAAGGCTCCAACGTTTGTGTCTTACNAAAAGATGACTATTAATTAAGACTGAACCTCCTTCTTTCTCTTTTTNNATAAATCTATTGAGTGGAATTAAAGTAAGTGTTTCAGCTTTATAAGATACGGGTGCTAAATCATCAATTTGAAAATCAAAAATAGTATCCTTTCTATTNTTTTTCTTTATAATCTCATTATCACCATTAATAAATCTTACTACATANTTNGACATTCTAAAAATACTATCTTTTTCAATCCATCGAATGCTATTTGAATTAATTTTATGTTTTAAAATATTTTCTTCAAAATGCTCNAGTGTAAAGTTATTTGCACTTTTTCGAATAGGGTCATAGCTGCTAACATAAATAAACTCAAANGGATTGATTTGCTTGTATAAATTTCTCGTTTGACGCTCACTTTTTTTGTCAATATACTTATATCTAAATTCATTAAATCTTTGATTAGACTTTGGAACAATAAACATCCCAGAGAAAAAAGCAAAAATACTGATGATTGAAGCAGAAATCATAAAAGGTCTGATATACCTNCTGAAAGAAATCCCAGAACTTAATATTGCAATTACCTCAGTATTATTGGCAAGTTTTGAAGTAAACCAAATAACNGCTAAAAATAAAAAAACAGGAAATAAGAGGTTTGCAAAATACCATGTAAAATCATAATAATAATCAACAATTGCTCCTGTAGGGACCTCATTCTCTTTAAATTTGTCTATTTTTTCAGCCATATCAATCATAATACCGATAGGAATAAATAACATTAACATAACTGTAAAAGTCGAAATATACTTTACAATAATATAACGATCAAAGATTCTCATATTATAAACGGTTATCCATTTGACGACACATTTTGTTTTTCCAAGCTCTAAAGTCGCCCTCTAATATATGTTTTCTAGCTTCCTTAACCAACCATTGATAAAAACTTAAATTATGTAAGGAGGCTATCTGCTTTCCCAATATTTCATTGGCAGAAAAAAGGTGTCGAAGATAGGCTTTTGTATAATCTTGATCAACAAAGCAATAATTACAATTGTCAATAGGTGAGAAATCATTTTCCCATTTTTTATTTTTAATATTAATTGTACCNTNNGNNGTAAACANCATACCATTTCTTCCATTTCTTGTTGGCATCACACAATCAAACATATCCACACCCAATGAAATATTCTCCAATATATTTATTGGAGTTCCTACTCCCATTAAATATCTAGGTTTATCAGTGGGCAATTGTTTACAGACTAATTCCGTCATAGAGTACATTTTTTCAGCTGGTTCTCCAACCGATAAACCTCCAATTGCATTACCAACCGCATCTTTTTTTGCAATATAATCTGCAGAACATTTTCTTAAATCCTTAAACACACTTCCTTGAACTATAGGAAAAAGAAATTGCTGATAATCATAATTAAATTCAACTTTGTTGTGATAATCAATACAACGATCAAGCCATCGATGAGTGATATTCATCGATTCTTTAGCAAAATTATAATCACACGGATATGGAGTGCACTCATCAAAAGCCATAATGATGTCAGCTCCAATTTTACGCTGGATATCTATAACTTTTTCAGCTGAAAAAAAATGTTTAGATCCGTCAATATGTGATTTGAAGGTTACACCATCTTCAGCGATTTTACAATTAGCGGAAAGAGAATATACTTGATATCCACCTGAATCAGTTAAGATAGGATCTGACCAATTCATAAAACGATGTAATCCACCTGCTTGTTCTATTATTTTTGTACCAGGACGTAAATACAGGTGATAAGTATTTCCTAAAATTATATCGGGTTTAATTTCTTTTTTCAATTCTCTTTGATGAATGCCTTTGACTGAAGCAACCGTGCCTACCGGCATAAATATTGGGGTTTCAATTGGACCATGATCTGTAATAAAACTTCCAGCACGGGCTGAAGTTGAAGGATCAGTCTGGATAAGATTAAAATTCATCTTTTCAAGTAGCAATAAAATATAACACAGTCCTCATTGTTCTTAACCAAATTTCTGATTAAAGCAATTAAAATTAACTATTTTAAACAAAATGATTAAAGGCTCTTTGCTACTAATTTTTGAAATCTTACTTTTGCCATGAAAAAATACTAAATGCCAGATTACAAAAGTTTAAATGACCTAGTTACCCAAGTTAGAAGAGATATCTTACGAATGGTTCATAAAGTAAACTCAGGCCATCCAGGAGGGTCACTTGGATGCACAGAATTCCTTGTTGCACTCTATAATGAAATTATGGAATTAAATAAAGATTTTGATATGAATGGAAAAGGTGAAGATCTTTTTTTCCTCTCTAACGGGCATATTTCTCCAGTTTTATACAGTGTTCTAGCGAGAAAAGGGTTTTTCCCCATAAAAGAGTTAAATTCCTTCAGATTAATTAACTCAAGACTTCAAGGTCACCCCACTACCCATGAAGGTCTACCTGGAATTAGAATTGCCTCTGGTTCATTAGGGCAAGGCCTATCAGTAGCGATTGGCGCAGCAATCTCAAAAAAATTAAATCAAGAAAAGAATAATGTTTTTGTTTTGATGGGAGACGGTGAATTACAAGAAGGACAAAATTGGGAAGCTATTATGTTTGCTGCTGGAAAAAAAGTAGATAATTTAATTGCCACAATTGATTTAAACGGTAAACAAATTGATGGAAAAACTGATGATGTAATGCCAATGGGTGATATTTCACTAAAATTCAAATCATTCAATTGGGAGGTTATTGAACTGAAGGAAGGTAATAATTTAAAAAAAATAATTGAAACTCTTAAAATAGCAAAGAAAAAAACAGGTAATGGAAAACCAATAGTAATTATTATGCACACTGAAATGGGAAATGGTGTTGACTTCATGATGCATACTCACGCCTGGCACGGAAAAGCTCCAAATGATGAACTGCTGACTAAGGCATTAAATCAAAATCCAGAAACAATTGGTGATTATTAACTTGAATGTAATTAATTTATGAGAGAATACATTGACACAGGTGCAATTGATACTCGCTCTGGTTTTGGAGTTGGGCTGGCAGAGTTAGGAAGAACTAACCCAAATGTCATAGCCTTGTGTGCTGATCTTGTTGGTTCACTTAAAATGCAAGAATTTATTGATGAAAACCCAGATCGATTTATTCAAGTAGGAATAGCTGAAGCAAATATGATGGGTATTGCAGCTGGACTTACTATTGGGGGTAAAATTCCATTCACGGGTACTTTTGCAAATTTCTCAACTGGAAGGGTTTACGATCAAATTAGACAGTCGATTGCTTACTCAAGTAAAAATGTTAAAATATGTGCATCACATGCTGGAATAACATTAGGAGAAGATGGTGCTACCCATCAAATTCTTGAAGATATAGGTTTAATGAAAATGTTGCCTGGTATGACAGTCATAAATCCATGTGATTTTAATCAGACCAAGGCAGCAACTATTGCAATTGCGGATTATAATGGCCCAGTATACCTTCGTTTTGGGAGGCCCAAAGTTGCAAACTTTACAACAAAAGAATTAGGTTTTGAAATTGGAAAAGGTATCCTTCTTAACCCAGGATCTGATGTAACGATTGTAGCTACAGGTCATTTGGTATGGGAATCCCTTTTGGCAGCAAAGGTTTTAGAATCAGAAAATATTTTTGCTGAGGTGATTAATATTCACACCATTAAACCTTTAGATTGTAAATTGATCTTAAAATCAGTGCAGAAAACTGGAGCTATTGTTTCTGCAGAGGAACATAATTATTTAGGTGGTCTTGGTGAAAGTATTGCAGGTGCCCTCTCCAAAATTCATCCGACACCACAAGAATACATCGCAACGCAAGATACCTTTGGCGAGTCTGGAACTCCAGCAGCACTAATGGAAAAGTATGGTCTTAATAATAACGCAATAGTCTCTGCGTGTAAGAAAGTCATTGCAAGAAAAGAATAGCGTTTTAATAGAACTTTCTTATAAAATTATTATTAAAATTCTGCATCTAAGTAATCAGGGGTGTTATCATTATTTGTATCGTCTGGAGTGCCGTCCCCATCCTTATCAAATTCTTTCAAAGTAATTATTCCATCCCCGTCATCATCAATATCATTCATATTTGGCAAGCCATCTCCATCAGTATCATCGTTTAGTGGATTTCCATCACCATTAATATCCTCATCAATTGACAAAACGCTGTCTCCATCATGATCAGACTGTTTTACTAAGTGAAGATTTACCGAAAAAATTAATGGTGAATAAGCTGGAATACTAACGTTATTAGAAGAAAAATAACCCAACGCAGAAGGCATAAAAATCAATCCCTTACTGTGATTGTCAAACTCATAAGTACCATTTTGATTAATTTTAAAATTTCCTTCACTAAAATTGGGTAAAGATTCCCTGAAACCTCTAACAACATTAACCAAATCAAACCAAATTGGATAATCTCTTTCATCAAAAACATCACCATTAAGGAGAAATCCCTTGTAGGAAACAAAAGTAGAGTCAACTGAAGAAGGACTCTTACCTAATCCTTTTTTTACTTCTAAATAATATAGTTTGTGTTGAACTATATTTTGATTTCTATCCTCCGTATCAACAAGTTTAATTGATACTTGATCGATGAGAGGGATTTTATTGCTGTTATCACCGTATATGCTATCTAACAAGATTTCTAAATTATAATTATCAGGATAATTTGTAAAGTCATCGTAATTATAAAAGTGGGTTTGGAGAAATGATACAAGTTCTTCATCATCCTCTAAAGTCTGAACCTGAACATCCCTTGGTGGTTCGGGACCATCGTTATCATTACAGCTTATTAAAATTACTGTAAAAAGAAATAGTTTTAAGAATAAAAAATTTGACATCTTATTTTAAATAGGTTGAAAGATACAATTTTCCTTTATTTTTGTAGNNNCANGNGNTNAGGTTTTAGATAATGAGAATAGATATATACTTATGGTATCTACGCTACTACAAATCCAGAAGTCAATCAAGCAAAGCTTGCAGACAAGGTCATGTTAGAATAGATAAACAAATTATTAAGCCTTCTAGAGAGATCTTTATAGGAGACAAAGTTATGGTTAGAAAAAATCAAATAAATAGAGTTTTTGAGGTATTGGATTTTCCTAAAAGCCGAGTAGGTGCTAAAATAGTAGACCTTTACCGACAAGATATCACTCCAAAAGAAGCTTTTGAAAATGCCCGTTTCCAATCTCTTTCTAGAGCTCCAAAAAGAGATCAGGGTTCAGGTAGACCNACAAAAAAAGATAGGAGGGAAATTGAAAACTATCAAGAAGACGAAATAGCAGAATGACGTAATCATTTGATAAATAATGAATAAAGAAAAANTCTGAAATGGAAGCTAAAGAAAACAAAATAATGAATCAAATNGATATCCAAAAAACTATAAGAAGAATTGCATATCAGATTTATGAAAATAATTTTGAGGAAAAAGATTTAATTTTAGCTGGAATAACTCAAAATGGAATGATACTGGCAAAGCGAATTCAAAAAGAATTAAAAAAAATTGCTGATTTGAATGTAGTTTTGGTNTCAATAAATATCGATAAAAAAAATCCAAGAGANAAAATATTAATGTCAAAAGCCCTATCCTTTTGTGAAGATAAATCTGTGGTAGTGGTGGACGATGTTTTGAATACAGGAAGTACATTAATTTATGCTGTTAAAAATTTCCTCTCCATTAAGCTAAAAAAAATACAAACAGCTGTTCTTGTAAATCGTAATCATAAGAATTTTCCAATTAAGGGAGATTTCAAAGGTATTTCACTTTCCACATCTNTAAAAGAACACATTAAAGTAGAATTNGGAAAAGAAGAAGGTGTTTACTTAAGTTAAAAGTAAATTAATTTCATCAACTAAAGATTTTACAGTCTTCTTGTCCGTGATAATTGTTTTTTTTGCTTTTAGATAATAAGGTAATCGCTCATAAAGATGCTTCGCAATGTAATCATGGAGTTCCTGCTCAGACTTGAGATGAGATATCATAGGTCTATTATCTTTTTTTTTGTAAAGTCTTTTTGCTAACTCTTTTGGTGATGTTTTAAGGAAAATAGTTAACACTTGATCATTTAAATTCAAGAAATCTATATTATCAAAATAACATGGGGTTCCTCCTCCCAAAGAAATTATTAAAGGATGTGGCTTCATAAAAATCTGTTCTAAATAGAATCGTTCTTTTTTACGAAAAAAAAGTTCTCCATTATCATCAAACATTTTTACTATGGAAGTATTTTCCTTGAGCTCAATATATTTATCAAGGTCAATAAAAGGCAATGAGTTAACTTCAGAAATAAGTGAACCAAGTGTAGACTTCCCACAACCCATATAGCCCACCAATATTAATGATTTAACCATTTTAAATAGTAGTTTAATACAAAGTAAATTTATAACAATTGAAACGGAAATATAAATTTTTGATATTATATTTGCTGCCTCAAAAGACTTGGTAGCTCAGTTGGTAGAGCATCTCCCTTTTAAGGAGAGGGTCCTGGGTTCGAGACCCAGCCAAGTCACTTTAATGACCTGGTAGCTCAGCTGGTAGAGCATCTCCCTTTTAAGGAGAGGGTCCTGGGTTCGAGACCCAGCCAGGTCACTTCAGGCGCACGTGACGGAATTGGTAGACGTGCCAGGTTGAGGGCCTGGTGGGATTAAAATCCCGTGGAAGTTCGAGTCTTCTCGTGCGCACGATCCTGATTAAACACAATTTTTGTTTTTAAATAAAATATTTATAAATTTGTTTAACCTTTTTTGGTTTTTACTTCAACAATATGAACAGGATTAAAAATACCTTTTCAATTAAGGACCTCGAAAACATTTCTGGGATTAAAGCTCACACCATTCGTATTTGGGAAAAAAGATACAATCTATTAAGCCCCTTCAGGACAGACACTAACATCCGAAGATATAGCCTCTCAAGTTTACAAAAGTTGTTGAATATAACCCTATTATATAATCATGGCTACAAAATATCAAAAATTGCAAGTTTAGATAAAGAAGAGATTCCAATTATGGTTCGGGAAATTGCCTTAAAATCAAATTCTGAACAAGTTGCGATTAATGCACTCAAACTTTCAATGGTTAACTTTGATACAATATTATTTGATACCACTTTTGAAGAAATCCTTCTTCAAAATGATTTTGAATTTGTCTTTATTAATGTTTTCATGCCATTGATGAAAGAATTAGGAATTTTATGGCAAACAAATGCTATTAGTCCTTCTCATGAGCATTTCATTACAAATTTAATAAAACAAAAAATTCATATTCAAACCGAATTTTTGCAAAAAGACTACATCCCTCAATCAAATAAAAAAATATTTGTTCTGTTCTTACCTGAAGATGAAATCCATGATTTAGGAATATTATTTTTAAATTTCTATATCCTTAAAAATGGTTTTAAAACAATATTCCTTGGACAATCCTTACAGACGGAAAGTCTTGAAACATTGATGAGTTTTAGTAATGAGGTTTGTTTTGTTACTTATTTGACAGTAGAACCAAACAAAGAAATTATAGATAATTACCTTGCAGATTTCAATGATAGGTTATTAAAAGGTAAACCAAATAATCTAGCTATACTTGGTCCTCATCAGATTAATATTAATACAACTAACTTATCAAAAAATATTATGTTATTTAAATCTGTGCAGGCATTTGAAGAAAAACTGTTAAAAGCTTCAATCTTAGCATAGTTTTCATTGATATCGAACTTTTTATTAGTTTTACTTTAAAAAGTAATTGATTAAATGAAAAGTCTTTATGATGTCGTTTCTTATGAATGTAGTAAACTAGTAACAAATCGTTACAGCACCTCTTTTTCACTTGGCACAAGATTGCTAAATAGTTCAATTAGGACAGATATATACAATATCTATGGCTTTGTAAGGTTCGCAGATGAAATCGTGGACTCCTTTCATGAATTCAATAAGGAGAAGCTGTTAAATAGATTTGAGGAAGATTTAATGCATGCAATCAAATATAAAATAAGTTTAAATCCAATTTTAAATTCATTTCAATTTACTGTTAATGATAAAAAAATTGATTTAGAACTGATTCAAGCTTTTCTTGAAAGTATGAGAATGGATCTTAATAAGAATAATTACAAAACTAAAGGAGAATATCAAAAATATATTTACGGGTCAGCAGATGTTGTTGGGCTTATGTGCCTGAAGGTTTTTGTTAATGGAGATACTTCTAAATACCAGAAATTAAAACCTTATGCTATGTCTTTGGGAAGTGCTTTTCAGAAAGTTAATTTTTTAAGAGACTTAAATGCAGATTTCGAAAACCTTGAACGTACATACTTTCCTAATTTAAATGTTTCTTCTTTTGATGAAAAAACAAAAGACAAAATAATTAATGAAATTGAAACAGATTTTGATAATGCAGTTAAAGGAATTTTTTTACTACCTGAAAGCTCAAGGCTTGGAGTTTATATTGCTTATCAATATTACAATAAATTACTTTTGAAATTAAAAAACACTCCCTCAAAAAAAATTCAATCAGCACGCATAAGGGTTCCAAACTACCAAAAAATGGGGGTTCTAGCTCAATCTTTTTTAAGGTTTCACCTAAATCTCATCTGATGGATAGCTTATTATGGTTTTTAGCATTATTAATAAGTTTTGTAACCATGGAGTTTATGGCGTGGTTTTCCCATAAGTACATAATGCATGGCTTTCTTTGGGTGCTTCATAAAGATCATCACAGAAAAAATCATAAGTCTTGGTTTGAAAGAAATGACTTATTTTTTATTTTTTACGCATTAGTGAGCTTTATTTTCGTTATAATGTGGGGAGAGTATAATTTTTGGCCAGGATTACCAATTGGGATTGGAATTTTTTTTTATGGACTAACCTATTTTTTTGTTCACGACATTTTTATACATCAAAGATTTAAACTCTTCAGAAATGCTAACAACCGATACGCTAGAGCTTTACGAAGAGCTCATAAAATTCACCATAAGCAATTAGATAAAAATGGAGCAAAATGTTTTGGAATGCTATGGGTACCACTAAAATACTATAAATAACATATTCATTTTTTTCTCCAATTATAACTGAACTCACAATCATTAAAATCTTTATTTAAACTAATGTAGGTCATAATAATCTTTTCACTCATCCATTTTTTAATAGTTTTAATTTGTTTCTCCTTGAGTGCAAGTTCTTTAATTTTTACATAATCTTGGGAATAATCAGCCAAATGTTCTTCAAAACGATTAGTTACTTTTAAAATTTTGTATTTCTTTAAACCTGACCTATCCTCATCTAAAAGAGGCACAGAGATTTCATCATCTTTTAAATCTCTAATTTGGTTATATAAAACAGGGTCCATCTTAGTGAGTTCAAACCTTTTATCTCCTGTCACTGGATTAATAATAACACCTCCATTAAATCGTGTTTCACTTTCACTTGAAAACTGAAGCGCTGCATCAGCAAAGGAAATTTCATTATCTAAAATCCTTACTCTTATAGTGTCAAGTAAATTTTTAGAATCATTAAGTTGCTGATCAGAAACTTTTGGAGTTAACAAAATGTGTCTTACATCTATCTCTTGCCCTCTTATTCGATCTACCATTATAATATGCCAACCAAAATCTGTTTTAAACGGCTCCGAAATTTGTCCCTCTTGCATACTAAAAGCAACATCTCTAAATTCTTTAACCATTCTTGGTTTTTTCCTATGTAAAGTATACTTACCACCACTAGATCTAGATCCAGGATCTTGAGAATAAAGGATTGCTTTAGATGCAAAACTTAATCCTTTTTCCTCAACATCAGCTTTGAATGATCTTAATTGGTCGATTATTCTCTTTTTTTCTTCCTCAGAAATTTTAGGCTCTAAAACAATCTGAGAAATCTCTAACTCTGTACCAAATGTTGGTAAATCTTTTTTTGGGATCGACTGAAAAAAAGAACGGACTTCTTCAGGAGTAATCTCAATATCTTCTATAATTTTAGATTGCATCATTGAGGATAGTTTTTGAACTTTATTAATCTGATACAGTTCATCTCTAAAAGACTGCTCATCTGATTTCTTATAAAATTCAAGAACTTTTTCAATGCTACCCAACTGATCTGTAAAATATGATATACTTTGATCCACGTAATCATAGATTTCCTCATCTCTAACCTCTAGACTATCTTGAATCGCATGATGTGCATATAATTTATCCTCCATTAGTTTCCCTAGGAATTCACAGCGACTAATATTTTTAGTCGACATTCCTTGGGATTGCATCTCTACAATAGCTTTATCAATATCAGAATCTAAAATAACATAGTCACCAACGACTGATGCTATGCCGTCAACTTTGATTCGATTATATTTAACTGGATTATTTCCTTGAGCTACTAATTGATGAGCAAGAATAAATAAAATAAATACTAATTTAATATGTTTCAAATTTTTTAGTTTTTATTGCATCTTTCAAAATATCATCATCAAAATCTTTTAAAAACCTTATCTTCTTTTTATTGAAAACAATATTTTTGATAGTATTTTCAATATAAGCAAAGGGCGCAACTTGATTTTTTTCAAGCTTTTCAATTACCTCAAACAAATATAAGTCTAAACTATCTTTAACCTCATAATACTTTTCTCTTTTTAAATATTTTATTGAATTATTATTATTTAAAAAAGAAACTTTTTCCAAAGTAGCATACTTATTTAACCATATGGAATCAGCCAAAAAATAACTAGAGAACTGGAAAGTAAGCGAGTCTAAAAAAATTTTGTCCTTAGGTTCAAATCTCCTAAATCGAGTAATAATTTCATCCCTAACAACGTTATCTANTGGAAAACTAATGAACCGAATCTTGAACAATGGCTCCCGCAACTTGAAGTTATTTTTGTTTGATTCATAAAAGTCTGATATAAGTTTTTTATTTAATACCGTATCCATTAAGGATTTTAAAACAAATTCCCTGTAGTTATTTCTNTATAAGCTCGATTTATAATCATCAACCATTGAATTTATTTTAGAAATTTTATCAACTGGTAGATTAATCAAAGATTTTTCATAAATAAGCTTCTTTCTTGCCCAATTATTAATCAGACCTCTTACCTTAGATATACTATCATCAACAGATTTGAATAGTTTTAANGAGTCTTTAATATCAGAAAGATACAGGTAATGGTTTTCAGCTCTAGCTATTAAACGGTCTTGACCATTATTAACTATACTCTCACAGCTAGTTATAAAAATTAAAATAACTACTAAAATTGATCCAATAGTTTTGTTAAAATAAATCACTTTATCATTTTTTGTTNAACGATATTTTAATAAAATATTGTTTTACATTATTAACAATTAAAATAAAAAATATTAATAAATATTATAATATATTGTTTTTTAATATTTTATAATGTTAATATCTTTTTTAACATATTAAAAAATATTGTAAATTGCAGTGTTTTTTACCTGGTATGAAAGTCAACAAATTATTTTTGTGTTTTTTACTTTCTATTACATTTGTATCTCTGTCTTCAGGATATTCTTACATTCAAGATAGACCAATTCAACCTCCCAGTAATTATGATAATGTGTTTAACATATATTATAAAAATAATTCACTCATTGTGAAAGGAATTAATATTAATGGAAATTTAAAAATTTATTCCATTATAGGAAATATAATTTTAGATATTAATGTTCAGAATCTATCCAACGTTTTGGTTCCTGTNGATTTAATCAAACAAAATATGTATATAGTCAGGATAGAAACATCTCAAAATAGAATTATTACTCGCAAAATAGTTGCTCGATAAGACTTATGGGCTATANTTTGGTGCCTCTTTAGTTATGCTTATATTATGTGGGTGACTTTCTTTAATTCCCTGGGCAGTAATTTTAATGAATTTCCCTTTTTCTTGAAGTGTTTTNATGTCCTTTGTACCGCAATAGCCCATTCCTGCTCTTAAACCCCCAATAAACTGATGAACACTCTCGTTTAGTTCACCTTTATACGGTACTCGACCAACAATTCCTTCTGGAACTAATTTTTTAAAATCCTCTTCAACATCCTGGAAGTATCTATCTTTACTCCCCTGTTTCATTGCNTCAACAGATCCCATTCCTCNGTAGGTTTTGAATTTTCTACCCTCAAAAATAACAGTTTCNCCAGGAGATTCTTGTGTACCTGCNAACAATGATCCTAACATAACTGANTCGGCTCCTGCTACAATTGCTTTAGGTATATCTCCAGTATACCTAATTCCNCCATCTGCAATAATGGGTATATCNTAATCTTTTAAACCTTCACGTACATCCATAATTGCCGATAATTGAGGATATCCAACTCCTGCAATTACCCTAGTTGTACANATTGAACCAGGACCTATTCCAACTTTAACTGCATCAGCTCCAAGGTCTACAAGGAATTTAGCAGCGTCAGCAGTAGCTATATTTCCAACAACCACATCTAAATCAGGAAAATTATTTTTCAAACTTTTTAGTGCANTAGCTACTCCTTTTGAATGACCGTGTGCTGTATCTATAACNATCGCATCAACATTTGAATTTACTAATGCTTTAGTCCTTTCAACTAAATCTGAAGTAACTCCAACAGCTGCTGCAACACGAAGCCTACCATATTGATCTTTGTTCGCATTAGGTTTTGCAAGATGCTTTGTAATATCACGAAAGGTTATAAGTCCAACTAATCGGTTTTGATTATCAACTACTGGTAATTTTTCTATTTTATGATTTTGTAAAATAACCTCAGCATCCTCTAAAGAGGTGTCTTCTTTGACGGTTATTAAATTTTTAGATGTCATAATTTCAGAAATAGGTCTTGAATCGTTTTTCTCAAATCGCAAATCTCTATTAGTTACAATGCCTAGTAATTTGGAGTTATCATCAACAATAGGTATACCACCAATTTTATATTGCTCCATATTTTCCTTTGCATCCTTAACCAAGGAATTGATCTTAAGAATAACTGGATCGATAATCATTCCAGACTCAGCTCTTTTTACAGTTCTCACTTTATCAGCCTGTTCAACTATAGTCATATTTTTATGGAGAACACCAATACCACCCTCCTGGGCCATAGCAATTGCCATTTTACTCTCCGTTACTGTATCCATAGCAGCGGAAACAATTGGTACATTTAAGGTAATATTTCTT
>NZOY01000109.1 GCA_002695445.1 Flavobacteriaceae bacterium
TTCCATTGAATTGATTTATATCCGGATGATTGGTTTTCACGAACAAGATTGTTTACTACATTACCAAGAATATCATAAATAGTAATTTTTACTAATCCATCTTCTGATAAGTCATATCGTAATGTAGTAACAGGATTAAATGGGTTTGGATAGTTTTGATTTAGTTTAAACTTCTTAGGAGTATTAATAGCGTCTGATAAATCAAGGGCGTCATTCGTGCCCGTAATTACTAGTTCACTCATATGTTCATTCCCAGCATCGTCTGTAACTGTTAACCATATGATGCATCCAACCAAGCCAATATCCATATTAATTGGAACCGTAAAAGAAACTATAGCATCATTGGTTGAACTGAAAACACCTTGATCTCCATCTGAGGATTGACTCCAACTATAATCAAGAATGGTTCCATCTATGTCATAACTTGTGGATCCATCAAGAGTGATTTGGCTTCCCATTGGTACAGTCATACTTGGTGAACCATCATTGATAACCGAAACAGGTTCAATTGAAGCATTGTCACATTCTCCATCATTATCTTCATCAAGACACATTTCATCAATTGAAATACAAGAATTTTCATCTAGGATAACCGTTAATGAGTCTCCCTCAAGATTAGAAAATCCTCCAGGTATTATACAAAACTCTTCATCATTGGTTTCAGAAATTAAAATAGGAACATACATCAGTGTTTCATCAGTTGTACCCGCGGGAATGTAATAGTCTTGAGGAAACATATTATGTCCTCCAGTTATCAATGATCCAAATATATTATTCATCTCAAAATCATATTCCTCAACTAATCCGCCATAGCCCTGACCTACCCCCATACCATTGTAATGAGATATACCCATGCTAAAACCACTAATGTCTTCATCGGTAGTAATCCCGATCTCTAATGTTCCCCATAAATATTCTTCACCAGAGTAAGATGTAAAATATTCATTTTGGGTAGTCAAAGATTCTATCGTAAGGGTGACTGATGCTAGCGATATGCTCATAAAGCAAATGAGTTTTAATAAATTTTTCATTATATTCTTATCCTTTGTTAAGCCTTTTCTTAATAAAATGATCAAAACGCTCATAAATAGCGATTAGACATATTTTAATATCGATTGAAATTAATCACTTACTCAAATGTTTATTCTTATCGTTTGCATTTCTTAACTACTGTTAATTTTATATATGCAATCATTTCAAAACGGGTTCCTTTACAAAACTGTTTTTAACAACTTTTTTTCAAAATTGATACTACAATGAAAATTAAAATCTCCAACATTTTTTTGACTACTTTGTGGGGATGAGAGATTTACACAACTACTTAAAAACTCATACGTCCATACAAACAAAAAGCCCACAAACGTGGTACTTAATGTTTTGAAAGAGGTAGAATTATTTTAGTAATACCATCTTTTTAGCCTGCCTAAAATCTGCTACCTCTATTTTATAAAGATATATTCCTGCTGATACAGGCTTACCTTGGTTGTTTGTAGCGTTCCATTGAACTGTTTTATATCCAGATGATTGATTGGAATTAACAAGATTGTTTACCACATTGCCAAGCATATCATAAACAGTGATATTAACTAACCCATCTTCTGGTAAATCGTATCTAAAAGATGTAATTGGATTGAATGGATTTGGATAATTATTATAAAGCGCAAAAGCTAATGGCAGTAAATTTTCTGAAATGCTCAAGTTGCTCTCATTGCAACTACCAATTTCATATGAATGAGGGTCAGCAGAGGTGTTTTCCTCCATTCCATTATAGGAATAAGTATAATAAAAGTGAATGACTTCTCCTTCCTCAGCATTTATAGTAAATGGAACATTAGGAGTGACATTATATCCTGGTGGAGTACCAGATGTGCTATAGTATAAAATACATATCGGGTCCCCCACATGGCTTGCACTGGGGATAAATGTTAGAGTTGGATTGTTAAGGTCATCTGAAAATTGATAAGTGTAGTGGCCATTATCTGGGCCACCTGTACACTGAGGTGCTTCTAAGACTTCAAAGGAATAAGAGTTTGATGTCGAAATCAACCCGTCATTGTCTATCGCATTAACGTAAATAGTATGAGATCCCACAGATATATTTTCCCATAAAAAGCTGTACGGCTCAGTAGAATCAGTACCTAAAAGGACATCATCTCCATAAAACTCTACAACTTCTATATATCCATCTAAATCGCTCGCAGAAGCATTGATCTCCAAAGGGTTGCCAAAGTAATAAGAGGTGTTTAATAATGAAGTATTTAGAGTGACTACTGGAGAAAAATCTGATGTTTCAGAAACAAAGACTAAAATATAGTCTATCGATGAATAATTTCCATCATCTACAGTTAGTTTAAACTTATATACGCCTTGAATTAAATCTGAAATTTCAGTCTGAACATTATTTACATTAGAAAATGAAACACTGACTGGGCCATAGATTTGCTCCCAATAGTAATTTAAAACATCTGAATCATTATCATAGCTTAATGAGCCGTCAAGAGTTGCACTAGTCGCTGAGCTGAGTACTATTATATCTTCACCAGCATCAGCATAAGGTGGGTCATAATCCAATTCTCGATTAAAAGTAAAAGTCATTCTCCCAAGATTAAATCCTCCATCAATAAAAACTAGACGTAAAGTATGCTCCCCAGCATTCAGTTCAATATCTGAAACTGATTCACTTAACCAATTATACCAGTCTCCTGTATTGCCCACATATAAATTATCACTTATCTGATTTCCATTGAGCTCTAAAAAAAAGGGTCCTCCNCCATTCGTGATATCAGAGGCGTAGCGGTAACTCAAATCGTAATATCCAGGTTCTTCTACACTTATGGTGTACTCTACCCATTCTCCACTTTCAATCCAACCCAGAGTGGGACCTTCAGACTCTCCATTATATTCTACATCAACATACTCATCCATTCTATAAGTTCCATTATTGGATACTGTATTATCAAAATAGGATATATTTTGTCCAATACCACCTTGATAATAATCAAATTTTCCTGACTCAATGATTCCAGGGATACTAGGCATATTATTTTCATAGGGAAGTTGTTCACCCACCTGAATGTTTATAACATTCGTAATTCCAAAATCTGAGCCAGAATAAACTTTACCATAAAAATCATGTAAGCCTAAAGTTAGATTATTAGCAGTAAAATTGTAAGGGTATGAGATATCCTCGCCTAAAAGCTCTGGACCATTAAAAAATTCAACTCTAGATATATTCTGTATCTCAGAATCAACATTCAGATTAACACTACCATTGACATATGCTTGATAAAATTCAGATGATATTACTCCAGTTATATTTGAGCCACGATTTGTACTCATGGATCTAGGTTCCACATAAAGTTGATACCCATCAGAAAAAGTAACATTAATAGGATTTTCAGAATAATTATGGGCANCATAGGTAAGTTGGCCATCTTTCTCAAAACTTAGTGCCAGTGGATGATTTGATGTAAGATCGGATCTTAGATTACCCATTGNATTCATATTGTGAATCCAATAATATGTGTGAGCATCTGATATTCCNAACTTTAAATCCCTTTCTGGAAATGAATTATATAATTCTATTGCTGCTTCAGGATCAATGAACGAAAGATATTTCCAAAATACATCATGCCAAAGATTAGGATTTACTTCATTATTTAAAATCCCGGTATTATCAGTTATTTCACTCCATAGGATATTAACATAATCTAAGTTATGACTTAAATAGAAGGAACCACCATGGATAGGATACATTTCAATACCATAAGAAGCTGCTATGTCATTTGTCCAGAATGTACCATTATCATAAGAATTACCCCACACTCTCGAGACATGACTGTATGGGTGGTCATCAGCAAAATTTCGTTCGTACATATCAAACCAATACTCATCAATAGCGGTTTGTTCTGTTGTGTAAAGATAAATACCTAAATCTCTTATTTCATTATTATTTGTTACACTGCCCCAATGGATAAGTGAAGAATTGAACTGCATACTTTCTGAAGATGATTCTTGATCATTCCCTTGCGGAAATGTTGCAAATCCATTTGCCCAGCAATGGCCAGCAAAAGGACTAAAACTTCTCAGAAAAGGGAAATGAGAATCTTCTCTGTTGTAAGCTGCAGCATCTCGTATTAAATAATTAACCATGTCCCCCCACTGCTCAGACCATCCAGGATTAAATTGTTCCACAAAAGAAGCAGCGTGAATGAAATATCCCCAATGAAAATGATGATCATTAACATTGTAATCCTGTCCATGCCCGGCTGGATAACCAATTAGAGTCGACCAAGTATCATTGTAATAAAATAAAAAAGCCACTTCATTACTATTTGCCGTTAACCAGTTTTCCAAGCGTTCTTGAATGGTTCCAAGAATAGTATTTTTTGCGTCTTCATTTCCTATTTCAGCTGCTATCCTTGCTGTTTGAATGAGCCGATTCATCAATTGTCCCTCATTGTATGAATCAGTCCATAAAGGCAGTTCATCATTTTGAATTTGTGATATTTTATCCTGGAGCTCACCAGGATTATATCCATCACTATAATGACTTAATGGAGGTAATGTAGGTAATATTCCATTAAATTTATTTTCAGTTTTAAAATAATTTCCACTTAGAGTTTTTAATTCTCCTCGAATTGATTCATAGCTGTATCCATCAGGGGTTGGTGAATCGTTAGATAGATTATTCCACTGATGTGGTAAAAGACCTTGTAAAATTTGATTATTTAAACCTTCTTTTACATCAACATCAATTTCAAATTCTGTTTGAATAACAGAATTATTTGCATCATAACTCCACTGCACTTCAGTATTTTGAGGAAAAACATATGCGTATTGTGAATATTCCTCAGCAATTTCTGTCAGGTTCACTTCTCCTTGCGGAACCATCACCATGGACCAATAGTTATTACCATTTAAATTTGATGTAAAGACAGACCCACTCTGATTCCACTGGCTACCTGCAGGCGCGTAAATGATGAAATCTGCTCCATTTCTTGCATCTTGAACAATTATTTTTTCATCTTGAACTTCTACCGCGCCAAGATTAATTGTTACTTTAGCTAAAGATTCATAATCTTTTTCAAAATATAAAAATGGCATTCCAATACCAGATTTTGTATGAAAATAATTATTCCCATCCGCCCATTCAATGGTCACGGTCCAATCAGAAAAATCATAAACATTAGCTTGACTTATGTTTAAATCAGAAATTCCTACAATAATTGGTTCTTGATCATCATAAACTCCCCAAGGAATATAACTTACTACAAGACCTTGATTTATTGTTTTTAATGCCATCGGGTAATTAAATAGATTATTTGCATGATTATTTTTTATTACCTGTGACCACCAATCATTGGTTGGAGGTTTTTTATTCAATGCAGGTCCACTAACTTGAGGCTCTCCAGATGGAAAAGAATTTCTTCCAGCTTCATCTACTCCAGGAAAACTAGTAGTATAACTTCCAGATCCAACAGGAACTATTTCTGAAAATAAAGTTATAGGTATAAAGGCTAAAGTAAAAAAAAATATAAGAATATTGTAAAATATCACAATTAACTTTACAAAAAAAATTAAAAGATTTGTAGAACTAAATTACTTAATTAATATCATGACTCAATCCTCAAGCCACAAACAAAAAACCCATAAATGTGGGGCTTGATTTTAAAGAAACGTACTGTTTATTTAACAGTTTTAGTATTATTCAAAAAATCTAAATAATAGCCTGTAAAAACTAAAATATTATATGATAAAAAATTAATTGGAAATTGTGATGAATGATTTTTAATACCAAAATTATTGATATTGTAAATTGATTTACCAAGGAAAAGGATTGAAATCAAATTATATCCAAATTGATAATTTTTTTGACTTTTTTTTGGATTTGAAAAGAGTCCTGCCATTCCAAAAAATAAATCAATACCGGAGACTATATACTTACCTCTATTACCTTTTGATAAATAACTAAATCCTAAAAAACTAGTTTCCATCAATGAAACATAGCCTAACTCTTTTAACCAATTAATTTCGTTCTTTCTATTAATTAATTCTGTATGCTTAGGTTGATATTTAATATTTGTACTATCTTGCCCCAAAATCAATTCAATAAATAATATTAGTAATAAATATCTACCCATACCCAAGTATAACCATCTTTTCATAAATAAAAAGTCTCAAAAATGTATAGTTATCAAAACTTTAAAGATTTCATTAGAACCATATCATACCTATCAAGTCCTTCTCCATATCCATTTTTTAATATTTGTTTAACGCTAAATCCAAACTTTTCAAAGAAATTATAGGTGTGTTGGCTTGTGTCTAAATGAATTTCAATGTCATTATATTTATTTTTTATCTCATTTAACCGATAACCTAATAAATAACTTCCGTATCCTTGATTATGATGTGACCCATGAACTAAACCCCAAGACAGACACGCTCTTGTTTGCGCCCTGTTTACTCCATAGCCACCACATGCAACAAGGTTAAAATCATTGAATAAAACAAAATATGCTTTGTCTTTTCTTAGTAAATAATTTTCATAATCTAAATGCTCATCAGGGAAAATATATTTTGGAATATTACTGTGAATAATCTCTATACAATTATCAAAATACTTCTCTTTATATAATTCTACTCTCATTTTCCCTAAATCTACCCATTGTCGCACAAAAAAGAAAACCCACGTGAGAGTTAATGGCTGGTTTTAAAACCCTAATAATTTTTTATTTACTTAATTTTCTTTTCCCAAAGATTAAAAATCATTCCATACTTATCTTTTACAAAGCAATCTCCACCTTTCCCATCCCATTTTAATATTTCACATCCATCTTTTTGTAATAATAATTTTACTTTTTCAATATCATCAACTTCAAATTCAAAAATCGCTCCACTTTCTTTATTACTTTTTATAATGTAAAAAAGCTGATCCCCATTTTTGTAGCTGATTTTTTCATTTTCTCTAGAAATAAGTTCAAAACCAAATAGTGAGGAATAATAATCTTCTGCCTCTTTAAGATCATTAACAAAGACACC
>NZOY01000110.1 GCA_002695445.1 Flavobacteriaceae bacterium
AAGTAAAACAGCTGTTGAAGAAAAACAATCATTATCAATTAAAGTTCTAAAAGCAATTGTAGACACAGAACCTGAAAAAATTGAAATTATCAACGAAGATATTAAAGAAGACTTAATTGAAAAAGCAATTGAAGCAACAAAAGATCAACAAGAGGGTAATCTAATTGAGGAGGAAGATCTTACAGATGCGGTAACAGATATTATTGTGAAAACAGATACAACTACCGCAGCAAAAATGATTGAGGAAATAAATGAGATTGATACTGAAACTAATTTATCATTAGAGGTGATATCCGGAATTTCAGAAAAAGACTCAGAAAAATTAAATGAACTTTCTGATAATAACAAAGAGCAAATGGATGAGCTAACAATAGATGCGGTTCAAAAAGCTGAAAATACATCTGAAGACAGTGAATTAATTGCTAACGTTGTTGCAGTTGTAAATAATGATTTGGTAAACGTTATGATCGAAGAAGTAAGTAAAGTTTCAATTGAAGAAAAACAAACTTTATCAGCAAAAGTACTCAAAAAAATAGTCGAAACAGAGCCTGACAAAATGGAGATTATTAATGATGAAGTAAAAGATGTAATGATTAAACANACTGTTGANTCAGCNAAAAATCAAAAAGAAGGAACAGGAATACAAGAAGAAGAGAACTTCACAGACATTGTTTCTGAAATCATAGTTAATACTAANACTGATACTGCTAGCAAAGTGATTGAAGAAATAAATGAAATTGATACNGAAACNAATNTATCATTAGAAGTAATTTCTGGAATTTCANAAAAAGANTCTGNAAAATTAAATGAACTNTCNGATAATAATAAAGAACAAATGGATGAANTAACTACAGANGCAGTTCAAAAAGCTGAAAATACATCAGANGATAGTCAATTAATTGCTAATGTTGTTGCNGTTGTAAATGATGATTTAGTTAATAANGTAGTAGAGGAGGTTAGNAAAACATCAACNGATGAAAAACAAACTTTATCAGCNAANGTTTTAAAAGCNATTGTAGATACNGANCCAAGTAAAATNGAAAATATTAATGAAGAAACAAAAACAACTATNATNAAACAAACTTTAGAAGCTGCNAAAAANCAAGAAGAAGGTCAAATTTTAGANGAAGAAAACCTTTCAGATGTTGTTGCNGATATNGTNGTTAAAACAGATGTTNCAACTGCATCAAAAATNATTGAGGAAGTTAANAATACNGAAACAGANACCTCATTATCTCTAAAGGTAATGTCAGGAATTTCAGAAAAAGATGCAAGTAAGATTAATGAGTTAGCAGAAAATAATAAAGAGAATATTGATAAGTTAACAGAAAAAGCTGTTCAATCTGCTAAAAGTACAAAAGAAGATAGTGAGTTAATTGCAAAAGTAGTTTCAGTTGCAAGCGATGAAATTGCAAATAAAGTTGTTGAAGAGGTAAGTAAAACCTCAACTGAAGACAAACAGGATTTATCTGCAAAAGTATTAAAAGCAATTGTTGATACGGAGCCATCTAAAATTGAAACACTAAATACTGAAGTTAAAGAAAAAGTAATAGAACAAGCCATTGAAGCAGCTAAAAACCAACAAGAAAATTTAAATGAAGGACAAACTCTATCTACAGAAGATGATCTGACAGATGTTGTAGCAGATATCGTCACTAAAGCTGATAATGATACAGCAGCAAAAGTTTTAGAAACTTTAAATGAAGCATCACAAGATACAGATTCTAAACTTTCTTTAAGTGTAGTTGAAAACCTAACTAAGAAAGATAATTATGAAGAAAAAATTGAAATATTATCTGTAACCTCTAGTGTTGTAGATGAAAGCATTAACAAAATTATGGAGAATGCAGTTGAGGAAGCAAGCGACGAAGGAGATATAGATAAAGTAAAAGAGATTGTAGAAAACAGCAAAGGTACTCTATCGAACAAACTAATTGATAGCGCAAATAAAAATGAAGAAAGCAAGAAAAAAATAACTGAGGTTATAGTAGATATTGTTCAAGAAAATCCTGAAAAAGCTGTTGAAATTTTAGAAAAGAATGAAAGCACCAACACGGTTACCGAAACAATAAAAACAAAAATCGAAAATGAAGAAGCTGTGACATCTGAGGATTTTGAGGAGGTTTTTGAAACCAATGTATCTCCTAACTAACCATGCAATTATCAAAAAATAAAAAGTATCAATATTTATTTTTTTCCATTTTATCTATTTTTATTATTTTTAATGGAGGAAATTCAAATTTACTGATTCAATTAAACTTTATTTTAATAAGTTTATTTTTTTTATATTGTTTAAAAGACAAAAATTACAATCTTCATTTAAAAAACTTTTATATTAATAACAAAAAATCAATTTTATTTTATTTAATTTTCTTAAGTTACTTAATTTTTCAAATTTTACCTTTACCAATAAATTTTTTAAAATTTTTCTCACCTGAAAAATATATTCTTTTAAAAAATTTAAATATATCTAATTATTCAAGCATTAGTTTTTCTCCATCAAATTCAGTTTTCCAGATATTAAATTTTATTACATTATTACTAATAGTATTTATTTTAAAAATGATTTTTTATANTGAAAAACACAAGTATAGATTATATTTTTTTTTATCTATTTTTGGATTTTTTACTTCAATTATTGCTGTTCTTTTTTACTTTAACGGAAATCCTGACTTTTTTATTTTTAAAAATTCATATTATAAGAACGCATCATCAGGTTTCTTTATTAATAGGACTGTATTAGCAGTATTTTTATTATTTTCTTTGATATCAAGTTTAGAATTGCTCAAGATTTTTGAAATTAACAAAAAAGGAAAAAAGGAACAATTTTTCTTAAAAATATATATTAGGTTGTTTATTATATTTATAACAATTGGAATAATTACAACATTTTCAAGAATAGGAAATTTTTTATTGTTAATAACTATTTTAATTTATTTTTTGAATGAATTATTTTTTTCGAAAAAAAAAAAATCAATCTTTTAAAATTATAATATTATTTATATTTTTTTTTGATTTAATTTGTGTTGGAATTTATTTTGGAACATTTGAAATCATTGATAGATTTTATTTTTTAAAAGAAGAATTTTCGGTTATTTCCGAAGAAATAAGCACTATATCTAGATTTGATATAATAAAATTTGGATTAAGAGAATTTAAAAATTTTATTTTTTTTGGATACGGATCTGGAGCATTTGAAAACTTATTCCAATTAAAATTTATAAGTTTATCAAGCCAGTTTGCCAATCATGCACATTCAGATTTATTTGAATTTTTTGGTGAATTTGGTTTATTTGGTATATCTTTCATTTTTTTGAGTTTCATAAAATTTTTTATTAATAAAAAAAATTATAATTTACCAATTATTATAACTTTATTTTATTCAATTATAATATTATCCTTTGACTTTTCATTACACATTCCAATAATACAAGTTTTATTTGTTATGTTTTTTGTTATTAATAAAAAATCTTACGGTTCTTCATAAGTTTGAAGACCATTATTTATTATTGGATTATAAGATTTAAATAAGTCTGTTTGTGGAAGTAATAAACTTATAGTTCTATTCCATTTAACTATTTCTGTTGGCGGCACAAACACAATATCTTTAGCTTGAAGCATGAATTTTCTGCCAGCAATTAAATTTATAGGATTTTTGATATCTAATTGAAATACATCAACCTCAAGGAAAGAGTTAAATTTTTCTCGTATAACGTAAACTTTTTTTGCATTTGCAGTTAATTGATTTAAACCACTAGTTGAAATTAATTCTGTTAATGAATAATCTAAATTTGGAAAGTAAACTCCTGGATTTGTGACTTCACCAAATACGTGTATAGCGTCTGAATTTCTATCAATAAATATTACATCATTTTTTTTTAAATAAAAATTTTCTTTTTCATCTTTACCACTAAATGCATTTGTTAAGTTTATTTTATAAACTTCATTGTCCCTTCTTAAAAATCCCTTCGTTCCATAAAGTTTGTCAGCAGCACTAGGATTAAAGTTTGCCTCAATTGCAGCTTCAATAAGCTTGATAGGTTTTTGATCTAAATTTATTGTTTTCTGATTTCGAACAGCGCCAACAATGTAAATTTTACTACTATTGAATTCTTCTATATTGATTTGCAAATCAGGATTTTTATAAAAATCTTTTATGACCTCTCTCAATATATTTTGCGCCTCGTTTAAAGTTAATCCATCTAATTTTACTTTTCCAATAAATGGTAGATCAATCATCCCATCTTGATCAATTAAATAAGTATTATCTAAATCATCTGTGTCAGTTAAATTTATTGAAATTGAGTCAGCGGGTCCTAAAATATATTCATATTTATATTCATAAATGTTTTTAAATTTACTTACTTTATAGTCAATCTGTTCAACTTTTTTTTTATTGTAATAATCAATATCCATTTCGGATAGGGAATTTATTTTGATTATATTTATACCAACATCATTAATTGAATATTCATTTTCAATTACTTTTTTACTTGGTTTTTTTTTACTGATATTTTTATTAACACCAGGAAGAGAGACACAACTGTTCAATAGAAATAAAAAAACAAAAATTAAATTTAAATTTTTTTTAAAACAAATCATTTAATTATTTATTATAATAAACTTTTAAAGCTTCAAATAAATAAAGATATTAAATTACTAGATTTTCTAAGGTTTTTTAAGTACTTTTACACTTATTGATATTTTTTTTAAAATAAATAAACAAATAAAATAATATGATAGATAGACTAAACTCTTTATTGAATATCTTTGATGTAGGGGATATTAGATTTTTTTTCCTAGTAGCAAAAAAAAACTTAAGAAATTTAATAACTTTATCTCTAGTTTTATCTCTTCTGATATTTATTATATCTTTAAATCAACAAAAAAAATATCTAAGTAAAGCAACAATTGTGATTGAACCTGATGATAATAAAATAGTCAATATAGAGGAAGTCTATTCTGTTGAAACACAAAGCAATAGAATAAACAATCAAATGGCAATATTAAAAAGTGATGAAGTTCAAGAATATATTGTAAAAGATAAAAAAAATTCAATGAAATTTAAAAGCCTGTATTCAGAGACAAAACAAAATTTTTTTCAAAGAATATTTACAAAACCAAAAAATATGGATCAAGGTTTTTTAAAATCAATTTTAACAAATAACTTTGATGTTAAAAATATTCCAAGGAGTGATGTTTTAGAATTATCTTTTGTTTCTAATAATCCAAAAATATCTCAATTAGCTTTAGTTTCAATTATAGAATCTTACCAAAGATATGAAATAGATAGCAAAATTAAAATCACAAATTATGCAAATCAAAAAATCACAGAGAGATTAAAAGAACTAGTAGCGCAAATGGACATAGCGCAAAAAAAACTCTCTAGTTATAAAAAAGAGCAAAATTTAGTTGATACAGGAAACGTAAAAGAACTTAAGATTAAAGAAATACAATCAATCTCAGAAAGAATTTTAGAAGCAAAAAAAAATTATCAAGAGCAACAGAATGACTTGCTATCAATTAAAGTAGCAGATGGAGATATAGATGCTCTACTTGCGATAAAAGATTTAAGATCAAGAGATGAAATTTCAAATATAAAAGCAAGTTTGACTGCAAACGAAAGTAATATTCAATCTTTATCTTTAATCTATACTGATAAGCACCCTAAAATTACACAAGCAAAAGATTTAAATGATAATTTAATAACTCAACTTAAAGATATTTTAGATGAAAATATTCAACAAAAAGCATTTGAATTAAGTAATTTAGACAATTTTATAAAACTTTCAAATGAGGAACTTCAAAAATCTACAGACGAACTAAGAGTTATTGAGGAAAAAGAAGCTGGAATGTTAAAATTTTCAAGAGAAGTAGAAAGTAGTAGAAAATTATACGAGTCCTTTTTACAAAGGGTAAAAGAGACAAATGAGGCTCAAAATCTACAAGTTTCAAAATTAAAAATTATTGAAAATCCTAATTTGCCTTCGTCACCTTTTTCCCCAAAGCCAAAAAAAAATTTTATTACAGCTTTTCTTATATCTTTTTTAAGTATTTACGGATTGCTTTATTATAGAGAAATGAATTCCTCAGTAATTAAAAGTCCAGAGGCAATAGACTCTTTAAATATTCCTCAAATTGGTATCTTACCTAGAGTTGAGAAATTAAAAAGAGGTTTTCACATTTTGCAAATGTTTGTTGAAGATGGAGCGTCAAGCTTTTCAGAGGCAATAAGATCTTCTAGAGCAATAATTGAGTCTAAATACGAAAAAAATAAAAGTTACATGGTTACTTCTAGCAATCCTTCTGAAGGCAAAACCACATACGCTTTTAATCTTGCTTTATCATTAGAAAAATCCAACAAAGTATTATTTATTGAGGCAGATATAAGAAGACCATCAGTTCTAAACGGATTTTATCAATTTGATAAAGAGATACTAGGATTAGGTGAAATAATTTCAGGCTCAGCACAATTAAATGATGCAATTTTTAAAGTCCCAGGGACCGAATTAGACATTATAACTTCAGGTGAAAAAAGATTTGATATGTCTGATATTGTTACAAAAGATCAAATTAAAAAGTTCCTCGACGTACTCAAAATGGAATATGATTATGTAATTGTAGATTCACCCCCTGTTCAACCAGTTTCAGATACTTTAATATTAACTCAAGCTTCAGATTATAATTTATTTGTAATAAGATCAGAGGAAACTAGAACAGTTTCATTTATGTCATCAATTAAAAAAATTCAAAATGTTGGAGCAAAAATTAATGGTATTGTGATAAATGATTTAGATACTTCAAAAGATAGTTATTATAGCTATTATTACAGTTATTCACCAAACTATTATTATCACAAAAGTTAATAATGTTTCGACTGGAAAAAGTTTTTCAGAACGATGATAGCGGGTTCATTTATTTTACTACTTTTGTAAAAACATTATTTCTATTTATTTTAATTTATTGTTCTGCAATATTGCAAAAAAACACAGTCTATGATCTTTTTTCTATAGAAATATTTAAAGCGACAAATTTTTACTCTTATTCTTTAATTACTACTTTTTTTTATTTAATCATCTGTTTAATTATAAAAAATAAAAGGTATTTTAAAAAAAATTTCATTTCGTTTCTTAGAGAAGATATTTTAAGTTTAATCATCTCTAATCTTTTAGTTTTTTCATTCTTCTTTATTTTTCAAGAAAAATTTATAATAAATTTAGAATATTTTTATGTAAATTTAACAGTCCTATCAGGTATGTTGTTTATACATTTTTATTTTAATTTTTTATATCAGGATTTGATCAATAAAAATATTATTCAAAAAAATGTTATGCTTGTTGGAAAATATTCTGAAATAAAACAAGTTTTAAATGATCAATTTAATAAAATTTTTGTTTTTAAATGTTGTATTATTTCAGACTTAGAAAATTTTGATCAAAAATTTATAAAAAGTGAAATTAAGTTTCCAATATTTGGTGAAAATGATGATATAAGATCTATACTTGAATATCATTCATTAGGACAAATATGGATACTTAATGGAAATAAAAATGATAAAATAAAAATATTCGAAAAAATTATTAAGTATTCAGTAGATACTCTTAATATAGATCTTGAAAAGATTTTTGATTTAAAAGGAGAAAGGTTATTAGCAAACAAATATAAATATGAATTTTATGAATGGTCGAGATTTTTTGGTATAAATCTTTTTTTAAAAATAGTAATTGATAAGTTTTTATCTGTTTTATTTTTGATTATAGCATCACCCGTATTAATTATTTGTTCTATTTTAATTTACTTAGAAGATGGATTTCCAGTATTATTTACTCAAAATAGAACAGGATGGGATGGAAGAAGGTTTAAAATCTATAAACTTAGATCTTTAAAAAAAACACAATTTGATAAAACACAACAAGTTTTAAAAGATGATAAGCGTCTTTTAAAAATTGGTGGATTGTTAAGAAGATATAGCATAGATGAACTTCCACAATTTTTTAATGTGTTAAATGGAGATATGTCTATAGTAGGACCAAGACCTCATATGGTTGAGCATGACCTTTATTATTCATCACTTTTCAATAATTTTTTAAAAAGGCATAAATGCAATCCAGGTTTGACAGGCTGGGCACAAGTTAATGGTTTAAGGGGAGCAACTCCTAAACCTGATATAATGAGAAGAAGAATGGAATTTGATTTATGGTACTTAAATAATTGGACCATATGGCTCGATATTTATATTATTTTAAAAACTTTTTATGCCCTCATTAAATACAAAGGGGATTAAAACTTAAAGAAATGAGTCATTTTTTCACTATTGATATTTGATTCAGTATTAATTAAACCATTGGTTGTATGGTAAATAATAATATTATTTTAAAAAAAAAAATTGAATTATTTAGAAATCAAATTTTAAGAAAAGAAACGCCATTTAAATTCCAACCAACTTTTTTTGATATACTATTGGGAAATATATTTAATTTAATTTATTTAAATTTGTTTAAATTAATTCGAAAGATTATTATAAATTTTGTAGATATGATTAAAAACATAAAAAACTATTCTGAATTATTTTTTCAAAGTCTTAAAAACTTAGAAAAAAAAATTGATTCACAAGAAAAAATTATTGAACAATCATTAAAACTTAATTCTAGTCTATATAAACAAATAGATGAGCTGAAAATTAAATTAAATTCAATTATTGAAAACAACAAAGTTGAATATAATGAAAGAAGTCATAAATCTATTCCCAAAAATCCAAAATCTAAAGAGGAATTTTACCAAGGTGAGAATTTGAGATTAAGTACACAATTGCATCAAATGAATAAAAAATATGAAATCTTAAAGGAAGAAATTAATAAATTTGAAAATCAAAGGTCAAATTTAATTTCAAAAATTAATTCAGTAAATGAAGTAATCAAAGATACCAATGTATTAACAAATGTTTTTGAAAATAATGTTGATAGTAAAATCAAAATTATAGATCCAATAAAGCAGGCAAATAAAAATATCAAGAGAGATTTAGACGAAGAAATTAGTAAAATATTTTCTAAATAAATCTTATTTTCTGCATTATAAAAATAAAAATTTAAATAATAGTTTTTTTAAATAAAAATAAGTTTGCAAATTCATGCCTTACAGCTTGGATTAATTATGTTATAATTTCTTGAATGATTATTCTTATAATCAAAATTAGTTCCTGATAATAATGGCTCATGAGTATAAAGGTAAATCTTTATCGTACATTTAGAGAAGATCAAAGAATTAGCATGGAATTGTATGCTCATTATCTGGATCACTATATAAAAAAAAATTTTAGCTCAATCATCGAGTTATCATCATTTACTCCAAGTATGTTGATAAGCAAATATTTACCCAATAAACTTAAAATGAGATTTGCAAGATTTGTTGAATATCCATACCAGATAAAAAAAAATTATCAAAAATATGAAATTAATCATATTATTGATCATGGATATTCGCACTTAGTTAGGTACCCATTAAATAAAAAAAATACCATAGTAACTGTACATGATATAATTCCAATATTGGCATGGAGAGGTATTATACCTAATTTTAGTTATCCTCATAAACCAAGATTAATTGAGTATTCAATCAATTCTTTAAGAGAGGCTGCACATATAATTGCAGTTAGCAATAATACAAAAAAAGATTTAATTGAACATTGTGGACTTAAAAGTGAAAATATTAGCGTTGTTTATAACGGATGTTCTGGTTCTTTTCGACCATTTCAGGAAAATCAAAAAAAACAAATTCGTAATAATAAATTTAAATTTCCAAGAGATAGCTTTTTAATCCTCATTACTGGTGAAGGATATAAGAATCATGAAACTGCTTTAAAAATTTTAAAGGAATTAAGATCAAAAAAAAAAATATTTACTTGGTTAGACTTGGCCCAAAAAATCATAATTGGCAGAATTTAAAAAATAATTTCTCACTAGATAATTATGTTATAGAATTAAGTAAACTCAAACAAAATGAAGTTTCAGAACTTTATAACTCAGTAGACTGTTTATTGTTTCCTTCTTGGTACGAAGGTTTTGGTTTTCCACCATTAGAAGCAATGGCGAATGGTCTGCCTGTAGTTGCATCAAATGTTGCTTCTATACCTGAAGTGGTAGGTGAGGCAGGCCTATTATATAATCCTAGTGATGTAGATGGAATGGTAAAAGGAATAACATCAATTATGAATGATAAAAAAATTAAAATAGAAATGATTAATAAAGGTATAAAGCAGTCTTCATTTTTTACGTGGGAGAAAAGTGTAAAAAAACTTGTAAATATTTATAACGATGTATTAAATTATTAACTAAAAGTACTTCGTATTTAGTTTGAAATTATTTATTTCAATATCTTAAAATTTGGTCGATGAGGTTAGATGTACTTGCTTTCATTTTTTTTCTAATTTTTATGTGACCATTTAATGCAATTTTTTTCGCTAAGGATTTATTTTTTAAATAGTATTTACATTTATTTAGACATTCATTTACATTTTTAAAAAAAATTGCTTCTTTGTCTTCAGTAAAAATATTTAACATAGCTTTTGTGCGGTGTGAGCATAATAATGTTCCAATCGCAGGTATTTCTGTTGATCTGGCTGTGATTGTATCTTTGTTTTGTTTGGAAAACAAACACAACGCTAATTCAGCACCTTGTATTAGTTTTGAATAATTCCTATCATAAAAATGACCAATTTCAATTTTGTCTTTCATTTTTTCATAAAAAGGATCTTTTTCCCATCTTCCACCATAAATTTTAATTGGCAGCCCATTATCAATTAATTTTTTTAAAAATTTTCCTCTTTCAGGAAACCATGTACCAACAAATATAATTTTGTTATTATATTTTTTTTTTTCTCTTAAAGATAATTTATATTTTCTGTGTATCTTACTATCATATGGAGGTAAAACCAATAAGCTGTTTTTAAGACCTCTTTTGTTAGCCAAATTAATTCTAGATATATCTTGATATGCAATTACATCGTAGTACTTTGCTGACGATAGAAATAGCTTCCATTTATTTTTATCTCTATTAACAAAAGGGTTGTCATTACAAAAAAAAACTATTTTATTCGAATATTTTTTTAATTCTAAAATTAACTTTTTGCCAATAATTTCTCCAGATTTGACAAAAATAATATCATATTTTTTTTTTACATTTTCTAAAATTTTATGATTTATTTGTTTTTCAAAAAAATAAGGAGAAATGTGATGAAATATTTTATTACTAATTTTTGGAATTGGTAAAATATTTCTGGTATCTATTATTCTAGTATTTTTAAATTTATACTTAATTGTTTTAAATAGTAAAAAACTATTTCCGAATTTTGGACCTATAAATAAAATTTTCATTAAGTCGCCTTATTATCATTTGTGATTAACAGAAAATTAAATATTAAAATAAATATTACAATATTTCTAATTAACACAAACCAATCACTAATACCTATTTCTGCTATCCTGATACTATACATAGGTAAAAATAATATCAGTATGAAAATCGTAGAAACACTATTGAGATAATTTATATTCATTAATTGGTAAAAGAGTAAAAACATTAAAACAATTAACGCAGGGTACACAATTAACCCAAAGAAACCAAAATCAATATAACTATAGCTTTGAAAACTATCTACTGTGTCAGTGTCATACAATGGTGAGTCAGTAATTGAGGATATTAGTAAATCAGAGGTTAAATAATTTTCTTTATTTGGAAAAATAATTTGTGGGATTGATTTAATAATATTGTTTTTTAACAATTCACCATTAAGAAATTTATTTTTTGAATACTTCTCATAAAAAAAAATAGTTGCAAGTTCATGATTGTTTAATAGTCTTAAACTTATATTATTGATTGATATATCTTTAGCTTCTTTCCTGATATCATTGTTTGTAAAATAATCAAAAATTTTTCCTTCAATAACAATTTCCTTAAGATTTTGGCTTTCCCCTACCGAATCCACTTCTGAAACTCTAATAAATTGTAAAAAATTTGTGAATTGAAATAAAAGAGAAATAAATAATACATTAATAATGAAAAATCTAACTTTTTTTATTTTTAATTCCGTTAACATAAAATATATAATTATTGCCAAAAACATAAATTGAACTGCCATTCTTCTCATAAAAAAACCATAAAAAATAAAATTTGATAAAAAAGAAAAAATTAAAAAGGCTTTATCAAAAAATCCTTTATTTTTGTTTTTTATATAAAGTAAATTTAAAAGAAGGTGGAATGTAGTTAGGAAATAATAAAAATGTGTAAACCAGGTAGCTGAGTCGCTTTTATCATTTAGAATAAAAGCCCCACTAACTTGACTACCAAGAGTTCCTGAAAAAAAATATATAAATTCTATAATAAGGCAGATAATGATTAATCTAAAATTCTTTTTTTTATCTACTCTTAAATTTTGTGATTTAATTTTATCTACTAATTCTTTTATTAAATCTAATTTAATAAAAGAATTAAAGAAATTTAACGTGATTAAAAATAAACAAAGATAGAAATTGGCGAAAAAGTATGTTTTTAAATCACAATAAAAATAAAACTTTATTATTGTATTAAAATCATTGCTTAAAAAAATATTATTAATAATTACAGATAGTATAAAATTAAGATAAGTTAAATTTAGCAAAAATAAAGTTAAGATTTGAGCAAAAAAACAAAAAATATAACTTTTATAAATCTTACAAAAAAATATTAAGGATATAATAATTGAAATAGAATAAAATATTAATGAAATATATATATCAACATCTATATAAAAAAAAAAAAAATTTAATAAAACGTTTATAAACAGAAATTTAAATAAAAATTTATTAAAATTTTTATAATCTATGTTTATTTCAGATACATTCATCAAAAATTATAAACTTTTTTTTAAACTATCATTAACTATAATATCAAGTTTATCTACATATCTGTCCCATGTATTTTTTAAAGCAAACTTTTTTGCATTTTCAGACAATAATTTTAACTTATTTCTATCATCGGATAGTTCTTGTAAACAATTTAATATTGAAACTGAGCTTCTAATTGGGACAATCATTCCACAATTGTACTCTTTAATAATTTCTACTGGACCTGTATTTTCACTTACAATGATAGGACAACCAGTTGACAAAGCTTGTAAGGTAACAATTCCAAAACCATCTTGTATGCTTGGCAAAACAAGAATGTGACACATGTTTATAATATTATTAAGTTTAATTTGTGGTAAGTGACCATAAACAATTACATTTTCTTTATTTAATTTATTATCAAAAAAAGTTTTATCAACCGTGTCAGAGCCGATAACATGAAGTCTTTTAAAAGGATGTTTTAATTTATCAAAAGCGTCAATTAAATAGTGTAATCCTTTTTGCAAAGATTTTTGACCTATAAAAACTATATCGAAATATTTGTCACTCTTTTTGATCTTTTTATCTGGGAAAAAATTTTTTGTATCAGTTCCAAATTCATTTACACGAACTTTGTTCAACAGCGTTCCTTTGAAAGAATTCTTAGCAAAATTGGATGGGACCATAATAATATTAGCATCCTCATACATTTTTAACTCTGTCTCAACAAAATATGGATTAATTCTAAATTTTTTATTCATAAATTCTTTATATTCTTCAGCCAAAAGCTTTTCTTGATATAATATGTGAGCAGAGGATCTTTCGCATATATATATTTTATTTTTTGACAACATCTTTCTCCCAGATTCTAAACCTGTGGGGCATAGTGCAATTAACACGTCCGCTTCAAACTTATTTTCAATAACTTCACAAATTTTTTTATCAATATACTTTCTATTTGAAATATCTAGGATTCTGGGAATAGTATCAAAATGTAAAAGTAATTTGTTTCTAACAAATGGATACCTTAAAATTTGATAAATACCATATGCTCCAACCTTATTTCTTGGAAGGTTTTCTTTTTTAAGTTTAAACCATGGATAGCCACAAACGATTTTGCTCAATTGATTTCTTTCATAAAGCACTTTAGCAATAGAAAAGTGATGGTATTTGGCACCGCTGGCTAAAATATAATTATTTTTTTTCATTTTAGTTAATAATAAAAATTAAAATTATTTTTTCACTTTTAATTTTTCAAAGCAATAAAAAAAATATATTAATGAAAAAATAAAACTTATTATTGATCCAGTCGTAAAAATAAGAAAACAGTAATTAATTGAAAAATTATTTATTAATAATAAATAAAAACAAAAACTACATATTGATGTTATGATCAAATCTGAAATACTAAATACAAAGAAATTATTAATAGACATAAAAAAATTTACAAAAGATTTACGCATAATAAAAAAAAAAGCATCAAGAACTATTAAAATTAAAAATATTATGCTTAATTCATATTTAAAATTGGTCCACATATTGTAAGCAGAAGGACCTATAGTTAATGATAAAATTGTAAAAAATATCAGTAAGAAAAATATTATTTTATTAAATTTTAAAATATTTTTTTTTATTAATGAAATTTTATTTTTTGAAAATAACTCTGCAAATTCATACAATGATATATGGAGAATTTTCCCAAAAAATCTGGTCGGTAAAAAATAGAAAATAGTTTTAATAGTTACAACGTATCCAATTAACAATGGGTCTAAATATAATCCCATTATAAATATAATTAATGAATGTTTAATTAAAAAATTTAATATATCAGCGGTATATCCCAAAGATAATTTAAATATTCTATAAATTTCTTTTTTTGAGATTAATCGAAGTGAAAAAAATAAGTGCTTATTATATTTTATGAAAAGATAATAAAGTAATACAAATTTAATGATTGAAAACAAAAAATAAATTAGAGTTGGATATAATAAGTTATCAAAAATAAACCCAGATAATGCAATTAGCAATTTAGCAAATATATCTATAATTGCAGATGTATAAAAAGAAATATATATTTTTCCAACTGAATTAATTCCTGTTAAAAATATAGAATTTAATAATTCAAGATATACTGTGATACAAATTAGAATTAATATGGTTTGAATTTCATTTTTACTAAATGTATCAAAAATAGATAGATCAATGAAATTTGTAATATAAGCAACCATAGCTAAAAGAGAAATAAAAAAAATATTTATTAAATTCAAAAAAATTGAATTTTGAAAAGTTTCATTAGACTGATAATAATTTTTCTTTGCGTTGCTTATCGTAATTTCCTGTATTGCCGCATTTTGAAAATTAATATTAAAAATTAAAAAGATATTTGGTATAGAAATAATAAAAAGCCAAATACCAAAATTTTTTGGACCCCAAAAAAATAACATTAATGGTGTAAAAAATATTTGACTTACTATTTGCAAACCTTCAGTTGAAATACCTGATAAAAGGTTTTTTCTTATTCTTTCTATTTGATTTGGATTTAAAATTAATAAATTTTTAAAAATTTTATTCATTCGATTTGTTATTTTTGTAGAGAATATCCTTCTGTACTACACCATAATCACTAATTGTAGTTGGCATGTTTTCATCCATTTTATAAAAATTCATATCATACAGATATTTTTCTATTTCAATTTCAAGAGGCTGGCCTAAATATAATTGTTTATTTGAGACTTCAATTAAAATATAATCTAATTGTCTTAATAATTTTTTACCACCTTTAAGCACTTCAAGCTCATAACCTTGTACATCAATTTTAATCATTGCTGGTTTTGAAAAACTTATATTTGAAAATAGATCATCTAAAGTTTTTATAACGATTTCTCGTTTCTCCATAATTTTGTAATCATTATTTTTTTTGATATTTTTGTTTGTAAAAACGATGAACTATCAATTCTATTTGTCATAAATAAAATTTTATTTTTACTTTCTGAACCAATCCCATAATTAAAGAATGAAATTCTTTTATTTTTATGAAAAAATTTTTTTTGTTTTAAGTACAATTCTTTAATTGGTTCTACAGAATATATTTTTTTATTTTTGAATAAACCTTCAACTAATAATATAAATTGACCTTTATTAGACCCTATATCAAAAAAAGTATTTATATTTAAATTTTTAACTAAATTTTCTAATTCTATGCTGGCTGCAATATTTTTAAATAATCCTCTACACCAAGTTTTGTTTTTAATAATCTTAAATAGTTTAATTATTTTTTTAACGACTAACATGTTACTTATTTTGTATTCAAATTTTTTTAGTTGATAATTTAGTATTTTATTAAAATTCTACTATATGTTTAGACTAATTTTTCTGATATTGAATAAAAATGTAGTCTTAAAATGAGATCATTAATTAAATATCTTTCTATAATTTTTGTTTCAATAATATCATCTTTCATAATTTTTGAAATTTATGCAAATTATAGATCAGATTTATTTCCATCATATGGATGGCAACAAAATAATATTCTCGAAAAGAAAATTGATAAATGTAACAAAAATAAAAAAATAGGTGTATTTGGAGATTCATTTGTAGAATATTTTGGATCAGATCAAAATAATCTTGTAGAGATATTGGATCATAAATTTGAAAATTATAATCTTTGCAACTTTGGAATGTCTGGTGACTCTATAAATCATTATATTAGTAGATTTGTAAAAGTCGTCGAAAGCAATATTAAATTAGATAAAGCAATTTTCTTTATTTATGAAGGAAATGATTTTTATGAATTCAGATATGCTAAAGGAGAAAATTTTCAGTATATGGATTTAAATAATTTTAAAATTAATGGAAACAACATATTTGATTATTCTGATAAATTTATAATAGATAGAAAGTTACCTTTCTATAAAAATTTGATAAAATCAACGTATTCAATTAATTTTATATATAGAGAAATAATAAAAAAATATTTTTTCAAAAAAAAAATAGATCATTACTTTGTAAAAAATATCTATAGTGAAGATAAATATTTTGAGGTCAATTTAAACCAAGCAATTAGTAGAATGGAAAAAACACCTCTTGAAATAAAAGAATTACTATCAGCTGACATTCTAAATGTTAATTTTTACAAATTAGCATTAAGAAACCCAAATTATTTTAAAGAAATATTTAACCCAGATCCCAAGTTACTAGAATTACAAAAAAAAATAGCAATTAAATACTTTAATTATATAAATAAAAAATGTGAAAAATATGCAATTGATTGCAAGATAGTAATAATACCAACAGATATGTTCTTATTTGAAAAGGCAAAAATTAAATACCAAAAGAAATTTATGTTTAACGAACAAAATGAATATGGAAAATCAAAAATTGTAAATTTTTTAACTGAATATTACGGTAATATTTATTATCCCTCAAATATACTTAAATACAGTGATTATATTAAAAATGATATGCATTTAAATGGTAAGGGGAATCAAAATATAGCAAATTTTACTTACGATCTTTTTAAAATTAATTAACCTTGTCACATTCATGTAGACAATCTTTTAATTTTTTGAAGTTAAAATTTAAAAAGTAAGGTATTTTAATTAAATACATTTTTTTTTGTATACTCTCGGTAACTGGCAAAACAAATTTCTCGTTCCCAAATGCTTCCATTTTATGATGATTGTACCAATAATATGAATTGATGTTAAAATTGTGATTTTCAAATATTTTTTTTATTTTTACAATATTTTCAAAATTTTTCAAAATAATTGGATATCCTCCAAAAAAACCACCTCTCACTGAGTCTTTATTTAGCATCATTGTTTCCACACTTTTAGAATTTGAGATTAAGGAATCAATTTTATTATAAATACAATTTTTGTAAGTATTTAAAGTTTCAAGATTTTTAAAGTCAACATATCCTAAGGAAATACCCAAAGGATGTGCTCTTAATTTTTTTGACAGACCAGTTTTACTTAAAAATGCATATTTTGAATGTTTTCCAAATTCTTCACTGTGTCTATTAAAATGCCCGTACAATGACATCCTATAATAATAATTTTTATCATCTGTTAAAGCTATGCCAGCCTCTCCTGCTTGAACTGCTTTATTACCTTGTAAACTAAAACAACTAATATGGGCAAAACTTCCAATTTTTTTATTATTGTAAATTGCTCCATGAGCGTGTGAGCAATCTTCAATTAATTTTAAATTATATTTTTCAACAATTTTTATTATTTTTTCCATATTACAAGGATATCCCCAGGGATGAACAATTAATAAGGCTTTAGTTTGATTGTTGATTTTTTTTTCTAAATCTTCACAATCAATTGTTAGTGTATTTTGCTCTATATCCACAAAGACAATTTTATGACCTAAATTTTTAATAGGACCTAAACTCGCATGAAAATTACTTGATGTTGTCAATATTTCATCATTTTTTGATAAATCTAGAGCATAAATAGCAGCCTCAATTGAAGAGGTGCCATTACAAAAACTTAAGCCATATTTTTTACCAATATATTTTGAAAATTCATCTTCAAATTTTTTAACAATTTTAGGGTATCCGGTAATTTCTCTTTTTAAAAAGGATAAATTTAATCTGATTATTTTTTCAATAATTATTTTTATTAATAATAAAAATTTTAACATTATAAATTATTTATATATTCACCTAGTCGTAGAGACAATGCCATATTTGTAAGTCCAGGATTTGAGCTGCCTGAAGTTCTTAACACAGAATTACCTGATATAAATAAATTTTTAATTTTGTGAAATTTACAGTTTTTATCTACAACACCATCATTATCATTTAATGACATCCTTGTTGTGCCCATATGATGACTTGCGTCTGTAATAATTTTTTCATTATTTTCTTTAAAACTAAGATATCGATGGTTTTTGAACTTCTGATGAAAAATTTTAATAAAGTGTTTTATTGTATCATAATCTTTATCGGTTAAATTCCAATCAATTTCAATTTTTTTTTGATTATAAAAATCTTTTTCGCTAATTAAGTTAATTGAACTATTAAAATTTGGAAGCTGTTCACCTTGATAATTAATATTGATTTTGTTAAAGGAGAATTTAGATTTTGTAATTTGAAAATAAATTCTTATTAAATTATTCAAACTATTACTTGAAATTTGTGCAGGTATATTAAAATAAATCTGCTCAATAAAACTTTTCAATTTAAAGTTTCTAAAATTATACTTTGGAATTTTTTTGTTTTTAAATATTATTTTTAAAGCATGTATAAATTCATTAAAATAAAGCTCTTCATTTGTATCAAATTTTGGATCAAGAAATACATATGAATTAAGTAATTCATTATTTACTAGGTAATTTTTAGAAAAACTCAAACTATGCCTAATAGAGTAATTATAGTGTTTAACTCCAAAAAGGAAATTTAGTGGTAAATTTTTATTAATTTGTAATTCTCCAAGATTAACTCTTGGATGCTCCATAAAATATTTTCCTATATTGTGATTTTCTAAAAGTTTGCTTTTTGATCTATTATTAAGAAGTAGTCTAGCATTTTCAATTGCTCCACAAGCTAAAACAAAAAAATTTGCATTTATAACTATTTCCTTTTTTCCAAAAATAAATTTAATTGAAGTTACTTTTTTTAGATTTTCATCAATTTCAAAATCTGTCGCTGTATAGCTGTTCAAAAAATCAATATTCTTTGAATTTATAATTGCCCTTGTAAACTTAGAATTATAATTGAATTTCTCAACTTTAGATGGCCAGAAGTGATTATTAAATTTTAAATTATTATCTTTTAAAAATTCGTTTTCAAATAAGCTATAGCATCCCCTTTTAAAATTTACTAAATTTCCTATTTCTTTAAATTTATTTTTATAAACTTTTGTTATAGCTCGTTCATAATATTTTTTTAATTCTTTATAACTTAAAGGGTTATAACAGTTATAATCAATCCAATTTCTTTTTTCAAAATCATTATCACTTAATAGCATTAATTGATTTGCCCATAAATTTGCCGATCCACCCAATTGTCTAATTCTGTTAATATTGTCTTTTCTGAATTCTAAACCAACAGACTTATGATTATTTAATTCTTGAATATCCTTTTTAAAATCAACAGAGCCACTTTCAACCAATATTACTTTTTTTTTAATGAGTTCAGTCGAAACCAATTGTCCACTCATTCCGGATCCAATAATACAAACGTCGTAATTTAAAGTGGTATTTTCGATTTCTGAATTATTTAAAATTGTCAATTATCTATTTTTGATTTAATTCAATTTTATATAATATTCTAGACAATTCATATATATTTATATCCTATGAATAGATTAAAATTAATTATTGTAGAAATACTTAAAAAATTAAATGTTTTTTGTTTAAAAAAATTTAAATTCAAAAAATTTGAAAATGATTTGGTTCAAAAATCCTTACAGTATAATTTTTGCACTACCAATGAATCAATTTTATTTAACAATATAACTATTTTTAATAAAATTAATAAAAATCATTTAAATGGTTGTATTATCGAATGTGGTATTGAAGGTGGAATTAGTTTAGTTTTTTTTCACAATCTTCTAGTTTGTCATAATATAAATAACATTAATATATATGGTTTTGATACTTTCGAAGGCGTCCCAGAACCAGAGAAATACGATATAACAGCAGAAAACATTCCAATGATGGAACAATATAAAAATAGACTTAATCAGGATGGAAGCAGTGGTTGGAATAATGTTTCTTTAGATGATGTAAAAAATAATGTTAATAACAATACAAATAAAAGTAATAAAATATTTTTAATAAAAGGGAAAGTAGAAGATACTTTATTGGATGAAAAAAATATTCCACAAAAAATATTTATACTTAAAATAGACGTTGCTCTTTATGAAGGTACAAAAATTATTTTAGAAAAACTTTTCAAAAAAATTCAAAAAGGAGGTGTTTTAATTTTGGATAATTATGGCACATATAAGGGCATAAAAAAAGCGGTAGATGAATTTTTTTTTGATAAAAAATATAAGCTAAATTATAATTTTCTCACAAGAAGAGTGGTTATATATATTTAACAATTTTGGTCATAATTTTTAAAAAAATATTATATTTTGAATAATTTTTAAAATCTTTCAGTTAAAATTTATTTTACTATTTTATTTTTTTATCAATTAAATAAAGTTATTAATATAAACTATGCTTCCAAAAAAAATAAAACCTGAAAAGTTATTTAAACTAATAAGAATTGGTAAAAATAATGATGGTGGGTATTTAATTTGTAAAAATAGTCTTATGAAGACTAAAACATTATTTTCTTTTGGTATCAGTGATGATTTTAGTTTTGAGAAAGATTTTAGCACGCTTAGTAATTGTAAAGTTTATGCATTCGATCCTACTTCAACAAATATTTTTTTTATTAAAAATATAATTAAGACTATCTTAAAATTTCAATTTATACTTTCCATAAAAAAAATTATCAATTTTTGCAAATTTATTTTTTTTTTTTAAAAATAAAAATAATATTTTAATTAAAAAAAAAATTGGGAAGGGTGGAAGTTTAAAATCAGGATCAATTTCTTTAAATGATGTATTAAATACTACTAATCAGAAGTTAGATATTTTTCTCAAAATAGATATTGAAGGATCAGAGTACAGAATTCTTGAGGAAATAATACTGAATTCCAAAATAATAAATGGAATTGCAATAGAATTTCACGATGCAGATATTAATATTGATAAAATAGTAAATTTTGTAGATCGGTTAGAATTAAAACTTGTACATATACATCCTAATAATTTTGCTGAACAAGGAGCTAATAATATTCCATCATCCTTGGAGCTTACTTTCTCTAAAAGTCCCGAAATTGTAGATGATGATTTGATTTTTCCACACAAACTAGATCAAAGAAATGACCCCATTTCCAATGATATAGAATTAATTTTTGAGGATCATTAAAATATGAAAAAAATAATATTTAAAAAAATTAAATTTTTATCTTTAAATGAGAATGAATTTTTTAAAATAATTAAAAAAAATGGCCTATTTGTTTTTCCTTCAGGCCCAGGTTTATCTTCAATTAATAAAGATAATATTTATTTAAAAGCGTTACAAAACTCAGACTATGTTTTCTTTGACAGTGGTTATTTTGTATTGCTGTTAAATCTTTTAAAAAATATAAAAGTTAAAAAATTTTCTGGTTATTTATTTATTAAGTTATTTTTAAGCTATTTGGAAAATAAAGAGAAAAAATTGTTGCTTATAAATCCTAACAAAAAGCTCTCAATTAGTTATATACGTTACCTAAAAAAAATTGGAATAAAACCAAATATGATATTTAATTATATTGCACCTTTTTACGATACTAAAAAATTACATGATAAAAAATTATTGAGATTAGTTAACAAAATCAAACCTGACTATATATTAATTAATATTGGTGGTGGTATCCAGGAAGTATTAGGCAGCTTTTTAAAAAAAAATATTAGATTTAAAAAAAAAATATTTTGCACTGGAGCTGCAATAGCATTTTTAACCAGTGATCAAGCACCTCTATCTTATTTTATTGATAAAATATACTTAGGTTGGTTATTTAGAATAATATTTAATCCTAAAATATTTTTACCAAGATATTTAAAATCTTTTTCATTGATATCAATTGTACAAAATGAAAAAATTAAAGTTATTAGTAACTATTGAATACATTCTTAATATTTATTTTATTTTTTCAAAGCTCAAATACCAATTAGTAAATTTCCTGATACCCTCTTTATAATTAATTTTCGGTTTAAAACCTGTCAATTTTAAAAGAAGATTAGTATTTGACAATGTTTCTTTAACATCTCCTTTTTGCATGGGCATAAAATTTATTTTTGGTTTAATCCCTAAATTTTTTTCCAACTCATTTATAAAATTTTTTAGATAAACTTTATTTTGGTTTCCTATGTTTAATATTCTATATGGAGCAACTTTTGAAAGACTGTCATTCTTATATTTTTTAATTGAATTTAATTTTGGAATTTTATTCATTATAAGTTCAATTGCTCTAACAACATCACTTATATAGGTAAAATCTCTGTACATATTTCCTTTGTTAAAGACATCAATTTTTTTTTTATTTAAAATTGATTTGGTAAATTTAAAATAAGCCATGTCTGGTCTTCCCCATGGTCCATAAACTGTAAAAAAACGCATCATTGTTATAGGTATATGCCATAGAGAAGAATAAGAGTGAGCTATACTTTCTGTTGCTTTCTTGGTTGAGGCGTAAATGCTTAATTGTGAGTCAGCTTTATCAATTTCTCTAAAATTTTTTATTTTGTTTGAGCCATAAACTGAAGAACTAGATGCTATTAACAAATGTTTGACTTTTAGTTTATGTGCAATCTCAATAATATTGAAAGTGCCTAAGACATTTGATGAAATATATTTTTTTGGCACCTTCAAACTGTATCTTACACCAGCTTGAGCTGCTAGATGAATTATAATATTAGGTTTAAATTTTAAAGCGAATTTATTTAACGTATTATGATCCTCCAACTTTCCTTTTACAAACGTATAATTTTTATTTTTTTTTAAAATCTTATTTCTCAACAACTTTAAATTAATATCGTAATACTTGTTTAATTCATCATAACCTAATATTTTATGGCCCTTTTTAAGTAGAGTGTCTGCCAAAGAAAATCCAATAAATCCTGCACTGCCAGTAATTAAAATTTTCATCTAATAATTTTATTTTCCAATTGAATAGAACTCTCTTGAATTATTTTAATATTATCAAATTTAGTGTACCATGAAAATGTTTTTAATTAATCAAGAGTTGAAATAATCATTTAATTATTATTTTTTTTCTTTTTCAAATTAAGCCTACTTAGCAGGCAGCTTTTTACTTATGTTAATTAAATTATTTATACGTGAGACCCTTATTCATTTGTCTATAATAAGAATCTAGACATTATCCATATATAACTTGCTTCACTTGTAGATATAATATGTTTGATTGAAACTTGCATAAATTAATATAATTAATTTATAAATGATAAAAAATCTTCCAAAAAGTTGTAAAGTAGTCGTAATTGGTGGAGGTGTTGTTGGAACATCTTGCTTATATCATCTAGCTAAATTTGGTTGGAAAGATGTCATTTTACTTGAAAGAGATCAATTAACATCAGGCACTACTTGGCATGCAGCGGGGTTGGTAAGTCAATTGGGTCCTTCTGCAGCAATCACAAAAATTAGAAAATATACGCTAGACTTATATAAAGAACTTGAAAAGAAAGTAGATCATTCACCAGGACTTAGATTAAACGGTGCACTTTCAATTGCAGAAAATAAAGGGAGGTGGCAGGAATTACAAAGACAGGCAACTACAGCACAATTATATAATGTTGATGTAAAAATCTTAGACAAAGATCAAATCAAAAAAAATTATCCAATAGTAAATACTGATAATGTTATAGGTGGAATTTTAATGCCCGGTGATGGTGCTGCAGATCCGTCAGGTGTAACACATATGCTAGCTAAAGCAGCGAAGATGGAAGGTGCTCAAATTTATGAAAAATCACCTGTAAAAGAGATATTAATTAAAAATGGAAGAATTTCTGGTGTTAGAATAAATGATCATATCATTGATTGTGAATACATAGTTCTAGCATCAGGTATGTGGTCTAGACAAATTGGTGAAAGAGTGGGAGTCAGTATACCTCTTTATCCAGCAGAGCATTTTTATATAATCACTGAGCCAATTAAAAATCTTTCAAGCAATTTACCTGTCATACGAGATTTTGATAATCGCACCTATATAAAAGAAGATGCAGGCAAAATATTGGTTGGAATTTTTGAGGGAAATTCAATACCTGCGTGGAATAAAACAAATGTAGTTCCTGAGGATTTCTCTTTTGGTGAGTTTCAAGAAAATTTTGAACATTTTGAACCATATTTAAATTCTGCAATCAAAAGATTTCCAGTATTAGAAACAGCTGGGATTAGAAAGTTTTTTTCTGGTCCCGAGTCTTTTACACCAGATACAAATACTCTTTTAGGTGAAGTTCCTGAAATTAAAAATTTTTTTGTTTGCTGTGGTTTAAATAGTATTGGGATCGGAAGTGGGGGAGGTGTTGGAAAAGTAACAGCTGAATGGTTAATTAATGGACATATTAATGAAGATATATTTTCATATGACATTAAAAGATTTCAAAAATTTCATTCAAAATTAGGATTTATTAAGGAGAGAATTACCGAAACACTTGGAGATTTATATGGAATGCA
>NZOY01000111.1 GCA_002695445.1 Flavobacteriaceae bacterium
AAAAAAGAAAATACAGTGCCTCGGACGGGAGAATAATCGGTGTGCATCAAGGCGCACACTTTTTCACTGTCGGACAACGCAAAGGATTAGGTGTAGGAGGGACTCCAAAACCACTTTTTGTAATTGATACAGATGTAGATGAAAATATTGTTTATGTTGGGCAGGGAAAAGAACATCCAGGACTAGTCCGCAAGGCTTTAAAGGTTAAGGTTGAAGACATTCATTGGGTCAGAACGGATTTGAAAATTCTTAAAGGAGAGGAGCTTGAGGTTATGGCTCGTATTCGCTACAGACAACCATTACAGGATGCTAAGCTTATTCTTAAAAAAGAAGGTTTGTATGTAGTCTTTAATAAAAATCAAAAAGCCATTACTTCGGGACAGTTTGTTGTTTGGTATCTGGAAAATGAATTGGTAGGTTCAGGAGTTATTTCTTAAATTTTAAAAATGAACAAAATTTCCAAATTATTTCAAATTAAATATCCAATTATTCAGGCGGGTATGGTCTGGGCAAGTGGTTGGCGATTAGCTTCTGCTGTTAGTAATGCAGGTGGTTTAGGATTAATTGGTGCTGGTTCAATGCACCCTGCTGTTTTAAGAAATCACATTAAAAAATTTAAAAAAGCTTCTAATAAGCCATTTGGGGTAAATATCCCTTTATTTTATCCCCAACTAGATGAAATTATTTCAATAATAATTGAGGAAAAAGTTCCAATTGTTTTTACCTCAGCAGGTAGTCCGAGACTATGGACCTCTATTTTAAAAGAAAATGATATAAAGGTTGTTCAGGTGGTTAGTTCAGTCAATTTTGCATTAAAATCTCAGGACGCAGGAGTGGATGCCATAGTGGCTGAGGGTTTTGAAGCAGGAGGGCATAATGGTAGGGAAGAAACGACCACCATGACATTGATTCCTATGGTTAAAGCAGAAATAGATTTGCCAATAATTGCAGCGGGAGGCATAGCAACTGGAGGTGCTATGCTTGCAGCTATTGCATTAGGAGCAGACGGTGTTCAAGTTGGTAGCCGATTTGTTGCATCAAACGAGGCTTCCTCTCATCCTAGCTTTAAACAAGAGGTAGTTAGAGCTGTAGAAGGGAGTACAGTACTTACCCTTAAAGAAATTACTCCAGTTAGGATGCTAAAAAACTCATTCTTTCAAAAGATTAACTCACTTTATCAGAAGGGTACTGATGTTGAAGAATTAAAATTGGTTTTGGGAAAAGGTAGGGCAAAAAGGGGGATGTTTGAGGGAGATTTAGAGGAGGGAGAGCTTGAAATAGGTCAAATTTCTGGATTGATTAATGACATTCTCCCTGCTGCTCAAATTGTTAAAAATTTAATAGATGAATATAATCAGGCACTTCGACTTCTAAAAAGGATTTAATTATATTTATAGTTAGAACTCAATCTCAACTTGGTTTTGAAGGATGTCATCAAAAGTTTCTCTTTTTCGAATTAAGTGACCTTTCCCCTTGTACCAGAGTACTTCAGCTGGACGATAGCGAGAATTGTAATTACTTGACATTGAAAAACAATAGGCACCACAATTTCTGAAGACCAATAAATTGCCCTCAGTAATCTCTGCAATTTTTCGATTACTAGCAAAGGTATCTGTTTCGCATATATAACCCACTACTGAGTAAAAACGTTCTTTACCATTCGGGTTAGATAAGTTTTCTATATGGTGATGAGAGCCATAGAGCATAGGCCTGATTAAGTGGTTAAAGCCACTGTCTACTTGAGCAAAAATAGTGGAAGTGGTTTGTTTTACTACATTGACTTGCGTTATAAAATGTCCTGCTTGACTAACTAAAAATTTACCAGGCTCAAAAATTAGCTGAAGTTCACTGCCGTAATTGGCACAGAATTCAGTAAATCTAGCTGATAACTTTTCACCCAGTTCCTCAATATTGGTCTCAATGTCATTATTGAAATAAGGAACTTTAAAACCGCTTCCAAAGTCCAAAAATTCGAGATTTTTAAAATTCTTTGCAGTGTCAAATAAAATTTCCGCCGCATGAAGAAAAACATCTACATCCAGAATGTCACTTCCAGTATGCATATGTATTCCATTAATTTTCATTGCTGTGTTTTCTACAATTCTTAGTAAATGCGGAATTTGATGAATTGAAATCCCAAACTTTGAGTCGATGTGGCCTACTGAAATATTGCTATTTCCACCTGCCATAACATGTGGATTAATTCGGATGCAAACAGGTGTTGTAGGATGGCGAGTTCCAAACTGTTCTAATAGAGAAAGGTTATCTATGTTAATTTGTACCCCCATCTTGGCTACTTCTTCAATTTCATTTAGTGAAACTCCATTAGGAGTATAAATGATTGCTTGTGGATCGAATCCTGCAGCTAATCCCAACTGAACTTCTTGTATTGAAACAGTATCCAATCCCGCACCTAAATTTCTCATAAACTTTAATATGGAAAGATTAGAAAGGGCCTTAGTAGCATAATTGATTCTCAAATTAGTAACGCCAGCAAAAGCTGATTTTAGTAGTTTGTATTGAGAGGCAATCTTCTCACTGTCATAAACGTAAACGGGCTTGCCAAAGTTTTCGGCGATGCCCATTAAATCAATATTTGTCAATTCTTTAAAATTTTATATCACAAATTTAAAATCAAATCCTTATTTAATGGACAAAATAAAAAGATATTATAAAAATAAAACATATTGTTATAAATGCAACATTATAAATACCCTTATTTCGATGGTGATTTACTATTTTTGGAAATATAAATTTTAAAATGAATCTACACGAATATCAGGCAAAAGATATACTAGCAGACTTTGGTGTTGACGTTCAACGTGGTATTGTGGCAAATAATAAGGACGAAGCTATCGCTGCCGCAAAAAAATTGACTGAGGAGACAGGCACGTCATTGCACGTAATTAAGGCACAAATTCACGCTGGAGGGCGAGGAAAAGGGGGTGGCGTAAAATTAGCTAAAGATTTAACTGAATTAGAAATTATTGTTAACCAAATTATTGGTATGCAATTAATCACACCTCAGACTCCTCCTGAAGGAAAAAAAGTAAATAAAGTATTGGTTGCGGAGGATGTTTATTACCCTGGAGATTCTGAACCACAGGAGTTCTATGTTTCAATTTTGCTTAATCGTGGGGTAGGAAAAAACATGATCATGTACTCCACTGAGGGGGGTATGGATATCGAAACAGTGGCTGAAAATACACCTGAGCTGATTTTTACTGAAGAAATTGACCCTGTTCATGGTTTGTATCCTTTTCAGGCAAGAAATGTAGCCTTTAACCTTGGATTAAGTGGTGATGCTTACAAGGGAATGCTAAAGTTTATTACTACTTTGTACAATGCTTATGTAGAATCTGATGCTTCGTTATTTGAAATAAATCCTGTTTTAAAAACATCTGACAATAAAATTATAGCCGTAGACGCCAAGGTTACTTTGGATGAAAATGCTTTATTTAGACATAAGGATTATGCTGATTTACGTGATTTATCTGAGGAAAATACTACTGAGGTTGAAGCCAGAGAAGTAGGATTGAATTATGTTGCTTTGGACGGTAATGTCGGGTGTATGGTTAACGGGGCTGGATTAGCAATGGCTACGATGGATTTGATTAAGCAATCTGGAGGATCTCCTGCAAATTTTTTAGATGTTGGAGGTACAGCTGATGCTACTCGGGTAGAAATAGCTTTTCGTTTAATTCTTAAAGATCCAAACGTTAAAGTAATTTTGGTTAATATTTTTGGCGGAATTGTTCGATGCGACAGGGTAGCGCAGGGGATTGTAGATGCATATAAAAATATGGGAGACGCTATAAATGTTCCTATTATAGTAAGGCTTCAGGGAACAAATGTAGATATTGCCAAAAAAATAATTGATCACTCAGGACTAGATGTTTTATCTGCAACTGCTTTCGAGGAGGCCGCTGAAAAGGTACAAGAATCNCTTAAGATGTCATCTTGACATATTTTTTGNTTTAAAATTGACATTTTGTCATAAATATTTTTGTGGTATGGGTTTTGAATTAAGCTTAAAAAAAAAGTTTAACTAAAACAAAACTTATGAATTTATTAAAAAGAAAAACCCCCGTTTACACATCTTTATTTGATGACTTGCTTTATAATCAAAACTTTACTAACTATGACTCATTTCTTCCTGCCGTAAACATTATTGAGGCTGAAGAATATTTTGACATTCAGTTAGCTGTCCCTGGAAAGAAGAANTCTGATTTTAAAATCGAAGTTGAGGAACAGGTGNTAACTATTTCATCTGAAACTATATCTCAGTCNNATGATTTAGATACTAACTATGCTCGCAAGGAGTTTGGTTACAATTCATTTAAACGATTATTCGACATACCAGAGACTGTTGCTACAGATAATATTTCTGCAACTTATAAAGAAGGAATTTTAACAGTCAGTTTACCTAAAAAAGAGGAAGCATTGCCACAACCAAAAAAAATGATTTCCATAAAGTAGATTAATCAGTGAATTTTTTGAGAAGCTTGGTAATTTTTTTACCAAGCTTTTTTATTTCAACCGAATTTTTAAAGAATTTATTTCATCGCGTAAACGAGCAGCTTCAATAAAATCAAGTTCTTTAGCAGCTGTTTCCATTTCTTTCCTNAATTCCNTGATTTTATTNTCAATTTGATTCTTTGTCAAATAAAAATTCTTTGTTTTTTCAGCCTTTCGCTCACTTAATTCTTGTCCATAAGTNACGNCAGAATTTTTTGANAGCGCATTATCTAGNGATTTATTGAGAGCAGTCGGCGTTATCTTATTTTTTTTATTGTAAGCTTTTTGCTTATTTCGTCTATAGTTAGTCTGGTCAATTGTTTTTTGCATGCTATTGGTAACATTATCTGCATACATTATAGCTTTTCCATTNANATTTCTCGCNGCNCTTCCNACNGTTTGTNTCAANGANCGNTNACTTCTNAGAAANCCTTCTTTATCTGCATCTAAAATTGCCACCAATGATACCTCTGGAAGGTCNAAACCTTCTCTAAGAAGATTGACTCCAACCAAAACATCAAAAAGTCCCTTTCTCAANTCTTGCATGATTTCTACTCTTTCTAATGTATCGACATCACTGTGGATATAACGACATCTAATATCAATNCTAGTAAAATATTTACTCAATTCTTCTGCCATTTTTTTTGTAAGTGTTGTCACNAGTGTACGCTCATCTTTTTCAATTCTTTGCTGTATTTCTTCNATNAGATCATCAATTTGATCCAAAGAAGGGCGAATTTCTATTTCAGGGTCTAGTAGNCCTGTNGGGCGGATAACTTGCTCTANANATATTCCCTCTGTCTTCTTGAGTTCGTAATCAGCTGGTGTTGCACTTACATATAGTACTTGATTCTGTAGAGACTCAAATTCCTCAAATTTTAATGGGCGATTATCCATTGCGGCAGGTAGGCGAAATCCATAATTTACTAAATTTTCCTTTCGACTTCGATCTCCACCATACATAGCATGGACTTGAGAAATAGTGACATGGCTTTCGTCAATAACCATCAAAAAATCTTTTGGAAAATAGTCCAACAAGCAAAACGGACGTGTTCCAGGGTCTCTTCCGTCCAGATATCTCGAGTAGTTTTCTATCCCAGAACAATAGCCTAACTCTCGAATCATCTCCAAATCAAATTCAGTTCGCTCATGTAATCTTTTTGCCTCTAAAAAACTGCCAATGGACTTAAAATAATCAACTTGCTTGACTAAATCGTCTTGAATTTTGTTAATAGCATTTTGAAGATTATCGGGAGATGTTACAAACATATTTGCTGGAAAAAGAGTAATCCGGTCATACTTCTGTATAATCCGATTTTCAATTGGGTCAAAAGACTCTATTTCCTCTATATCATCACCAAAAAAATGGATTTTAAAGGCAATGTCTGCATAGCCTGGAAAAACATCTATTATATCACCATTTAACCTAAAATTACCTCGATTAAAGTCTCCTGTAGTTCGTGAGTATAAACCTTGCACCAGTTGGTGTAATAATTTTGTTCTTGAAATAACCTGATTTTTTTCAATCTCAATAACATTTTTTTGAAATTCAACTGGGTTACCAATTCCATAAAGACATGATACTGAAGCAACCACTAAAACATCTCTTCTGCCTGAAAGAAGTGATGATGTAGTACTCAATCGCAATTTTTCAATTTCCTCGTTAATAGATAAATCTTTCTCAATATATATGCCACTGGATGGAATGTACGCCTCTGGCTGGTAATAGTCATAATATGAAACAAAGTACTCCACAGCATTATGAGGAAAAAACAGTTTGAATTCTGAATATAACTGTGCTGCAAGTGTTTTATTATGCGCCAAAACAAGTGTAGGGCGCTGCAATTCTTTTACTGTATTAGCAACTGTAAATGTCTTGCCAGAGCCTGTTACTCCTTGCAATGTTATAAATTTTTCTCCTCGGGAAAAACTTTCAGAAATCTGCCTAATTGCCTCTGGTTGATCACCTGTTGGAGAAAAATCGGACTCAAGCTTAAATTTCATCATGTAAAATTAAAGCTTAAATCATCATTGCACAAAATTAATCGGGATTAAGCCTACATAAATTTGTACATATAATTTAACAAGAAGATGTTATTTTTGGTAAAAATTAATCTATGGAGGAAAAATTAATTTCTAAAAAAAAGCCCTTTTATGGAATCTCTAAAGATCTATCCCTTTTCTTAAAAAAATACGATCGCTGGATGGATACCCCTATTTGCTATGATGACCTATTGCGTTTCTCAGGTTCAGTTAACGTTTATGATAAAAATGACAAGGATACCCTATGGGTGAGGACTTATTATTCTGATTCTTATCGAAAGGAAATAGATTTTAATTTAAAGACAATATATACTTTACTTCACTCTGACGGTAATATTTCTTCTTTACCTGACCTCAATATTGATGCAATTGATTATTGTACGTTTGGGAACTCTAAGCCTTTTAGGATTAAAATCCGAAATACTTTAAATGATAATTTCACATATTTCTATTTAAAGAAAACTGATGCATCAAGAGTTTATGGATTAGAATTTGAGCATATACTTTCTCCATATAATCTTAACTATATGGTAAATAATAATACTTTGATTGAGGAGCATATCTCGGGAATTCCAGGAGATGTATTTATTAAAGATTATTTGTCAGATTGTACTTCGTCTGAAAAAGCTCAGATCGCAAAAGAATATGTAAAATTTAATGAACGATGTATGATTAGACTGTTAGGTGATATGAGAGCTTATAATTATGTAGTGATTCCAATACACGATTTTGACCAAGTAATCTATCGAATTAGACCTATAGATTTTGATCAACAAAGTTTCGAGGGAAAATTATCTGTTTACCGACCACAGTTTTTTAAAGAAAATTTTCCTCTAGTTCAGGTTGTAAAAGAGAAATTGAATCATGAATCAGTTATTCAATATAAAATTGAAGAAAGATCTATTTTTTCAAGAAGATTGATTAACTCAGGAAATCGAGTTGAGTTTTTAGTTTCAATTATGAAAAATGACGTGCTTTCTACGTCGGAAAATTTGAAGCAACTCAAAAATGAGATTTTTATTTTTACTAAAGATAGTGCTTTTAAGGAAAGTCAATCCATGGGAGAATTAATGCAAGCTGCTTTTGATTATACCAGAAAAAATTACGAAAATGTAAGCTTAAGTGACATGCTCTAATAAAAATTATCATTGTTATAATCGTCCTCTGTTTGGTCTTCGTCATTTATTAAATCATCCTCAAATTCATTTGGTCCTCTAAATTCTTTCCTTGGAGCGGTTTCTGGAACTTCACCATGTTTAAATATTAAACTGGGGTAATCCTTCGAGACTTCTTTTTGTGCAATTTCAATTAATTCAACAAAAAATGTCCAAAGATTTAGAAAGTCATAAACGTAAATTAAACGATTTTCGGATTCAGATAGTATTTTTTCTAAGGGTCTATTGTTAAGGGGTTTTTCACCAATACCCATGTCCATCAAAGGCATTTCAGTACCTTGTTTCCATTGCTCATCAGTATGGTAAAAAGATGCCATCTCATTTCCTGCAAAACCAAAAGCTGTGCAGATTGCATAATGTAGATTCTCCAAAGTGGATATACTCTCAATTTCAATGTCTCGGATTACATCCTCCTCGGTGTCTAAAATTACTCTCATTCTATAGATCATAAGATTATTTTTTTGCTATTATTCTAAAAATAAATAAGGATTGTGCTCCAAATAAAAGGGAAGCGAAAATCAAGTGTAAGGGTTGTGAACTGAATGGAAAGTCCATATAAAACATTAAAATTCCAGTGAAAATTTCTAAGCCGATAAGTCCCAGGATTTGATTAAAAACTCTTAGATTAAGTTTCATTTTACGTAAAATCCAAAATAATATTAGGTGAATACCAAGAACAAGAAGCGATAAACTTCGGTGAACATAAAATTTCATTGGAACTGGATTAAGCCATTCATGATTGGCCTGATTATGCATTTTTAAATCAATAAATTGCCTTACTTGAGTTCCCAATCCAATTTGAAA
>NZOY01000112.1 GCA_002695445.1 Flavobacteriaceae bacterium
GAAACTGTTAATAGATAATAATAAGCTAAATAATAAAAGTAATTTTTTCATTGAATTTTAAATTTATGGTTAATCCCATAAATTTATAAATTATTATTTAGTTTTTGGCACATCGGCACGCTCATAAACGTAAAACATCTTTACCTTCCCGTCTTCGATGAGTGCATCGTGAACTTGAAATACTTTCACTTTTTCTCCTTCGACTTCTATAGTTAAATCATGACCTGATGTTACCCACTGCTTTAAAGAACCCTTTTCATCGGTTAATTGATTTGAAATAAAATAATTTGGCTCCCACTTTGGAGAGTTTCCTTCAAACCACATTGATAAAAAATTAATGTGAGCCTCTGATCCATCGATAAATTCACCGTTTGGACCCCAAACTTTAATATCATCAAAATTTAGTTTTGCTATTGCCTCCAAATCCCCTTCATTATGGGCTTTAATATAATCTTCCCAAACTTTTGTGGCAGATTCTGCACCGCCATATAAATCAAGTTTTTTTCCTGATTCATCTGATACATCATATCCTATCCTTTTAGAAACTTCAACTTCTTTTACTTGCTGCTGGCAGGAAATTAAAAAAGATAAACTTATCAATATAATTACATTTTTCATTTTATAAATATTTTGTTTAATGTACAATATTAGTAAATTATGATCTGTATCCATCATTGCCAAAACCTTCTGACACCCCACTTTGACAAAATTGCCTCAAACTTTCCAAATATTTTCCTATACTATAATTCATATTAGCATAAAAGTCGTCTTGATCTTCGAAAGCCGATTGAGAGTACCTAACTCTAGTTTTATCAGAATTTTCATCTAATTCGTAAGTGTACTTCTGACCAATTAATGCCTCCAAGCTTGTATCTACACATTCCCATGTTATTTTCTTGTTCTTTTCATATTCTGTGATTTGAATTTTAAAATCAATCTCTCCAAATTTAAAATTGATATTGCCATTTAATTTAGACTCGCCGGAAGTTTCAGATGTATACCATTTTTGAAGCTTTTGAATATCGGTGAGTGCATCGAATACGTCATCGATTGAAGATTTTATGTGCAATAAATGTTTTATTGTATAACTCATATCTTAATATATTTTTCAATTGTAATACTAAATGAATAAACCCTTATAATCAAATTTTTTAAAATTATTTTGAATATTTTTTTGATATATTTACCCATATTAACCATAAATTAAGTATTATGAAAAAATTACTATCATTAATTCTTCTTTTTTCGACTTTTGCTGGTGCTCAAGTTTATCAGACGTTTTCTATGCATTTAGTCAGAATTGAAGGAGACTTAGAGGCATTTGAAAAAGTGCAAACAATGTATATGCAAAAGGTGGCCCAAGAAGCAGTAGAAAAAGGTGACATTGCATTCTGGGCTTTTCTAAAAAGGTTTACACTTGACGGTGTTGATGATGAGAAGAGAAAAAATTATCTTTTTGTTCAGTCAAATACAGATATAACTGCAATGCTCAGTGATAAAAATAGTTGGTGGTCCAATGCCAAAAACGTCCTCAGCAAAGAAGAAATGGATATGGTTTCCGCATTGAGAAAATCATATACCTGGGTTGAAGATAGCAGGCATATTTTTGTTGATGAAGTTAGTATTGCAAAAGGACTCGGAAGTTACATACAATTTAATTTTGCAAGACCTAAAAATGTTAACGGTTTTATCTCGGAAAACAAATCACTGTGGAAAAATTTCTTTTCAGCAAATATGGATAAAATGAATATGGTAAATTGGGGTGTTGGAAGAAGAATTGCCCCTATCTCACAACAATGGTCTACGGTAGTTACTTGGGATATGTTCAAAACTATAGAGGATCTTATGAGATACAGAGTTGGAGAAGGTCCAAATCCTCCGTCAAGTAAATCAAAAATGAGAATATATAATCCAGATGGATTTAGATCTCAACCCATTTTTGAACCTTTAATTTTTGCTGTTAAGCAATAATTTTTTTTATTTTGACGCCTGTTAAATAACAGGCGTTAATTTTCTAATTCAAAGTTTTATGAAAAAAATTTTAATCACAATTGGTATCTCTTTCGCCTCATCAATAATCATTGGGATTTTACCTGCTATTTTATTTTATGTCCCCAGTCAAATGGAATTTGCAAAATTATTCCCAGGTATTGTAAACGAAGAACCTGAACCTATATTTATGCTCATAGGATCATTAGCTCTTCTCATCCTGTGGGTAATAAGTTTTGACAAGATGGGGATAAAAGATTACAGGAAAGGGGCTTTAACAGGTATTTGGTATTCTTTACTTTGTTTTATTTTCTTTGATTTTACTATTTCCGGACTTACCAATATTTATTCTATGGAGTTTGTTATAACAGATATTTTACTTTCGGGAATTATTGGCGGTCCTCAAGGGGCAATTATTGGTTGGTCTTTAGGAAGATTTGCTGGTAAGTAAATAATTCATTCAATAATTTACATTAGATTTTTGAGGTTGTCCTTTCTATAGCAAACCTCAATTAAAAATCATACGACTTTTTATAATTTATAAAAACAGACATGATAAAAATGGTCAAAAATGGTCAAAAATGGTCAAAAAATGATCAAAAATGGTCAAAAATGGTCAAAAATGGTCAAAAATTATCAAAAATGATCAAAAATGATCAAAAATTGAATTTATAACAAGTTAAACTAATTCGTCCAGAAAAAATTCATTTTGATATATTTGATAAGTAATCATAAATCCTAATCAAAATGAAAAATTTAAAATATATCTTCTTTTTAATCTTTATTCTGCCCCTTATTATATCAAGCTGTCAAACTACAGGGGGTGTTTGGCTTAAAGAAGGTGAAAGGAAAGGCACAGCATATAAGTTTGGTGGCCAAAAAATGACTGATAACATTTTAGGTCTTGCAAAAGCTTATTCGGAAAAAGATACAGAAAAACTTTTTCCGTATTACTCCGAAGAATATATGACTGAGAAAGTGAAAAAGTCTTATAAGAAAAGCTTAGATACAATGAAGTCTATAAGCATGATTCCATATAAAGTTATTCCTCTAGTTGGAGAGGATGGAAAATACAAGCAAGTTTTAGCTTGGTCTGATGAAGAAAGAGTTTACAAGGACGGTTCTTACGAAAAACTTAACCTTATGGAGTTGTTTTTACTTGATGATCAAGGTAAAGTAAGGGATTTCAAACAGTGGAAAGCAATAGATTCTGTAAACTTTGGAATGCCTTACGGAGGTAAGTTCTTTGGAAGGGAAAAAAGTGAAAACTCTGGAAGACCATTTGTTTTTTCAAACAGAGGCGAAACTTCTATTTTAGAAAAACTCGTTGAAGATTATAACAAAATGGATGTAGAAGGATTTAAAGATGCTTTTGCTGAGGAATTTACCCTAAATACGTATGATGGTAAAAGTATGAAGCTTAAAAATAGTGATCTCGGCAACCTTTTTAAACCCTATAGATCTGTTGAATGGAGCCCAATTGCTATGCTGCCAATTAAAATAAGAAACACGGACGCCGCATCAGGTGTAATTGTTTATTCTTCTGAAAAAAGAGTCTTTAAAAATGGAAGAAAGTGGAAAAAAGATTTAATGGAAATTTTCTATTTTGACCTTGAAGGAAAAATTTCTTCAATGGTTCAATTTGCAAGATAAATTTGACTTTTAAATTACTGAGCCCTCTCCCATTTGGAGAGGGTTTTTTTTGAAATCTAAAGGCGATAGATTGTCTTTTTATATATTTACTTTATAGAATCTCTTCAAATGGGTTACTTCTTTTCCAACTTCATGATATATACTTTTGTTTTTTTACTTATTGTAATAGCATATTATGCAATAAGAAAAATTAAAAAATAAACCATGAAAAAGTTGGGTACAATTATGCTTTACATAATTATATTTCTGTTCCTAGCTGGAATGATAATTAAACTTGTTTTAAATTTTGGGACCGTACTTAATCTAAGATAAAACTTTTACTTTAGAGTGCAGGTTGCTCCAAAAGCTTCAAATAGAGCTTTTGAAACCTCAAGTAAATCCTTAGTAAGAGTTTCTCCAGTGTCTGGATCCCTCATTCCTTCACAAAGTTGATCAAATGACTCTCCAACAATTTCACAGTTTAAACAGAGGTTGTCTTCATCGTCTTTACTGCAACTNGTNAGNCTAAATGCCAAAATAAATANGGTTATGGTTACAATTTTTTTCATAGTTTCTTTTTTTAGTTAACCATTAAATATAAGCTTTTTGATATGTAAATTTACTATATGGATAAGAATTCTAAAAAAAATGAGATTGCTGTTTTTGGAGCTACCGGTTTGATTGGCAGTATATTAATTAAGTATTTAAAACAATTCNCAAAATTCAAAAAAATTAATTTAGTACTTCGCTCACCCGTAGACCTAAAAGGTGAAAATGTAAAAATTCATAAAATCGATCTTTTTAAAAAGTCTGAAATCTTACATTCACTAAATACCAGTAAAGTGGTTTTTGTAGCTATTGGAACAACAATGTCCAAAGTAAAAGGTGAAAAGGATAAGTATAGAAGAATTGACTTTGGTATTACAAAAGATATTGCAGACAGTTGCAAAGAGTTAGGTGTTGATAAATTAATTTTGGTATCATCATCTGGAGCAGATTTTAAAAGTAAAAGCTTCTACTTAAAGTTAAAAGGTGAGGTAGAAAAATACGTNACCGATATAAATTTGAAATCTGTTTCTATCCTTAGACCATCTTTATTGTTNGGAAAAAGGAATGANAAAAGATTTGGAGAAAANTTAGCTCAANTGATAATNCCTAAAATTTCTTTTTTGATGCNTTCAAAATATAAACCAATTAGTGCNGAAAAAGTAGCAAGAGCTATGGTTCAAATTTCTAAAATGGACTTTAAGGGGGTTAAGATTTTTCATTACAAAGAAATAAATAGATTAAGTGATANACTTCAAAGTGGGAATTATTAAAAATATTTATTTAATAAATAGCCTGTAATAGCTATANAGAAACTTAGGGTTGAATTTCAAATAATGTAGTAAATGAATTATCCCAAAGTGGATTAACAGTATTAATGTTCCATTTTTTAAAAACCTTCTAGAATCTGTTATAATATATCCTTCCATAATTTTAAATTCCCCCAACTTATATATCTTTTTAATCAAATTAATATCCTCACANACTTTNTATTCTTCATCATATCCATCACACAAAAAAAACAAGTTTTTGTGAATAAGTAGAGATTGGTCTCCTCCTCTACAAAAAATATTATTGTATTTTGTCGCTTTGGCTGACAATGAAAGTAAAAAGTTTGAAGGATTGAATTTAAGTTTAAAACAACTTGCTTGATTTTTATTATTCATTGATTTGTATATAATTTCTTTAAAATTTTTTGGGGGTACGCAATCAGAATGTAAAAAATATAGCCAATTATACTTCGCGACTTTTGCTCCTTGATTCAACTGTTTTGCTCGACCTTTATCATAATTGACTATTTTAATTTTCTTCTGATTTTTTAAAAAATTTTTTATAGGAAAATCAGTTCCTCCCTCAACCACAATTATTTCATATTTNGGTAGATTAAAATTTTTTATGTAATCTATTAATTTAAACAGATTATCCTTTTCATTAAGNGAAGGTATTATAATTGAGAGCCCTTGAGAATTTTTCATATCATAATGAAGAAAGTATATTTGAAATTAATACAGTATTTTTGGTTAAGTAAAATATTAACTTATGAAATTTGATCTTTCAACTTTTATTTTCAAAAAATTAGGAATAAATGAAAGTGCATCCATTGCCTTAGAGGCAATAATTTATTCTATCATTTTACTATTTTTTCTAATCATCATNTGGATAGTTGGAAGAAAAATTTTAACCGTTTTATTTGTTAAGGTATCTAAATTAACCAAAACTAAATTTGATGACCTTTTAATAAAAAATAAAATTCCGTCTACTTTGGCTTACTTCCCGCCAATTCTTTTATCGATTCGTTTATTCCCCATTATTTTAAGTGATATAAAAGTTATAAGTGGCCCTATCATTTTATTAATGGATCTACTACTTACCTTNTTGGTTATATCCATAATTAGAAGGGTACTTAACACCCTNAAAGATTTTCTTAAAACAATACCTAATTTTCGAGATAAACCAATTGATAGCTACATCCAAGTAGTAATGATTTTTGTTTGGTTTGTTGGTATAATGATTATTTTTTCGATAATNTCAGGAAAAGATATTGGTGCCTTTTTAGCNACACTAGGTGCTCTTTCTGCAATAATCTTATTAATTTTTAGAGATACTATTTTGGGTTTTGTNGCAAGTATCCAGGTTACTATTAATGACATGGTNCGAATAGGTGATTGGATAACGATGAAAAGTTATAATGCTGATGGAGATGTAATTGAGATAAATCTCTCAACTGTAAAAGTTCAAAATTTCGATAAGACAATTACAACTATCCCNACATATAGATTAGTTTCGGATTCATTTNTCAACTGGAGAGGTATGAGTGAATCNGGAGGNAGAAGAATTAAGAGGTCCATTCTAATTAAAGTTTCNAGTATTAAGTTTTTAGAAGACAGTAAACTTTCTGAATTAAAAAAAATTGAGAGAATTTCAGNTTATATCAATGAAAGAAAAAATGAAATAGAGGAGGAAAATAAAACTAGAAACATTAACAAAAATTTACTCCTTAATGGTAGAAACATTACAAATATTGGTTTATTTAGAAGATATGCTCTTGCNTATCTAGATAGTCATCCTGAAGTAAATANGGATTTGACTTTAATGGTAAGACAACTAGCTCCTACCGCCCAGGGAGTTCCAATTGAAATTTACGCCTTTGCGGCTGACAAAAAGTGGGAAAACTATGAACAAATAATGTCGGACATATTCGACCATCTCCTAGCTTCTNTTCCATTTTTTGAGTTAGAATGTTTTGAATATTCTTATCCAAGTAATCCCAAAAAATAAGTTCAAAACTTACTAAGTAATATTTGTATATTGTATCNTAATCATAAATAAATCAAAATGAAATATAAAATTTTAGTTTTTTTATTGGGAATCACAAT
>NZOY01000113.1 GCA_002695445.1 Flavobacteriaceae bacterium
ACTTATCACCCATAATATAAGAAGAGCCAAGGACCCTAATAGCATAAATATAGGTTCAGGTTCTTAGTTTACAACACCAGGGAATAGCCTTGCAAATTCAATTTGACTTGGGACATAAAATAAAATTGCAGGTAAAATTCAAATGATTATTGATGCAATAAATGTGATTCCAATTGTTATGAATATTTTTTTCATAGAAATATCGATTTAAAAAATATTAACGCCTGTCTTTTTATACAGACGTTAATATAAATAAAAATTTTATTGCTTTACAGCAAAAATTAAAGGTTCAAAAATGGGTTGAGATCTAAATCCATCTGGATTATATATTCTCATTTTTGATTTACTTGACGGAGGATTTGGACCTTCTCCAACTCTGTATCTCATAAGATCCTCTATAGTTTTGAACATATCCCAAGTAACTACCGTAGACCATTGTTGTGAGATAGGGGCAATTCTTCTTCCAACACCCCAATTTACCATATTCATTTTGTCCATATTTGCTGAAAAGAAATTTTTCCACAGTGATTTGTTTTCCGAGATAAAACCGTTAACATTTTTAGGTCTTGCAAAATTAAATTGTATGTAACTTCCGAGTCCTTTTGCAATACTAACTTCATCAACAAAAATATGCCTGCTATCTTCAACCCAGGTATATGATTTTCTCAATGCGGAAACCATATCCATTTCTTCTTTGCTGAGTACATTTTTGGCATTTGACCACCAACTATTTTTATCACTGAGCATTGCAGTAATATCTGTATTTGATTGAACAAAAAGATAATTTTTTCTCTTCTCATCATCAACACCGTCAAGTGTAAACCTTTTTAGAAAAGCCCAGAATGCAATATCACCTTTTTCGACTGCTTCTTGGTCCACCTTTTGCATGTACATTGTTTGCACTTTTTCAAATGCCTCTAAGTCTCCTTCAATTCTGACTAAATGCATAGAAAACGTCTGATAAACTTGAGCACCAGCAAAAGTCGAAAAAAGAAGAATTAATGATAGTAATTTTTTCATAATATTTAATTTATGGTTAATATGGGTAAATATATCAAAAAAATATTCAAAATAATTTCAAAAAATTTGATTATAGTTACTTAATCCGTAGTATTACAAATAATAAAATTTAAATCATAAAATATGAGTTATTCGATAAAGCATTTATTTCATATAAAATCTTCAGTTGATGACGTATTTGATGCACTCACCGATATTAAAAAGCTTCAAAAATGGTATACATCTGAAACTTCCGGCGAGTCTAAATTAAATGGCAATATCAATTTTAAATTTGGAGAGATTGATTTTAAAATTCAAATCACAGAATATGAAAAGAACAAGAAAATAACATGGGAATGTGTAGATACAAGCTTGGAGGCATTAATTGGTCAGAAGTACACTTACGAATTAGATGAAAATGCTGATAAAACTAGAGTTAGGTATTCTCAATCGGCTTTTGAAGATCAAGACTACTTTTATGCTAATATGAATTATAGTATAGGAAAATATTTGGAAAGTTTGAGGCAATTTTGTCAAAGTGGGGTGTCAGAAGGTTTTGGCAGTGATGGATACAGGTCGTAAATAATTTACTAATATTGTACATCAAACAAAATATTTATAAAATGAAAAATTTAATTATACTGATAAGTTTATCTTTTTTAATTTCCTGCCAGCAGCAAGTAAAAGAAGTTGAAGTTTCTAAAAGGATAGGATATGATGTATCAGATGAATCAGGAAAAAAACTTGATTTATATGGCGGTGCAGAATCTGCTACAAAAGTTTGGGAAGATTATATTAAAGCCCATAATGAAGGGGATTTGGAGGCAATAACAAAACTAAATTTTGATGATATTAAAGTTTGGGGTCCTAACGGTGAATTTATCGATGGATCAGAGGCTCACATTAATTTTTTATCAATGTGGTTTGAAGTAAACTCTCCAAAGTGGGAGCCAAATTATTTTATTTCAAATCAATTAACCGATGAAAAGGGTTCTTTAAAGCAGTGGGTAACATCAGGTCATGATTTAACTATAGAAGTCGAGGGAGAAAAAGTGAAAGTATTTCAAGTTCACGATGCACTCATCGAAGACGGGAAGGTAAAGATGTTTTACGTTTATGAGCGTGCCGATGTGCTAAAAACTAAATAATAATTTATAAATTTATGGGATTAACCATAAATTTAAAATTCAATGAAAAAATTACTTTTATTATTTAGTTTATTACTATCTATCAATGGTTTCTCTCAAAACATTTATTGGTTCGATGTCATAATTGACGTCGATGGAGGGAATGCATCTAATGTTGCTGAACTCGTTACAGAATATTATTCAAGTATCAAAATACCAGAGGATGTTAGCGTATCCTTTTCTAGTATTGCGATGAAGGGTAATAATTTTAAAGGGACTCATATCTTAAGTATGTTTAGTCAATCTGCAAAGTCTCTTGCAGATTTCAGGGGCTCTTTAAAAGGGCCAAAGTGGAGTTTATATATATCCAATATGGGTAAATATGTTAATTCTGCTAGAAGAAGCGCGGGCGTAGGTTTGCTTAATTTTAATCTAGACAAGCCGGAACCAATTGGACAAGCTTGGGTTTTTAAAGTTAAAAATCAACCCGGCTTTGCGGCTGCTTTTGGAAAACTTATGAAATCATCTAAACCCCCTGGACTTGTAAGTATGGGACAAATTGTACACGGTTCAGACAATGGTGAAAATATGTATATTTATCTTACNTACCCAGATTTAGAGTCTGCTTTTAAATTTGGNCCNGANAACAAAAAGGAGCAAGAAGCATTTGCAACTTTTCAAAAGGAAATATCNAATTCTACCTATAGTCAAACATTTACAAGGGTACTTATAAAACAATTTTAATTCATTTTTTAATTTTAAAAAAGTCCTCTTTTGAGGACTTTTTTTATTTTAGAGTTTTAACTATAATGATGAAAGCTAATTTTTTTAGTGCTATTGCAATTTTCTTTTCAGTAATTGGTTCTTTTTCAGTTGAACGCTACATACAAAAGATAAAGCTAAATGAAGATAATGAAGTTTTATCAAAGAATGTTTTATATGAATTAGAGCAAAATTATTTTTCATTGCTCACAACAAGAGCAGAACTAAAATCTGTTGTTGATGTTACAGACTCTATTTTGGTAAACTGGGACGTAATTGATTCAAATAAAGTAAAACAATATTATTTTCAAAATCAGTATGCCTTACGAGAAGACATGAAAACAATTTTAGCATCTAGGCCTTTTTTCAATTCTAAGAAAATGTACTTTACCTCTCTTATAAATTCAGGTCTTATTTTAAAAATTGAAAATGAAGAATTAAGAAATGACTTGGAGGAAATCTACGATGTTCTTACTTTAAAATATGATTATGGAGCAGACAATTCCAAAAAAATCACTAATTGGTTTAACTCTAAAATGCTTATGCATAAAACCATGAATCAGGAAAAAGTTTTTAATGATAGATATGATTTTGAACTTTACAAGTTTTTAAGCGATAGAAGAAGGATAGAGGTTGGAAGACTATATGGAATAGAAAATACTACTGAAAAATTAAAAATGGTTATTGAAAAGGTAAAAGTGGAGGGTTTATTTTAATATTTGTATTATGAAATTTGCAATTATAGCTCCCGAAACCCAAACGAAAAAATGGAAGGTTGAATTTGAAAAACAAGCTCCTAGAGAAGAACTATTGATTGGTTACGAAACAGATAGACCAGATGAAATTGAATGTGTCCTAGTTTGGGGACACCCAAAAGGATCATTAGAAAAGTTTAAAAACTTAAAACTAATATTTTCGATGGGTGCTGGTGTGGATCATATTCTAGATGATGATAGCATCCCCAAAGATATACCTATAAGTCGTATTGTAGACCCTCAGATGGCGTTTTCAATGACTAATTATATAGTTATGGCGGTTTTGAATTATCAAAGATGTTTGTATGATTTTCAAGATGCACAGAAAAGAAATCACTGGGCACAATTTGAATTTGATGAGAAAAATCTAAAAATAGGAATTTTGGGAATAGGACACCTAGGTTTGGATGCTGCCAACACTCTTTACAGGATGGGATTTGAAGTTTTTGGATACAGCAATTCTCGTAAAGAAACTATTTTCCCTTCGTTTTACGGAAATCAGTTAAGTGAGTTTCTGAACAAAATTAATGTGCTAGTATGCACAGTTCCTTTGACACCTAAAACAAAAGGTTTGTTAAGTGCTAAATTGTTCAATGACCTTGCTTTCCCGACTTATTTGATAAATGTTTCTAGAGGGGCTGTTCATGTGGAAAGTGACATTATGAAAGCTATTAAAGAAGGAAAGTTAACCGGTGCATTTCTTGATGTTTTTGAAAAAGAACCGCTTCCAAAGGATAGTCTGTTATGGGGAAATCCAAAAATAAAAATTACACCTCACATTGCTAGTCTTACTTACGCGAAAGAATCAATTAGACAGGCTTTAGAAAACTTCCGAAGAATTGAAAATGGCGAAAAACCACTTAATGAGGTAAACAGAGATAATATGTATTAGTATTTTTAATTGCAAGGATACATAGCAACAATCTCTCCGTTCGATTTTTGAACTTCAATAATCACTGTGAAATCTGGGAGATACATATATGCAAAATTCTCACCAAATGCGAATTGACTTTCAAATAACTGTCTGTTATTATAAATAATATAGTCACCTACCTCAGGATTAATATTTGTTCCTGAGTGATAGGCAGTATTAAAATGGCCAGACAAAAATTGTGAGCAAAAATAACCTTCTTCTATAATTTGAATTGTTCCAGTGACAACCGAAGTTTTGTAATTATTTCCGATTATTAGTGGTTGGGGACAACCTTTAAGTAGTGCTGAACCAGGAGTAAATGGACAATCATCTAAAGAATCCTCTATTCCATCCCCGTCTGAGTCTGGTGGACACTGAAGGACAGTTACAAAGTCAGAGTCTAGAAATTCAGAGGGTTCTCCTGGGCAACTAATGTAACCTCTTATTTTGTAGTTTCCACCAATTGTGGTAGATACGGTCAGCTGATTGTCATACCCAACTATTTTTGTGTATCCATTTCCGGGGTCTAGCATCCATTCAAAACTTGTAAAATTATCCATATTTCCTGCTTGAAGTGAAAGGTTGGGAGCGCAATATCCAAAGACACTCCCGTCATTAATTTCAGTTGGTTTTTCAGGGGGTGAGCTAAATCCAGAGTAAAAACCGCCAGATGCAGACGCCCCCTCTTCATTATAATAACTAACATAGAGTTCATCATTACTAAATATTGAAACATTCCCAGAAGCATTAGTAATCTCATATGTTACATAATTAGGATTTCCGGTTACTGCCTGTTGAGCACTAGCGGTTGCAATATTTAAAGTATTGATAGGCTGATTTGTATTATTATCATCAGTAAAAGTAATATTTGCACCAATTTTTGAAATTATATTAATTACCCCATCATAACCAACTGCTCCAATTTCGTTAATTAGTGGAATGTTGTCTACGTCACCTAAACTTGAACATTTTAACGGCGGGACAAAAAATAGACCTTGATTTGCACCCCCTCCAGATGAAATACCTTGAAACGCATAAACTGGCTGAGAGGTTTCCACATACATATTTCCATTTACATCATACATGTCTCCCTCAATTAAAAAGTATTGACCAGCTGTTATGGTTGTATTAGCAGTTGCAGGATAAAGGCCACTTACATTGATACTTTTTAAGTATTTATTCCCATTTGTTATCGGGTTACCTCCAATTGTAACTGAGGTATTATCTGTCGTTGCGACTAGTAAAACATTTTCCCAAGCGTTACCACCGCTACCTTTTTTAAAAATATATTCAGTACCTACCTTACTAATGTCTACAAGTTGGTCAAAACCGTAGTCTTTTTGTGCTCCACCACCATCTGAGAAAGATCCATCCATCGATCCCGTATTTACTACAATGGGTTTGGTAGAGCTTATTCTAGCACCTATTAACCCGTCACCATTGTATAAATGAGAGGGATGCGCTTCTTGAGCGCCAGGGACGTCTGCACCCCCAGTAGAAATTGCTGCTAAAGTGTAAGAGTCTCCTCTATTTAAATTTACGACGATATCATTGAGTTGGTTAAAAGCGTTTGAGCCCAGAGCTCCTTCGTCAACATCAACTAGGTCTACATTTTCGTCAATGTTATTTATCGTTAAAATTGTTCCTGCTTCTGTTCCCATAACACTTATAAACGACACAAATGCTGCACTAGGAAAATAATTTGTAAATGTACCTGCCCTAAAATTTGTTCCTAAAGCTGCCAGCCCCTTACTTACTAACGCACCAGCCTGAAGTCCACCACCCCCCCTCACCCTTAGGGCAACATATATTTCACTTTCCACAGCTTGAACTATATATCCTTTATCAACGTGTACTCTAGCAGTCTGATTGGTATTGTTAGCTACCAATGCTTGTTGAGATGGACCAAGTCCTCCGTCTGATTGAATTTCATATCTGTATGGACTCCCATTTGTTATTGCTACTGCTTGAGGTACACCGCCCACAGGAGTAATTACTACATTTACTGCGGTAGTACTAGGTGTAGAAATATAAAGAAATTGTCCGCCATTGGGTCTTGCATCAGCGTCATCTGCAAATGCAACTGGTGGGATATAATGAATTTTACTTAGCTGGGCTAACCCATTAAATCCTCCTATTAATAAAAACAATAAGACAGGAATTCGCTTTTTCATTTTCACTTTAAAGTTATTAAATAATTATTTGAGCCTAGATTTTAAATTATTTAATTTAACCCAAAATACTAATCATGAAAATATTTAAACTAATCTTAATTTTACTTACAGCGGTAAATACTTACGGGCAGAACAATATAAAATATATAAATAGTCAAAAAAATATCGATAGTGGTTACCCTTTTTCTGAAGCTGTAATTGTCGATAACATAGTCTATCTTTCAGGAAAAGTTGGAAGACTCCCTAACGGGCAATTGATTAAAGGTGGAATCGAAGCCGAAACAATACAAACATTAAAAAATATAGAATCAGTTTTAGAAAAAGTCGATCTTACAAAAGAGGATATTTTTAAATGCACTTGTATGCTTCTAGATATAAAAGATTGGCCAAAAATGTCAAAAGCATATAAAAGTTTTTTTGAAAGGAAAAATTTACCTGCAAGGAGTGCATTTGCTGGAAGTGGTTTAGCTTTGGGGGCTAAAGTAGAGATAGAATGTCTCGCAAAAGCAAAATAAATTTAACTTCTTTAATAAGACAAAGCTTTAATTAACTTTTCTTCAGTTTTAGTAAGGTTGAAGTCGTTGTTACTTAAAATTATAATTATTTTTTTCTTATCTAGGAAACGAACAATTCTTGTTTTATATCCAGGATTACTTCCAGAGTGACTTACTATTTTGTATTTGGGATCTTGATTTAATTTCCAGCCAAAGCCGTAGTAGCTTGGGGTTTTGTCATTAAGCAAGAAGGGAGAAAAAGCCTCCTCTATTGTTTTTTTTGATATAAGTCTCTCAGTGTAGAGTGATTGGTCCCACAGCAATAAATCATACACATTTGAACTCACTCTACCAGGTCCTTTTCTCTTTCCAAGCCACACGGTGTAGTCAGATGACAAAAATTTATTTGCATTTACGAATCTTTCTAAAGAATCTTTTTTATGTCCAAAAGCTAGATTCTTTAACTCTCTTTTTTCTACATTAGATCTTATTGAAGTATTTACCATTTTTAAAGGTTCAAAAATCCATTTCTTTGACATTTCCACAAAGTCTTTGCCTGTAACTTTTTCCACAATACTTCCTAAAAGAAGATATCCTGTATTACTGTACCTGTACTCGTCCCCAGGAGAGAAAAGAATTTCAGGTTTATACTTATTCAAATATTCTAAAATTTCTGTGTTGCCCGCAACTTTAGATTTATCCCAATTTTGATCCATTAATATTTGGTAATCTGGAAGTCCGCTTGTGTGAGTTAGAAGATTTCTAATTGTAATTCCGTTGTATGGAATGTTTAAATATTTTTCAACCAAATCATCGTAAGTTAATAATCCCCTTTCTTTACAAATCATAATCATCATGGCAGTAAACTGTTTTGAAATCGACGCAAGTTCAAAAATATCAGATGATTTTAAGGGAATATTTTTTTCAAAATCCCTTTTACCATTTACACCGGTAAAAATAATTTCACCTTCTGATGCAACTATTACCACACCAGAGAAATTTTCAGAAACAGAAGCATTAAAAATTTTTTCAATCTTGTTTTCCGAGCTACAGGCCGTAAACTTTATGAAAATAAATAAAAGAGATATATATTTGGACATTAAAATATTTTTAACAATGACAAAAATTTTAGGTACTCTAGCTGTAATATTAATGATTACAGTAAGTTGTAAAAAGGATGATGACAGCTACTCTTACGGAGAACAACCCAAACCAAACCCTTCGTATGAAAATATAAATAATTAATTTTTTTTAAGTTGATTAGTCTTATGTGCTGGCCCCAATAAGGTAACCAATAATTAAGCCTAAAATCAACATGATTATTGTTTTGCCAGTAAATAGCCACTTAAAGTTTTTTTCCCATGAGTCGGGAATAAAGTTCTGGTTTTCATCTTCTAAACTTCCACTTGCAGTAGCCCAATAAGCATAAATGTAAACTCCCCCTAAAAGACAAGCAGCGAAAATGGCTGTTATTAAAACTTCACTCATTTGATTAAATTTTTGATTGTCTAACTACAATATACAAAATCTCTAAAATTGATAATAACTAAATCAATAGATTGTTATTATTAAATAAAATATTTGTGTTTTATATTTGCCTAAAAGTGAGAAAATTACCAAAAAATATTAATGATTTTACGTCCCTGTTTGCAAGGATAACAACTGGTTTCTCGATGTTTTATTTGCATGGGTTTCGTAAAATAACATCAGGTTATGAAATATGGGAAAAGCTAGGAAAAACTATTACCGATTTAATAGAAATAGACTCGCTTGCAATTCCTCTTGGTCTTATGGCCAGTTTATCAGAGTCTATTTTTGCAGGTTTTATTATGATCGGGTTTTACACAAGAACCTCAACTTTTTTTTTGGGATTTACGATGATAGTGGCCTTTAGTAAACATCTTTTTTCCGATGGGCTTAAGTCAGGTGAAATGGCTCTTCTCTACTTAATTCTGTGTATTATAATTTATCTTCTAGGACCTGGTAAATTCAGTGTTGATAAACTAATTAAAAAATAATTCATGATAAGGCTAGGTTTTAAGATTTTAGGGTCACTGGTTTTATTGGTTATTTTGATGGTAACAGGATACTTTCTATTAAAATACTATCAAGCTGAAAAACTTTATTCTCAACTTACGCCCTCACCGGAAATTTTAACAGTAGGGAATTTTAGTTTTCGTGATTTAAATAAAAATGGAAGACTTGATATATATGAAGACTCTAGAGAGTCAGTAGATAAAAGAGTAGAAGATTTATTAAGCCAAATGACTATTGAGGACAAAGCCGGACAGATGTTTATTACGATGATTGGTATGGAAAGAGATGGAGGTCACCTAGATGTACCGCCAATTAATAAATATTCACTAGATGATCCATTATTCAAGATAGGAATATATTTTTCACTTGAAACTAATGCTGAAATGATAGTAAAAAGGAAAATGAGCCATTTTAATATCCTTCACGCGTATACTCCAGAAGCCATAGCGAGATTTAATAATAATCTTCAAAGGAAAGCTGAAAGAACAAGGTTAGGAATCCCAGTGACCATTGCTACTGATCCAAGACATGGAGCTAGAGAAGATGAAAAAGGAGTAGGTGGAATTTTCACTCCTTCTTTTTCCAGATGGCCTACATCACTGGGGTTAGCTGCAACCAGAGACTCAACACTGGTTAGAGAATTTGGAGAAATTGCCAGGGAAGAGTACAAAGCATGCGGGATAAGGCTTGCCTTACATCCAATGGCGGATCTTGCAACTGAACCAAGGTGGGCACGCATAAATGGAACATTCGGAGAAGACGCGGAACTCTCTGCGGCTATGACCTATGCTTATATAAAAGGGTTTCAAGGGGACACTCTGTCAAATAAAAGTGTCATAACAATGGTAAAACATTTCTCTGGGGGCGGACCTCAAAAGGATGGAGAAGACGCTCACTTCCCTTATGGTAAAGAGCAAGTATATCCTGGGAATAATTTTGATTATCACCTTATACCATTTACAAAGGGTGCATTACCAGCTAATACTGGTCAAATAATGCCATACTATGGTATTCCTGTCGGTCAAACCAAAGAAGAAGTAGGTTTTGGATTTAATAAAGAAATTATCACAGAACTTTTGAGAGACTCTCTAAAATTTGATGGAGTGATTTGTACAGATTGGAATATTATAAATACAATGCCACTAGCCGAATTAGCTGGTGGAGAAAGATCTTGGGGAGTAGAGAACTTAGCGCCAGAGGAAAGAATGAAAAAGTCAATTTTAGCTGGTGTTGATCAAATTGGAGGAGAAACAAGTACTGAACAAATAATTAGTCTTGTTCAAAAGGGAGAAATAAAAGAACAAAGAATCGATCAATCTGTAAGAAGGATTTTAAGAGATAAATTCACCATAGGGCTTTTTGATAATCCTTTCGTTGATGTTAAAAAAATTTCAGAGAAGATGTTAAAACCAGATAATATTAAAAAAGGGGAGGTGGCTCAAATTAAATCTACTATTCTATTAAAAAATCATAATAAAATTTTACCACTAAAAAAAAATTTAAAATATTATCTGTCGGGATTTAGATATAAAAACCAATTTTCCAAATACGCAGAAGTTGTTTCAAATCCTGATGATGCAGATTGTATTATTGTTAGAAAAAATACCCCATTTGATCACAGAGAAGGCACTATGCTGGAAAGTTTTTTTCATCAAGGAAGGCTATATTACAATCAAGAGGAACTCTCAGATTTAAAAAAGCTTTCTAAAACAAAAAAAGTTATATCGATTGTAAATTTAGAGAGAGGGGCGGTTTTAACGGAATTAGATAAATTAAGTGAGGCCCTATTGGTAGATTTTGGAACCCAAGACCATCTTATGGCTGACATATTATTTGGGAAAGAAAGGCCTGGGGGTAAGTTACCAATTGAATTACCTAGATCTCAACAGGCCGCAAATAAACAGATGGAGGATGTCCCCTATGATTCTGAAAATCCATTATATAAATTTGGTCATGGCTTAGAGTATTAAAATCTTTGGCATAGAATTTGAGTAATGAATGATCGTAATAAATAATTAAATAAGTAATATGAAAAATCTTAACCTAATCAGTTTATTATCACTTTTATTGGTAATGTCTTTTTACAGATGTGATAAGCAAAGTGATGA
>NZOY01000114.1 GCA_002695445.1 Flavobacteriaceae bacterium
AAGCTGAAACTTCAAACTATAATTCTTCAACTAGCTCGTTTACTATAACTGTTAATAAAATTGATCCTACAATCACATTTGATAATTTGACAAAGACTTTTGGAGATTTAGATTTTAACCTAACGGCGACCTCTTCAAGTACAGGAGCCTTCACCTTTAATATTCTAGATACAAATATAGCGACAGTGACAGGAAGTAATACAACTATAGTTGGGGCGGGAACTACCACAGTGACTGTAAATCAAGCAGCAGACTCAAATTATAATGCTGCTGTTGCTACTATGACACTTAGAGTAGATAAAGCAGATCCTGGAATTGGAAACTTCAGTCAAATCATTAAAACTTTTGGTGATCAAAGTTTTGAGATTATTGAACCAACAAAAAATTCAAATAATACCTCCGACTTTATCTATAGCTCAAGTAATCCATTAATAGCATCCGTAACTGGGAAAATTATCACCATACACAAGGCAGGCTCAGTATCAATAACTGCTAATTTACCTGCTGATAATAATTTTATTGCTTCATCTGTTTCAACATCTTTAACTATAAACAAAGCAAATCAATCCATATCAATTGGAGAGCTTCCAACAACTCTACCTTTAAAAGATTTTAATTCTATATCATTAACTGCCTCCTCAACATCAGGAAGTCCAGTAAGTATGTCTCTTGCAAATGGATCAGCTGCCAGTTTGAATGGAGCACCTGGAAATTATAGTCTAGTTAGTATTCAACAAACTGGTCTAGTGACAATTACCTTTTTTGTAAGTGAAAATTCAAGTGAAAATTATAAGGCAGCTTCTGTTACGCTTGTAGTCGATGTTGTGAAAGTAAATCAAAATATTTCATTAAATACAGCACCACCAAATTTTTTAAGTTTTTCTGAGAATCTTTCTTTCACAATTGATGCCTCGTCGAGTTCATCACTGCCACTATCATATAATATTTTAAGTGGGAATGGATTAATTAATTCGAATATTGTTTCAGTAACTGGGGTCGGTCAAATAATTATTCAATTAAGTCAACAAGGAAATAATGAGTTTAATCCTGCGCCGTTATCAAATTTAACAGTAAATGTAGGGCAGGGAAATACTTTACTCTCTGAATTTAATATTTCCGAAAAATTTGTTAATGATTCTCCCTTTGATATTACTCCACCAAATTCAAATAGGTCTGGCGAAATTATTTATACTAGCTCAAACCCACAAATTGCTACTATATCTGGAACCAAAATTACAATTTTAAATATTGGACAAACAACAATTACTGCAAATCAAATTGCAACCAACAACTATAAATCGGGAACAATCAGCTCTGTTTTTATTGTGAATCAAATTATAAATCCTGATTTTGATAATGATGGAATTGATGACCCTTATGATAACTGTTATTCAGTTCCAAATCCAGATCAAAATGACAATGATGGTGACGGAATAGGAGATTCTTGTGATAACGATGATGACAATGATGGGGTAGACGACTTATTAGATAATTGTAGAAGTGAGTCGAATTCCTCTCAAGATGATTTTGATAATGATGGTATTGGAGATAAGTGCGATATTGATGACGATAATGACGGTTATAATGATATTGATGATCTATTTCCACTTGATGAGAGTGAATGGGCTGACTTTGATCAAGATGGCGAAGGAAATAATGAGGACAAAGACGATGATAATGATAATTGGAGTGATGAAATTGAAATTTTGTGTAATACAAATCCTTTTGATACCCAAAACTATCCAGGTGATTATGACAGTGATTTAACCCCAGATTGTATTGATGAAGATTTAGATAACGATGGATATAATAATGATATAGATATTTTTCCATATGATCCCAACGAGTGGAGCGATAACGATAACGACTCCATTGGAGACAATGCTGATCTAGATGATGATAACGATAATTGGACTGATCTAGAGGAAATTGAATGTTTATCAGATCCTTTAGACAGTGATAGTATTCCTGAGGATTTTGATCAAGATGGTGATCCAAATTGCTTTGATATTGACGATGATAATGATGGTTATAACGATACAGTTGATGCATTTCCTTTCGATTCTTCAGAGTGGATTGATACGGATTTAGATGGAGTAGGTGATAATTCGGATAATGANTTNAATGGNGANGGTTTGGTTGACGATAANTTATTNCCNACNGANTTTATATCNCCTAATGGAGANGGNATTAATGATTCATGGGTAATAGTTAATGCAGAGTTTTTNCCAAATTGNGAGGTTTGGATATATACTCGAATGGGACAACTTATTTATAACTCAAAAAGATATAATAATGATTGGTCCGGTTTATATAACGGTCAACCNTTGCCAGAGTCATCTTATGTTTATTTAATTGATAATAATGGTGATGGTAAAATTGATCAAAAAGGTTGGATTTATATAGCAAGATAAAATGAAGAAAATCATTTTTTTTATGATATATTTTCCTGTTTTAATATTTGGACAACAGGAGTCATATTACTCCCTTTATTTTGAAAATATGCAAGTAATTAACCCTGCATTTGCTGGATCTGAGTCCAAAAATGAAATTACTTTATTGAACAGAAACCAATGGGCTGGATTGAGTGATTCACCGCAAATAATGTCTATCTCCTACTCTTACAAGGCTAAAAAAAATATAGGAATTGGGTTTTCGGTTATTTCAGATAAAGTGTTTGTTGAAAATCAGACTTTTGCCTATGTTGATGTATCCTACANATTAAAAATAAATGACAAAACAGATTTTTATTTCGGACTAAAAGCAGGAGGAAATTTCTACAAATCAAATGTNACNGATTTAACAATTTATAATGATCANTTTGANCCACTTTGGAGAAACTTTGATNGNTTTAATCCTAATGTNGGNGCNGGATTNTATTTAAAAAATCCCCGATTTTGGTTCAGTTTCTCAATCCCTAGATTATTCTTAATTAGAAGAGATAGAGAAATAAGTGTAGGTTCTAAAGATAGGATTCATACTTATGTTGCAGCAGGTTATAAAATGAATTTAACGGGAAAAATTTCAATTGAACCAAATGTTATTTATAGAAAAATTAAAGCTATTCCNTCAACTATGGATCTTACCTTGAATTTAAATTATGATAATGCATTTGAATTAGGGTATTCACATAGAACNAANTCATCNAACTCAAATNTTGCGCTTTTTCATATATCAAATGAAGTGTCAGTTGGACTCTGCTATGAAAGACCGCTTTTAAATGAACTTGGAGGAATAGATTTAAATACNTACGAAATCTTAATNCGTTTAAAGATTGACTAATAAAGTAAATTGNAATTTTCTTTTTAGAATAACCTTCTATGTCAATTTGTCAGTTAAATTTTTAAATTTGTANNTTAATTTTAGTTTTTTGATTTAAGAATGACTCAATNCNCAANTTCANATACAANTAAAAAGAATCCATATTTCAAAAATGGAGAACCATTAATTAGATCNAAGGNTATTTCAAAAAAAGAGGAGATTCTCACAAAAAAATCTATCCAATTAGAAAAAGTTTTTAAGAAGAAGTTATTTATTGAATCTTATGGTTGTCAAATGAATTTTTCTGATAGTGAAATTGTGGCGTCAATTCTTTCAGAAAATGGATATCAAATCACTGAATCGAAAGATTCAGCCGATTTAATATTAGTAAATACATGCTCAATTAGGGAGAAAGCTGAGCAAACTGTAAGAAAAAGATTAAAGGTTTTTAATAGTCTTAGAATAAAAAATAAAAGATTAAAAATTGGAGTGTTGGGTTGTATGGCTGAACGATTAAAACACAAGTTTCTTGAAGAGGAAAAAATGGTTGATTTAGTTGTTGGACCAGATGCCTATAAAGATATCCCAAATCTATTGAAAGAGATTGACCAGGGCCGCGAGGCAGTCAATGTTATCCTTTCGAAAGAAGAGACCTATGGTGACATTTCACCTGTTAGGCTNGCCACTAATGGTGTAAGTGCCTTTGTTACAATTACAAGGGGTTGTGATAATATGTGTACTTTCTGTGTTGTTCCTTTCACAAGAGGAAGAGAACGCAGTAGAGATCCAAAAAGTATTATTAATGAAGTTAATGATTTAGCAAAAAAAGGATATAAGGAGATTACACTTTTGGGTCAAAATGTTGATAGCTATTTATGGTTTGGAGGTGGGCCAAAGAAAGACTTTAAAAAAGCTACTTCTTTACAACAAAAAACAGCTATAAACTTTTCTGCTTTACTTGATTTAGTAGCTATGGAACAACCTAAAATTAGGATTAGATTCTCAACATCTAATCCCCAAGATATGTCCTTGGACGTAATTCATACGATGGCAAAACATGATAATATATGTAAATCCATTCATCTTCCAGTTCAGTCTGGCAGTGATGCAATTTTGAAGAAAATGAATCGACAACATACTCGAGAGGAATATTTTAAACTTATTGATAATATTAAAAAAATAATACCTGATTGTGGTATTTCACATGATATGATCGCTGGATTCCCCTCTGAAACCGATGAGGATCATCAAGATACCCTCGAACTTATGAATTATGTAAAATATGATTATGGTTTTATGTTTGCATATTCAGAAAGACCGGGAACAATGGCTGCTAAAAAAATTAAAGATGATATTCCTGGAGAAGTAAAGAAAAAAAGACTTCAAGAGATTATTAGCCTGCAAAGAGAGCACAGTGAATATAGAACTAAACAGTTTTTGGGAAAAAATGTAACCGTTTTAATTGAAAAAACCTCGAAAAAATCAGATAATTTTTGGAGTGGAAGAACAACCCAAAATACCGTCGTTGTGTTTCCAAAGAAAAATTATAATGTTGGTGATTTTGTTGACGTACTGATTGAAAATTGTACTTCAGCAACACTTATAGGATCTGCGATTGATTATTCTAATGGATTATAAATAATGGAAAATATTCAAAATATAAAACAGCGGTTTGGAATAATAGGTAATCATCCTGGACTGAATAGATCCTTGGAGAAAACCTTACGCGTTGCTGGTACTGAAATAACTGTATTAGTATCTGGTGAGAGTGGTGTTGGGAAAGAGAATATTCCAAAAATAATTCATCAATTCTCACCCCGAAAACATTCGAAATATATCGCAGTCAATTGCGGGGCTATTCCGGAAGGGACAATAGACAGTGAACTCTTCGGACATGAAAAAGGAGCCTTCACAGGGGCCACTAGCACTCGAAGTGGTTATTTTGAAGTAGCTGACGGTGGAACAATTTTTTTGGATGAAGTGGGAGAATTACCACTACCTACTCAAGTAAGGCTTCTAAGAATTCTAGAAAATGGGGAATTTATAAAAGTAGGCTCCTCAAAAGTACAAAAAACAGATGTAAGGATTGTAGCTGCAACAAACATCAATACTGTAGAGGCAATCAAAAAGGGTAAATTTAGAGAAGACCTTTATTATCGATTAAGTACTGTTGAAATAAATTTACCTCCCTTAAGAGCTAGGAAGGAAGATATCCCTTTACTATTTAGGAAATTTGCTGCCGACTTTGCACAAAAATATAAAATGCCTACTCTAAGACTAGATGATGATGCTCAACAACTTTTAATTCAATACCGTTGGAACGGAAATATAAGGCAATTGCGTAATGTTGCAGAACAAGCATCTGTTCTTGAAAAAGAAAGGTTACTTACTCCTATAATGTTGAAAAATTATTTACCAGATATGGGATCGCAATTACCAGCTGTAGTTGGTCTTGATAAAAAAGAGGCAGATTTTTCATCTGAAAGGGAAATTTTATACAAGGTACTTTTTGATATGAAAAGCGATCTAAATGACCTAAAGAAACTCACGCATGAATTGATGGAAAATGAAAATATTTCGTCCGTTCAAAAAAATAATCCTGAGTTAATTAAAAAAATTTATGGAGAAAACTCCAATGAAAACAAAACCCTGGAGTACATTGGTAAAACAGATAAAAAAAGTGAATTAAGCTATCCTGAAACTAGTAATGTAAATCAATACGACTATGCTGAGACTATTATTGAAGAGGAGCCACTTTCATTACTTGAAAAAGAAATCGAAATGATTAAGTTAGCACTCAAAAGAAGTAATGGAAAAAGAAAAGCTGCTGCTGAGGAATTGGGTATTTCTGAGAGAACGCTTTATCGAAAAATCAAACAATTTGACCTCCAAGATGATGAAGATGAATAGAATAATTATTTGTTTAATATTATTAATTCAACTGAACTTTATTGGATGTGGTATTTATTCATTTACCGGTACATCGATACCGGCTGGAGCCGATACGTTTCAGGTTAACTACTTTCAAAACGAGGCTGGAAGTAGACCAGGTTCTATTGTTGAGCCAGGTTTAGATAGAGATTTCACTCTTGCCCTTCAAGATATTATTTTAGGGCAAACCAATTTGAGTTTAGTAAAAGCTGGAGGTGATTTACTTTATGAAGGGGAAATTACCCAATACAGTATTACCCCAATGACCTCAACAGCTAATCTCACAGCAGCCCAAAACAGACTAACCATGTCAGTCAACTTACGTTATTTAAATGCTAACAACGAAGAAGATGATTTTGAGCAAAAATTTTCATTCTTTTATGATTTCCCAGCTGAAGCTCAGCTTTATGATATCCAAAGCCAAGCTCATGAAATTATTTTTGAAAGGATAACCCAAGATATATATAATGCAACCCTTGCAAAGTGGTAATTATGGAGGCTGAAAATCTTTTCAATCTTATTGATCAATACGACCCATTAGACAAAAATACAGCTTTAGAATTTTTATCACTTTCTGAAAAGTATCCATATTTTCAATTACCAATGTTCTATCATACAAAATCTCTTAAAGAGCAGGGTAGTGATAATTACAAACTATACTTAAATAAACTTGCACTAAAAACCATGGATAGGGGTATTCTTAAAAACTTAATGGAGGCTCCAATTAAAGCTCATTCCCCGTTTGAAATAAAAAAACCAATTATTGAAAAAGAATCAAATAAAATTCAAGTTGATTTAGATAATAAAGTTCTGGTTGATAATAGTAATAATAAAGAAATTGATAAACTAAAATTAAGCTTTATTGATTGGATTGAATTTACCGATGATAATAATACAAAGGATGAATTAGAGATAGTTGAGGATAAAAAAAGTCCTTTACAAGATAAGCTGTCAATAATAGATAAATTTATTGAAAATGATCCAAAAATTTCTCCCATTGATAAATCAGTAAACAGTTTTGATGAGATTGAATTTGATGATTACTCGGATGAGTTAATGACTGAGACTTTAGCAAAGGTTTTAGTAAAACAGAAAAAATATAAAAAAGCCATTCGTGCATACAAAATTTTATGTTTGAAATATCCAGAAAAAAATGTTTTATTTGCATCTCAAATTGAGAAAATTAAAAATTTACAGCTACAGTATTAATAATGAGTAGTTTTTCAATATTTATAGCGCTTATAATTCTAGTTTGTTTTCTGCTAGTCCTTGTAGTAATGGTCCAAAATCCTAAGGGTGGAGGTTTATCGTCCTCTTTTGGTGGTGGGGGTCAACAAATGGGTGGAGTACAGAAAACTTCTGATTTTCTAGATCGAAGTACTTGGGTTTTAGCTGGTCTACTTTTAATATTGATATTATTGTCTAATATTTCACTCAACACAGGTCAAAGCGTTAGAGATTCAAGGTTACTTCAGGATGATACAAATGATGTTGTTATTCCTGAAATTATTCCTGAGACCATACCAGAAATGCCTGAGGAGACTCCTCAAACTAATTAGTGCCATACTGTCAGTGGAAAAAGAAAATCACATCAAATTGTCACTCAAATTATTACTGGCACAGTTTATGAAACGTTAAAATAAAATTTAAAAATATGAGTAAAATTAACATTAAACCCTTAGCAGATCGCGTTTTAATTGTTCCTGCTGATGCAGAAACTAAAACAGCCTCTGGTATAATAATACCAGATACTGCTAAAGAAAAGCCGCAAAAAGGAACTGTAGTATCTGTTGGACCAGGGACTACTGAAAACCCAATAACTGTTAAAGTTGGGGATAGTGTACTTTATGGAAAATATGCTGGTACTGAACTTCAGCATGATGGAGAAGATTATCTTATCATGAAAGAAAGTGATATTCTAGCAATTGTTTAACGAAATAAACCTAAAATAAAATGGCAAAGAAAATAGAATTCGATTTAGAGGCAAGAGATGGTATTAAACGTGGCGTTGACGCCCTAGCTAATGCTGTTAAAGTAACATTAGGCCCTAAAGGAAGAAACGTTATAATAGGTAAATCATTTGGAGCCCCACAAGTAACAAAAGATGGCGTTACAGTGGCCAAAGAAATTGAATTAGAAGATACATTGGAGAATATGGGAGCGCAAATGGTAAAAGAAGTAGCTTCAAAAACCAATGATCAAGCGGGAGATGGAACTACTACGGCAACAATTCTTGCTCAATCTATAGTTAAAGAAGGGCTTAAAAATGTCGCTGCTGGAGCAAATCCTATGGATTTAAAAAGAGGAATTGATAAAGCAGTTAATTCAATTGTTGATGCGCTGGGCAACCAATCTGTAGAGGTTGGAAATGCTTCAGAAAAAATTAAACAGGTAGCCAGTATTTCTGCAAATAATGACGAAAAAATTGGTAGTTTAATCACTGAAGCTTTTGAAAAAGTTGGAAAAGAAGGGGTTATAACTGTTGAAGAAGCTAAGGGAACAGATACATATGTTGATGTTGTCGAGGGAATGCAATTTGATCGAGGATATCTTTCTCCTTATTTTGTAACTGATTCTGAAAAAATGGAAGCAGATCTTGAAACCCCTTACATTTTGTTGTATGACAAAAAGATTTCTGCAATGAAAGATTTACTTCCTGTACTTGAACCGGTCTCACAATCTGGAAAACCTTTGTTGGTTATAGCTGAAGATGTAGATGGAG
>NZOY01000001.1 GCA_002695445.1 Flavobacteriaceae bacterium
CGTTTCTCAGGCATTTTAAATTCAAATCTTGTGAAATTGACAATTTCATCATCAATTTCGGCTTGAGAAAAATCTGAATTAAAAGTAACATCAAGGTTCAACTCTGATTTTAATGGAACTCGAATATCCAGACCATATTTAAGGTTATTTTCTGATTTATTTTCTGTAAAATCTTTATCAATAAAACCATTAGTAAATGGAATTAGCCATATTTTTCCTTTGGATTTGTTTAGTGGCTTTTCAAAAATTATTTCACCCATATATGCCAGATTATAATCATTAAACTCTTGTGGAATTCGGGCCCAAGTAGTCCTTTGACCCTCCTCGGTATCGAATCTAAAGAAATTAAATCGCCAGGATTTAGAATTTTCAGGATAATTAAAAGTAGAAAGGGGGATTTTCATTTCAATTAGATAATACCCATCATAAACTTTACCCTCTACATCAAAATTTCCATCCCACGTCCTATTAATATCAGATCTTGAGGTACCTACTCCCCCATTTGATACAAGTATATCGCTTTTTACTCCAAGCATATTAGAACCAAACATATATGCGTTATTTGCATCACTGAAAGTATCAAACAAAAAATTTACTTTATCAGAAGCGGCACCACTAAAATCCCACTTTAAGGATGGTATTACATAATCTTTTGATTTGGAGAATGATTTGCATAGCAAATAAATATTTTTGTCATCAAATAGAATTCTCACCTCAGTTGGATTATTGAATTCATCAGTCTCATTGGGAAAATGTTGCCAATTAGCATACATTTTATTTGCAGTTTTCCATGAATTCTCGTCATCAATTCCATCTATTTTAATTTCATTAGAAGAAAATTTAACATGATAATCTAATTTCTTTTGTTGAGAATTTAAATTAGTAAGTATCAATAAAAAAATAAGTGAAATCGGAGTACAAATAGGATTAAATAAAGATATCAATTTTACCAAACCTGTAGATCTTACAAGTAAAAAAGCAAGTGACTTATAGACCAAAACAATACAATTTGTTGCCTCCCTTAGTACCTGGCTTACCTTGGCCTCCACCAGCGATAATAATTAGTTGTTTTCCATTTACTTCAAAAGTCGATGGTGTGGCATAACCTCCAGCCTCTAACTGATACTCCCACATTAAACTACCATTTTTTTTATCAAAAGCACGGAAACGTTCATCCATAGTAGCACCAATAAAAATTAATCCCCCAGCAGTTACAATTGGACCACCCATATTAAATGTACCTGTAGCAGATAGCCCCTTCTTTTCTAATTCAGGATAAGTCCCAAGTGGAACCTGCCAACTAATTTCTCCCAAATCAAGATTAATTCCCGATAAAGTACCCCATGGCATATCATTTATGGGATAACCGTTTTTTGTTTTTAATTCAGGATGACCATTTGCAACCCATGGAATTTCAAAAATTTTATCACTATTTTCAACCTCAATAATTTCCTCCTTGCCGGTTTTTAAAATGAATGAGGATAGTGCATTCAATTCGTCTTCATCTAAATTTTTAAACGATGGCATAAGCCCTTTTCCATTATAGATTGATTTTTTTATTCTATTCTTATCAGCAATGGAAAAGTTATTCATTGAGGCTTTTAAACCAATATTTGAGTTATTGTGGCAGGCTGTACAATTAGTGTTAAAAAGCTGTTTTCCATAATTGTAAACAGAAACTTTTTTACCTTGAACTAAATTAATCATTGCAAACCACTCAGCTTCATTACTACAATTAACATATATCATTCTATCATTTATATCATAAGCCGCCCCTCCCCAATCTGTTCCACCATTAAATTGAGGAAAAACCATAGTTGGCTTTACACCAGGTGGAATGAATAGCTGGCCATAGTCCAAACTTTTTAAAGAATCTTCAATACTTTTTTCGTCAAATCCCTCAATTTTATTAAGAGAGGATTTATCAATTTTGGTCATTCCATATATTAAATCTGGTTTCGTAAAAGGCTGGGTTTTAGAAGTAACTTCACCTGGAATATCACTTTGTGGAACAACTTTCTCTGAAATAGGGTGAATCGGATTACCTGTAAATCTATCTAAAACAAATAATTGCCCGGTTTTGGTTGGCTGTGCAATTGCATCAACTAATCTACCATTCACTTTAACCTGAACTAGGTTTGGTGGGCATGGAATATCATAATCCCAGAGATCATGGTGAACAGTTTGATAATGCCAGATTCTTTTTCCAGTGTTTGCCTCTAGTGCAATTATACAATTTCCAAAAAGGTTATCACCAACTCTATTTCCCCCCCAATGGTCATATGAAGGAGACCCAGTTCCAAAAAAAACAATACCATTTTTCTGATCAAGTGTAAATCCTCCCCAACTATTAACTGTTAAATATTCGTTTTTCCAACTATCTTTAGGCCAACTGTCATAACCAGTTTCACCCAATCTAGGAATTGTATTGAATGTCCATACAATATCACCTGTTAAAACATTAAAGGCTCTTATATCTCCAGGTATGGTTTTTTGATTTGCAGTATCTAATACCCTTGAACCAAGTATGAGAAGATTATTAAAAATAATTCCAGGAGTAGTTGCAGAAATAAACAAATCCTTTGTATTCCGGTCAAATCCTTTATTTAAGGTAGTTTTTCCTCCATCTCCAAAAGAATTAATTAATTTACCAGTTAGTGCATCTAAACAATATAAAATCGACTCAGCAACAAAAAAAATCCTACCATTTAATCCATCATCATAATATGTAACTCCTCTTGTAGTTCCAGATATTTTTTTCTCAGGAAATGGGTTATACTTCCAAATTAAATTTCCACTTTTACTATCAATTGAATGTACATTAAAATCTGGACCAATAATATATATTCGATCATCAATAACTATTGGGTTACATTGAATTCCATTCCTATGATTTTGTTTTTTATCGAAAACTTCATAAGTCCATAAAAGCTTTAAGTTTTTGACGTTTGTTGTATTTACTTGATCTAAAGAGGAATATTTTGATCCTGTTGGATCACCACTGTATGATAACCAAGAAGCATATTTTTTATCACTATTTTCACATGATATAAAAATGATTAAGAAAAAAACAAATAAGGGTTTTTGGAGCGATTTAATCATTTATTTGCAATTGTTAAATAAATTTAAACTAAATCAGTGAGATGACAGAAATTAGCAACTAAATTATCTTAATTTATTTTCATAATAGTTTGGATTCTAGAGCTCGTTGATTCTATTATCCAGTTGATAATAAATTTTCTTATCTGAAAATATTAAAATTTTTTTGTCCCGAACCAATTTTTTTAACAATTAAAAAGTTTTCTTTTTCAACATGATCAATAGTCTTTCCATTCATTTTTATTTTTTGATCATTAAAGTATTTTGGAAAATATATTTCAGCCTCCATATTGGAAGGAATATTAATATCCATTGAAAAAAAATTTTTGTAATCATTAATTATTGACATTGAAATCTCTCCTCTAATTGTGCTATAATTTAATTTAGCACTTTTAATATCAAAAATCTGAGGTTTTATTCTTACTATCTCAAAACCCGGCTTTATTGGCTGAATACCCATTATATGATTGGCAATTATATTGCCTGGAGCTGAACCCCAAGCATGATTCCAGTCCATGTTGGGCTTAAATTTAAAGTCCCATGCTTCAAGGGTCATTGTAGCTCCCAGATCATATATCCAATGAGCCCAACTTCTATCCCCTTTTGAGGTAAGTAATTTTAGACCATATTCTGATTGCTCACTTTTGTACAATGCATCAAAAAGGTGCTGGGCACCGTAGGGACTGCAACTCATCCCTTTTTTTTTAATAAAAGCTATAACTTTTTCTAAATTTTTTTTTGGAATAATTCCAAATTTCAATGGAAGAAAGTTAGCATGTAATGAACTATGAATACTTCCCTCACCATCAATATAAAGTCCAGATTTTGGATTAATCAATTTTTTATTTATTGAGTTTTTAACTTTTGAAGCTCGATATTTAAAAAAATAATAATCATCTAAATATCCCAGTATTTTTGAAATTTTTGACATTATAACTAATGATTGGTAGTGATATGCATTAATTACAGTGTTAATATTTCTAAAATCAAAATCATCAGTTTCTCCTTTGATTCCATATTGCCAGGATTCTTTATTAGCATTTAGATTTTTTTGAGGCCAGTCGACAAGATCTCGAAATGTTGGGTTTTCTTTTTTTTGACGACTATATTCTATTTCACTCAAGTGAACAGCATTGAGAATCTCTTTAGTTACAAGTCCAGTTTTAGTGCTAATAAGCCCATCTTTTCTTGCAAGCTTGTGTAATGTTTTTTCTTTAAGGTCATTATAAAAGTAATTTAAAGATGAAACGTCACCTGTGTGCATATAATCCTCCCAAGCAATAATTAAAACCTGTAAAATATAATCAGTCCAATGACTAGAATATAAAATCTGAAATTCGTGAGTATATCTTGCAATTGAATAACCTCTTTCCACTGCATAATGGGTTTTTTGATTTACATACGAATCACCTTCCCTCGGAAATCTCTCCCTATTTCCATCTACATATATCCCCATGAAACTAGTGGCTTTAACTGAATGCTTAGAGAGAAGCCAAAGATCATTAAGGATTTTATTATCTGATTGAAAATAAGTGTCATAATCATTGAATTTATAGTTTACAACTATTTGCTCAATTTTGGATTCTTTAATTAAAGAGTAATCATAGTTTTGTATTTCTAGATATCTAAAAGGCAAAACTTCATTAATATATTCTGGCATATAAATTTTTCGCTCAGGCCTATTATAATGGTGGAGGGGGATTTTGATTTCATATTCATTCCATCCAGGTTTTAATTTTAAATTAACTAATTCAGATACAACATTACCCTGAGGATTTTTATCAACTGAGCCATTTTTGATTGATTCCCCAAAATATAATTTTATGATTTTATTATTTTCATTTGCAAACATTTTCAATTTTACTGAACCAAAAGCTGCTTTTCCAAAATCTATTAATGTTTTTTGATCATTAATTTTCTTTACAGATTTTAGAGGGTTAATTTTCTTTTCAACAAAATATCTACTGGTGTAGTGTTTATATAATTTTTCTCCGGTTTTGAATTTTTGACATTTTGAAAACTTAGAAATTTCTCCATCATTGGTCCAAACTTTAACCTTCCAGTAATATATTGAATTAGGTTTAAGCTCTTTTCCAGAATACCTAATATTGATTGAGTTACTACTTTCAATTTTATTTGTATCCCAAAGATCCCCTATATTTTTTTCAATGTTTTCCTTTTTTTTAGATACTATTACCCGATAAGCTTTCTGAATAATATTTTTTTCTTTGCTTAATATTTGCCATCCCAGCAGGGGTTCTTTTTTACCAATTCCTATAATTTGATAATTTTCAGTCTCTTTGACTGCATCCTCTAATTTAATGTTAATTGGATAACCATCCTTTAGAACTCTATCTGGGTTTATAAGAAAATCGGTACTTAAGTTTGTGATAATTACATTTTTTTGACCATATATAAAAAGTGGTATTATTAATAAAATGGTAACATAAAGGTATTTCCAAAAAAAGATTCTATTTTCAAAGATTTCCACTGATTAGTTAAAATTATATTTCCGCTTAGAGTAGTAAAATTTATAAAAATTTTCAATAGAATTTTTAGATATTTAAATGATATTGAAAATAAATTTAATTTAGATTCATATGAATATCTATTTCGCTAGATACTGCATAGCAGTTATTGGTTTAATAATAAATATTTTTTTTGGGTTTTCACAGATTAAAAATAATCCTGTAATAGATTGGGAAGTAATTACAGAGTTACCTGATGAAAATGGGATACCTAATAAAGGCCTCGCGGGGAGTTTTGCTGGAGTTAGCAATGGTGTAATGTTGATTGCAGGAGGAGCTAATTTTCAAAACAAAATGCCTTGGGATGGTGGAAAAAAATTTTTTAGCGACAAAATATATATTCTAGAAAAAAAAGGGGATAAATACAATTGGCAACCTAGAACTTTTTCATTACCAAGTCCGGTTGCATATGGATATTCTATAACGACCCCCAAAGGAGTTTTGTGTATTGGCGGCCGTAATTCTGAAAAAATATTATCAAATGTTTTTTATATAAAATGGGATCCATCAAGTGAAAATATAATAATCGAGGAGCTACCATCATTACCCGTTCCTCTAGCTCATTTATCGGCCAGTATAATTGGCGAAAAAGTATATGTAGCAGGTGGTGAAAATTTAAATAAGTCCACAAATTATTTCTTTTCCTTAAATATTTCTGATGATTATTCATTAGAACAAAAATGGGTGACACTGCCATCTACTCCTGGTTTGTCTAGAGCTTTTTCAGTTTTACAATCTCAATCGAATGGAAAAGAACATGGATTATATTTATTTTCTGGAAGGTCGTATGATGAGAGTGGTTTTGTAGAGATTTTATCAGATAGCTATTTTTTCAGCCCAAATAAAAATGATTGGGAATCATTGGATGAAAAAATAAATTTCCCTGTAATGGCAGGTAATTCATTTGAATCTGGTTTAGAATTTGTTTTTTTACCTTCAGGTGATTCAGGGAAAGAGTTTATGAAAATTAGATCACTCGAAGATTTAATTAATCAATTTAATGGATTGGAAAAAACTACATTCTTAGACTCATTAAAAACTTCTCTAAGAGATAGATTAATAAATCATAAAGGCTTTTCAAAAGATATTTTAGTATATAACACGATAACAAAAACTAAATTAAAAATAGGGGAATTACCATATGGAGTAGTAACTGCTCCTGTTGTAAACTGGAATGGTGATTTCTTTATTGTTAGTGGAGAAATCAGCCCAGGTATTCGAACTCCCTCAATTTTAAGAGGTAAAATTAATAGTGTTCAGGATTCTTTTGGATTTTTAAATACTTTAGTACTGTTTGCCTATTTTGTTTTGCTACTTTTTATTGGATTTTTCTTCTCTAAAAGACAAAAAAGTACTGAAGATTATTTTAAAGGAAATGGTCGAATACCATGGTGGGCAGCAGGGTTAAGTATTTTTGGAACAGCACTCAGCGCTATTACTTTTATTGCAATTCCTGCCAAAGCATACTCTACTGACTGGTCTTACATTTGGTTAAATGCTGGAATTTTACTCGTTGCACCTTTATTAATATATTTTTATATTCCGATTTACAGGAAATTAAATATCACTTCAGCTTACCATTATTTAGAATTAAGATTTAACGTTATTCTAAGGTTGATTGGAAGTATTTCTTTTGTTTTATTTCAAATTGGAAGAATAGCTGTTGTCTTATTTTTGCCAGCACTGGCAATTAATGTTGTAACTGAAATCAATATTTATACTTGTATTTTATCAATGGGTCTTTTAAGCCTTATATACACATTGATGGGGGGAATTGAAGCTGTAATATGGACAGATGCAATGCAAGTTATTATTTTATTGGGAGGTGCCCTTTTAAGCGTATTTTTTATAATTTACAAAATAGATGGAGGTTTTTTTGAGATTATAAATTCTGCAATTAATTTAAATAAAATTAACACTTTTAATATGGTACTTGATTTTAGTAAACCTACTTTTTGGGTTGTTCTATTTGGGGGTTATTTTTCTTCACTTGCGACCTATGCCTGTGATCAAACAATGGTACAAAGGTATTTAACCACTGAAGATGAAAATGGAGCGGTAAAAAGTTTACTGACGAATATGTGGTTAACTATACCTGCTACACTTATATTCTTTTTTGTTGGTACTTCGCTTTTCGTTTTTTTTAAACAGTA
>NZOY01000002.1 GCA_002695445.1 Flavobacteriaceae bacterium
AGACTAAATGCAAATCCTAACTCGGGATCCTTGTTTACTACATGGTCTGGATCTACCTCTGAAACATCGAGTGAAATTGATATAACTTTAGACGGTACTAAATCGGTTACTGCTACTTTTGAGGAGCAAATTTTTGATTTGGTTAACGAAGAAAACGTATTTATTGGAACCGGTAGATGGAAAATAAGAAAACCAAAAACTGGTGATAGGGGGAGTGGTAAATTAAATCACTGTGATATAACAGAATTAATTTTTAGGAAAGATGGAACCTTCACAATTATTTTTACAGATTTAACAGTCGCCGGAATTTATAGGATGAGTCAAAGTCAAACTTCCTCTTTTAGTATTGATCTCTCAGTCGGAAGAAATAACTATGGGAAAATAGACAAACTCACTTTAACAGATAATTATATTAGCTTCAGTATTGTTTCAACAGATTGTGATAAGTCAGTGCAGGCAGATAAAGATAAAGATTACGATGAGTCAAAGGATCCACTTGCATGTAAGATAGAGGGTAGTCTATTGAGCGGCCCTCAAACGCAAGTTGTGTCTCAAACTCAATCAATAGCTGAAGTTAAATATGAGTTTTCGACGAATTGCCCTCAATTAATTAATTCTAGTGTGTCAAATCTGCCTCCTGGAGTCACAATGTCGTTTGTAGATAATATTGCTACTATTTCTGGAGCTCCAACTTCGCAGGCGAGTGGTGTTTATAATTATTTGATTTCACTTGACAATGCTCTTTCTGCTACAGCTACTGATCCTGCCGCACCAGCTTCTGCTGAATTTTCAATCGAAGGAACAATTGAAGTTACATCTTCAACAACCCAAACCTCCTGTAGTCAAGCATCTTTAACTTTAGTTGATGGAAATCCAAACCAAGCTATTTTTATCGGTGAATCAATTGGTACGATCGTGTGGGAACTTTCGACTGACTGCCCACCCGATTCCAGTGGTGTATCGTTAAACTCAAGTGCAAGTGGACTTCCTCAAGGAGTAACTTATAGTTTTTCTGGACAAGATAACCGAATTTTCGTTCAAGGAACCCCAAGTTCTGTAGGAACCTATTCTTATAATATTGTTTATTATAATGAGCAACAATTGTCAACTTCAAGTGTTGTTGCCTCAGTTACAGGTGTAATTTCAGTTGCTGCAAGTTCAACTACCTCAAGCACTTCATGTTCTGCTGATCCATGTACAATTAGTGGCGCTTTAGTCAGTGGTTCTCAATCATTAACAACAACGGTTTCTACCGATAGTGTTCTTGTTCGATATGATTTTACCAATACTTGCTCGCAAGTTCTTCAAGCTTCTGTTACAGGCTTGCCTCCCGGGGTTACTTACATAGTTCAAGAGGTAGACGCTAATCTTGCATATGTTCAATTAAGAGGGATACCAACTAGTGTTGGTAATTATAACTACACTATAAGTGTTGACAATTCTCTCATTGCAACAGCTTCAGCTCCAGCTTGTGCAGCAACTGCCTCCACAACTATTTCGGGATCAATATCTGTAATTGCAAGTTCAACAACTTCCTCAACTACTTGTTCTGCTGATCCATGTACAATTAGTGGCGCTTTAGTCAGTGGTTCTCAATCATTAACAACAACAGTATCCACAGACAGTGTACTTGTACGCTACGATTTCACAAACACATGTTCTCAGGTGTTGCAGGCATCGGTAACTGGTCTTCCTCCAGGTGTGACTTATATTGTCCAAGAGGTAGATGCTAATCTTGCATATGTTCAATTAAGAGGGATACCAACTAGTGTTGGTAATTATAACTATACTATAAATGTTGATAATTCTCTTATCGCGACGGCTTCAGCTCCAGCTTGTGCTGCAACTGCCTCCACAACTATTTCGGGATCAATATCTGTAGTTGCCTCGTCAACAGCTGCAACTTCTTGTTCTCAAGCATCCATTTCCCTAGTTAGTGGTAATCCAAATCAAGCTATAACTTTAGGTAGTTCAATCGGAAATGTTACATGGGGGTTAAGTACAGACTGTCCGCCAGATGGAAACGGTGTTCCACTTAATTCTAGCGCTAGTGGTTTGCCTTCGGGTGTAAATTATAGTTTCTCCGGACAAAATCAGCAAATTATATTAAGTGGAACGCCAAGTTCAGTTGGAACTTACTCGTATAATATTGTTTATTACAATGGGCAGCAATTATCTGGTTCAAGTGTAACTGCGTCTGTCACGGGAATTATCTCAGTTTCATCTGTTCCAAGTTGTACAATTAGTAGCTCAGTCTTAAGTGGCTCAATAAGTCAAGTTGTTAATGCAGGTAGTCCAATTACAGACATTGTGTATCAATTAAATTCATCAAACTGTGCAGGATCATTTACGAGCGTTAATGCTAGTGGGTTGCCGTCTGGAGTTTCTGCTTCCCTAGATTCAAGTAATGATCGAATAACTCTAAGTGGGACTCCATCTAATCAAACATCAGGTACTTATAATTATAGTATATCGTTTGAAAATAGTAATAATGGATCTCCTGTATCTTCCTCTGTAAGTGGTACAATTACTGTTAATCCTGTATGTACTGTTTCAGGATCAATTACATCCGGAAATGCAGATCAAACTATTGACGAAGGTCAATCCATAACAGATATAATTGGTTCATTTAGTTCAAGTTGTGCTTACCCATTAACTGCGATTGCTTCAGGACTACCTAGCGGGGTAACCGCCACATTAAGTGGTAATAATCAGTTATTAATTGCGGGTACTCCAAATTCAGGTGCTGGAACATTTACCTATCAAATAGCAATTTACGACAATCCTTCTTCTGGACAAGTAAGCTCATCAATCACTGTAGGGGGAACTATAGCTATAAATCCAAGTACTACATCGTCGTCTACAAATGCTACACAAACATGGTCTATTAATGTAACAGCTCAAAACAGTGCTAACTATCAATTATCTGGTAATGACAGAAATGGAACTGTCACAGGAAATGATCCGACTGTTACAATTGCCCTAGGTGATACATTAAATTTCAACGTTGATGCACCAGGTCATCCATTTTATCTAAAAACTCAGTCGGGTACAGGTACTGCTAACCAAGTTAGCGGAGCAACAAATCAAGGAACCGAAAATGGAACAGTAACTTGGACACCCAGTGCAACTGGAACATACTATTATATTTGTTCGCTGCACGGCGGAATGGTAGGTACCATCATTGTACAATAAAAAAAACCTCCGTTAAAATGGAGGTTTTTAAGTGCTTATTTTTTTAGAGGCATTCTTTTAGCTTTCAACCTTTTCGCTTGTTGCCAAGTTTGTATTTTTCCGTCTACAATATAATACCACTCCTCATAAGTAGCGTCTTCAGAGGTAAATCTCGCATTCACCCATTCACCTTCTTGATTTTTATATTCTGGGTTCTCAGATTTTGTTTGTTTTACAGAATAGGCAAAATTTGTTTTCCATCCCCAATTGCTATTACTTGCTTGAAAATCTTGGTATTCTTTTTCAATTAGATCAACAAATTCTTGCGGACTGTTAGCTATATCACCATTTGCAAAATGCATCCAGGGCTTGTCATGGATATATGATTTTAGAGTTTCATAATCTCTATCAGCCCACGCCTTATCGATTTTTTTAAATATTTCAACGGTGGCATCGGAACCCATCATAACTTGGTGGTCAGAGCTTGCAAAAAACCCATTAGTGGGTATCTTAGTTTTTTGGATATTAGTAGAATTTTGGTCACAACCAATAAATGTTAAAATTGCGAAAACTAGAAATTTTATTTTTTTCATTTTGATATTTTTTTCAAATATAGTCAACTTTATTTTCTAATTTTTTTGATCGATTTTTTCAAGTGTATAGTTTAATGTAACTTGGGACAGTATGGAGACAAGTTTATCAAGTATCGACGTCTTAATAATCTTAATTTATTTTTCTTTAATTATTTTAATTGGTATTTGGATATCAAGAAAAACCAAATCTGATGATGATCTTTTTTTAGGAGGCAGAAGTTTAACTTGGGGAGTTATAGGGCTATCATTATTTGCGTCAAATATATCAAGTACCACAATAGTTGGTTTAACTGGAGCTGCCTATTCTAGTGGAATTGTTCAGTCTGTTTATGAATGGATTTCTGGTATCCCGCTTATTATTGCTGCATTTATTTTTGTCCCACTATACTTGAACTCAAAAATTACTACTATACCAGAATTTTTGGCAAAAAGATTTGACAGAAGGGCACAGATTTTTTTTTCAGTTATAACCATAATTACGAGTATTTTAATTGAAACAGCTGGAGGATTGTATGCAGGTGCTATTGTGCTTAAAACTTTTATACCAAATCTAGTCATTTGGCAAACTACACTTGTCCTTGCACTTTTTGCCGGTATTTACACAGCTTATGGTGGATTAAAAGCTGTTGTTTATACAGATTCCTTACAGGCCATTATTTTAATCTTTGGAGGAATAGTTTTGACCTACATATTATTTGAAAAAATTGATTTTTCAATTGAAAAAATGATTGCATCAGCTCCAGAAGGTCATTTTTCAATATATAGACCTATCAATGACAAAACACTTCCCTGGCCAGGCTTATTTTTAGGGGTTCCATTATTGGGATTTTGGTATTGGTCCACGAATCAGTATATCGTTCAAAGAGTCCTAGGTGCAAAAGATATCAAAAATGCTCGATGGGGTGTTTTATTGGGAGGATTTTTGAAATTAATCCCCCTTTTTATTATGGTCATACCTGGTGCAATGGCTATAAGTATTTATACAGGAATAGAAAATCCAGACATGGTATATCCTACGGTTGTTTTAAATGCGCTTCCTAAGGGATTGATAGGCTTGGTTTTAGCAGGACTCATTTCAGCAATTATGTCAAGTGTAGATTCCACTCTAAATTCATCTTCAACACTTGTTGTTGTTGATTTTATAAAGCCGAAAATGTCAAATATTACTTCAAATGATATTGTAAAATACGGAAGATGGTCAACATTTGTTTTAATGATTATTGCAGCTGTTTGGGCTCCTATGATTCAACATTTTGGTGGTATCTGGGTCTATCTGCAACAAATGTACGCCATTTTTGTTCCTCCTATTGTTGTTCTTTTTTTGGTTGGTGTTTTTGATAAAAAAGGAAATGCGAATGGAGCATATCTAACTTTAATTTTGGGAACTATGTTAGGTGTTATTATTTTCATACTTCAGCAGTTGGAAATATGGAATATTCACTTTACAATCAATGCAGGTATTGTCGTTGCAATTTCATCTATCATATTTATTTTAACCAGTAGAATGTCACAACCTCCTGCTACCGAAATTATCGAAAACTTCACTTTTCAAAGAAAATTAATAAATCAAGGTAACGATACAAGTATTTGGTATCAAAATTACAAGATATGGGCAGGAATATTATTTATATTTATTTTAATAATTTTTATAACTCTTTTCAAATAAATTTAAGATGAATAGAACTTGGTGGAAGGAAGGTGTTGTTTACCAGATTTATCCTAGGTCATTTAAGGATTCATCTGGAAATGGTATAGGTGATATTTATGGAATAATTGATAAGTTAGATTATATTAAATCTCTGGGTGTAAATATGATTTGGATTTGTCCAATTTATAGTTCCCCAAACGACGACAACGGATACGATATTTCAGACTATAGAAAAATTAGTGAGGAATTTGGTGGAAACAAAGCTTTTGATATTCTTTTAAATGAAATGCATAAAAGAGACTTGAAATTAATTATGGATCTAGTGGCCAATCATTCTTCTGATGAACACAAATGGTTTCAAGAATCAAAAAAAGGAGAGGATAATCCATACCACAACTATTACTTCTGGAAAAAAGGTAAAGCGGACAAACCACCGAATAATTGGTTATCTGTTTTTAGTGGATCTGCTTGGGAATGGGATCCTAATTTGAATAAATACTATTTACATTCCTTTACTAAAAAACAGCCTGATTTAAACTGGGAAAACCCAAAAGTGAGAGAAGAAATTTACGATATCTTAAATTTTTGGTTCTCAAAAGGAGTTGATGGATTTAGAATGGATGTTATTTCATTCATATCAAAAAGGTTAGATTTCCCCCAAGCAAAAAAGGGATCTACCTTGTCTGAAATGATGGAAAATATCTATGCTAACGGACCCAGGATTCATGAATATCTTAAGGAGATGAATGAAAAAGTATTGTCAAAATACGATATTGTTACTGTAGGTGAGGGGCCTGGTGTAAATTTGGAGACAGGATTAAATTATGTGGACAAGAAGGAAAAAGAATTGAATATGGTTTTTCATTTTGATCACCTTCAAATTGATTTTGGACCAGAGGGCAAATTTGATCCTCAGCCAATAGACTTTCTAAAATTTAAAAAGGTATTTTCCGACTGGGATTCACTTTTAAGAAATAAAGGATGGAATAGCATTTTTTTGGGGAATCATGACTTCTCAAGAATTGTATCTAGGTTTGGTAATGATCAAAAATATAGAAATGAGTCAGCAAAACTTTTAGCTACATTACTAATGACCCTAAGAGGTACACCTTACGTATATCAAGGAGATGAAATTGGTATGACTAATGTTAAATATCCGTCGATTGACTACTATGATGACGTTGAAACAAGAAATGCTTGGAAAGAAGCAAAAGGCAACAACAAAAATATGGATGATTTTTTAAAAGCTGTTCATAGACAAAGTAGAGATAATGCTAGAACGCCTCTACAATGGAATGACACGGAATTTGCGGGCTTTTCCACAAATAAACCATGGATAAACATAAATTCAAATTACAAGAAGATCAATGTAGAATCAGAGGAAGATTATTCTGACTCAATACTAAATTATTACAGAGAAATCATTAGGATTAGAAAAAATAATTTGACATTGATTTATGGAGATTTTTTAGACCTAGAGCCAGATAATGAAAAACTTTACATTTATAAAAGATGGGATAAACAAAAAACTTTTGTTGTTATTCTCAATTTTAGTGATGATAAGATCCTATGCGATTTAAATGATTTAAGTTCAATGACTTTAGTTATCGGAAACTATAAAAAATCAGTATACGATGGGTCTATGGATCCCTGGGAAGCAAGAGTTTATAGTTATTAGATAAATTATTTTTTCCCAACTTATTTTAAATTTTTTTTTATTTAATTTTATGTTTCGATGCTAATAAAAAATCTATCGACTTTCTTTGTAATTGTAAATTTTGTTGTTTTTTCACAAGAAAAAAGGGCCAGAGATTATGGGATTGATTTTGGAATTTTTAAGACAGGTATTCATAATTCAATAACAGATGTTAAGGGTGTAAAAGTTGGTCATGTTACTCTAAATTACGGTAGTAGTGTAAGGACAGGAGTTACTGCAATAATCCCTCATAAAAGCGATCCATTTAGGATGAAGACACCGACAGCTATTTATATTGGAAATGGTTATGGGAAGTTAGCAGGATATTCCCAAGTTGAGGAACTAGGCAATAGTGAAACTCCAATAATTTTAACCAATACTCTAAGTGTGCCAACAGCTTCTCAAGCCCTTATAGAGTATACACTAAAAAGTAATAAAAATGTGAGATCTATTAATCCTTTAGTTGGTGAAACCAATGATGGTAGACTAAACGACATCCAAGGATTTCATGTAAAAAAAGAACATATTTTTAAGGCTATTGAAGATGCATCATTAACAAATATTGCTGAAGGTAATATCGGTGCTGGTACAGGCACAGTTTGTTTTGGTTTTAAGGGAGGCATAGGAACTTCGTCAAGGATTGTTCCTAGTTCTTTGGGTGGTTATACTGTAGGTGTATTGGTACAAACTAATTTTGGAGGAGTATTGACAATCAATGGTGAAAATATTGGGAAAAAGTTAGACAGGTACTCTTTTAAAAAACATAACTATGAAAGATCTGACGGGTCTTGTATGATAGTTATAATTACGGATGCCCCGTTAGGTCCAAGAAATCTTAAAAGGTTAGCAAAAAGAGGAATGATGGGTTTAGCTAAAACAGGAGGGATTGCTTCGAATGGAAGCGGTGATTATGTAATTGCTCTTTCGGTAGCTAACCAAAATCTAATAAATATAAATTCAGAATTAACTCTATATAAACCAACTTATCTATTTAATAAAAATGTTTCTCCTCTTTTTTTAGCTGCTATAGAAGCAACTGAGGAAGCCATAATTAATTCTTTATTTGCAGCAAAGACCATGGTTGGAAAAAATGGATTTAAGGTTGAGGAGCTTCCAAAAAATAAAGTTTTGGATTATCTTTTGAAAAATTAATTTTAACATATCTATTATGAAAAATATATTGGCATTTGGAGCAAGCTCATCATTAAATTCAATAAATAAGCAATTTGCAAAATATTCCTCAGATCAAATACCTAGTTCAAAGACAAACCTTTTGGATTTAAATGACTTTGAAATGCCAATTTTTAGTATTGATAAACAGAAGGAAAGTGGAATTCCAGATGAAGCAAAAAATTTCAAAAACTATATTTATAATAGTGACGCTATTATTATTTCATTCGCCGAACACAACGGTTCCTATACATCCGCATTCAAAAATGTTTTAGATTGGGTTTCAAGAATTGAGAGAATAGTTTGGTGTGGTAAGCCAATGTTGCTTTTATCTGCCTCAGATGGTGAACGTGGTGCAAAATTGGTTCTCGAAACGGCTTTTAACAGAATAAAAAGGGAGAATACAGAAACATTATTTAAGTTTTCTTTAAAAAATTTTCATTCTACTTTTGATCTTGAAAAAGGTATTTTGGATGCTCAATTAAATAAAATGTATAGAAGTGTTTTAGCGGATTTCATCAATGTAATTTAAAAAAGATCACTCTTTTTTTTGATTATATCATTTATCCCATAAACCTGAGATAGAATTGCAAGCGTAAAAATTAATACGATAACTTTTTGGGATACAACTTGAAGTATTAATTCGCTTTCTGTGAACGTTTTTCCTGGACCAATTTGAGGGCCAAAAAATATTAACATTACATACAATAATAAGCAAAAACAGAATAGTAAATATCCAAAGGAATATATATTAGAAATATATTTTGATTTATGAATCGTAATTGTGTGAAATATGCACAAAAAAAATAAAATCAAGAAAGCCCCATTTGCAAAAAAAACATGTAATCCGAAGTCTAAATCATGAGGTACAAATCCAACTCCAGAAAAAAACACACCAGAGAAAATACCTAGAGGTTTTGTAAGTTTAGAATATTTTAAATTTCTTTCATCCTTCAATAAAATGAATAACTTTTCAAATGTATAGTAAAACATAATCAAAGTAATTCCAATTAAAACTAGTGCAGAATTAAATAAAATCATTGAAGGCGTGTTGTCTATTTTTAAAATTCTTGGATTTGTTTCGTCAGCATTTGTTTTCAGACACCCTAATTCACTAAAAAAATTATGAGTGAAAGAATAATTTTCTGATTTAAAATTAATTATTTCTTTCTCTGAGCCCGGGAAAATATATGCTGATATTAAACAAAAAATATAAAAAATAGAAATAGCATAAATTGGTAAATAGATAAGATAAAATTTTATTCTTTTAGGCATATCATATACTAAATACTCTCTTTTTCAAGGGTTAAGATGTGTCGTTTGAGTCTTTCAACTTCGACTTCAAGTGTTCCGTTATAAACTCCACGAATTTTTCCATTTTTATCAATTAAATAAAAATTCTCAGTGTGTATGAAATTGCTCACAGATTCTTGGGCTTTAAAACTGTTATCTGCAAAGTATCCATCTCTAGCAACTCTGTAAATTTCTTCTTTATCTCCAGTCACAAGGTTCCATTTTTTTGAATCTATATCGTATTTTTTCCCGTATTCTTTCAAAACAGAAACAGAATCGTGCCAAGGCATAACGGTGTAAGATAAAAATTTAATTTGGTCATTATTTGAATATAAATCTTCTAAAATTTTCATATGCTTGGTTAGTTTTGGACAAATCCCAGGGCATGTTGTAAAGAAAAAGTCAGCAATATAAATTTTTCCATTATAATCATCATTTGTGATGGTATCTCCATTTTGGTTGATGAGTTGGAATTTTGGAATAGAATGATCTACAGAACTCCACCTTGGGGTAAAATCATACGAATCAAAATAAGGGAGTCTTTGTTTATTAATCTTACAGCTCAACATGAAAACTAAAAAAATACTATATTTTAAGGTGTCAATTATCATATTTAATTATTTTCAGCAACAGTGAAACATTTTTTCAATCCAATTAGACCATACCTTTCTTCATTAATTACCTCATAATTTGCCTTGACATTTCCATTTAAATCCCAAAGCATTTGCTTTCCGTTTTCGCGGCCCCTGGTAAAATTAAAATTTTTAAGTTTTTGCCCATTTTCGTACCACTCTTCAACATTACCATGATATCTTCCTTTGTTGTCAAACACATATCTATATTTTAATTTTTTATTTTTCCACCAACCCTTATGAATTCCTGTTTTTATTCCATTATGATAGGATCTGTCCATTTTTATGTTTCCATTACTATACCAATTTTTTTCTCTCCCATTTTTCATTCCATTTTTATATCTTATCTCAGATTTCTTTATCCCATTTTCATGGTAGGATAACAAAACCCCTTTAAAAGGATTATTGTTTAAAAACAAAACTCCGTTTCGAAGTTCGGTTTTAATTTCATTTTTAATATAATATTCTAAGTTAATATCTTGACAACTAGCCAAGAACATAATTAGAAAACAAACATAAATTTTAGTTTGAAATATTCCCTGGGTTCCCATAAAAGCCGTTGCCATTAATGTAGGGGTCTTCATCCGTAATATGATAATGATAAATACCATCCGGAAAATCATCTGTCACGTGTGTATGACCGTGATAAGAATCAAGATTATTGTTTGTGACTTTTTCTCCATTTTCAACTGGTCCATACACAGGAAAACCGTCAGCTAATAGACCCAAAAAAGAATCTTCTCCATATTGCTGCGTTAAATACAAAGGTTCTATGTGATAGTGATATGCACTCTGACCTGTTGGATGACCAAGCCATTGATCAAATGAATTTATTTCATTTGTTAAAGGTTGGTTGTTAGGTCCTGCGTATTGATTGTAAAAAACCACACCGTTTCTAGCTACTCCAATAGCACCAAGTGAAGTTGCTAACTTAATAATTGATTCAGAGGGATTCTTTGGGACTGTAATTGTAATGTTTTGTGCTTCAATTTTATTTGGATTGATTCTAAAATTAGAGTTTGATCCATTATATTCTTCGTATAAATTACTTGAAGTAGGCCAATATGGGCTGGTATGATTTGGTAAGTTATCAGTATTGAAGGTTATATTGTTATTATTAAGACTATAGCTAAAACCTTCTCTTGTTTCAAATTTATCGAGAATAGCAGAGATATCATATTTTATGTTGTTCAGCACCTCTGATTCTGATGAATTTTCTGTTCCGTCTTTTTCACTATTACAGGAAATAAAAAAAACAAAAATCAATATTAATCTTTCGTATCGCATTTATGGTTATTAAAATTAAAAATATAGTGGAGTCGGAGGGAATCGAACCCTCGTCCATACAAGTAAACAATACGCTTTCTACATGCTTAGTTTTCAATTAATTTTCGAGTAATAGCTGAAAGAAAACAATCTACTAAGACCTTAGTGTCTAAATTTTAAAGTAAAATTGACACAATTTCACTTCAATGTTGACTTTTATGGTGCCTCTAAATTAATCGCCATCAACAAAGGCTATTATGAGACATCTAGCTTCCTAACCTTGTTAGGACTTAGCAAAAACTTACTATAATTCAGTTTATTATGCAGCTAGAGCGTAGTTATTTTCGCCATTTGAGTTTTGAATCCAATATTTACGAGCTGTGAATCAATGCTCGACATGCTTACATATCACTTAATCTTGCTGTCAAATCCGGTCGACCCCAATATTTTAAAGAACATAAAAACAAAATTATCAAGTTTTTTTAAATAATATTAAAATTCCTTTACCAATTGTCTAATTTTAATCAATCTATCAAGAAGAGATTCAAGTTTATTAAGTTGCAGCATATTGGCTCCATCACTTAAAGATTCTTTTGGGCTTGGATGTGTTTCGATAAACAGCCCGTCAACTAAATTTACTACCCCGGCTCTAGCTATTGTTTCAATTAATTCTGGACTTCCACCACTAACACCAGTATTTTGATTTGGTTTTTGAAGTGAGTGAGTGACATCTAATATAGTTGGCCCAAATTTTTTTAAAATTGGAATTGATCTAAAATCCACAATTAGGTCTTTATATCCAAATTGGGTTCCTCTATCTGTAATCATAAAATTATTGTTTCCAGTTGATGTGATTTTCTCAACAGCAAATTTCA